>JBEBHI010000098.1:0-13677 GCA_040080935.1 Terricaulis sp.
GGCGCGGGCGGTGATGGCAACACGGATATGTTTCGCCATTTCGTCGGTGGGCTGCAAAAGTATCTCGGCGAATGCACGCCGCTGTTTGCTCCAAACGTGAACTCGTTCCGTCGCATGCGGCCTGACTTCTCAGCGCCGATCAATCTGCAATGGGGTTACGACAACCGTTCGTGCGGCTTGCGCGTGCCGATTTCGCAGCCTGAGAACCGGCGGATTGAAAATCGCTTGCCGGGCGCGGACGCAAACCCGTATCTCGCGATCGCCGCGGTGCTCGTGTGCGGCTATATCGGCATTCGCGACAAGATCGCACCTTCGGACATGGTTCAGGGGAGCGCCTACAAGTGGGCGCGCACCTTGCCGCGTACTTTGCGCGATGGCCTGGATCGCTTTGGCAAATGCGCGCCAGTACGCGAATTGTTGGGCGAGCACTTCTGCAACGCGTTCCAGCAGATCAAAGATCATGAGCTCGACAATTTCGAGCAAGTGATCTCCTCGTGGGAACGCGATCACTTGTTGCTCAAGGTCTGAGGTGAGCTTCAATTCCGGTTTGGGGATGGAGCGGTCGTACTATGTCGCGACCGCCAATCCGGTTGCGTCAGCGCCGAAGCTGGAAGGCGAGATAGCGGCGGACGTCGTCATCATTGGCGGCGGATATACCGGATTGCATACGGCGCTGAATGCGGCTGAACGCGGGTTTTCCGTTGTGCTGCTTGAGGCAGGCCGCATCGGCTGGGGCGCCTCGGGGCGCAATGGCGGGCAGATGATCCCCGGTTGGCGCAAAGGCGCGGCTGATCTGGTGAAGCTTTATGGCGCCGACCGCGCACGGGACATTTTCAATCTCTCCTTGCGCGCGCGCGACATGGTGCTGGCGCACGTGCAACAGCACGACATCCGCTGCGATCTGGTCGTGAATGGCCATCTGCTCGCGGCCGCAAAGCCTGGCGATATGGAGGGGATACGCGAAGAGGTCGAGACGCTTGAGCGCGTGATGAACTATCCGCACGCACGTGTGCTCGATACCGACGAAACGCGCGCCAAGCTAAAGTCGCCGCTCTTTCATGGCGCGCTTCTGGATGAGCTCGGCGGCCACTTTCATCCGCTCAACTATGCGCTGGGTTTGGCAGAGGCGGCGCGGCGCAAGGATGGCGTGCAGATTTTCGAAGAGTCGCGGGCGCTGTCGATCGACACGTCGAACGGCGTTTTTGTACGCACACAAGTGGGGAGCGTACGTGCGAAGTATGGCGTGTTGGCCTGTGACGCGCTTCTAGAGGGGCTTGAGCCGCGCATCGCCGGCCGCATCATGCCGGTTGCCAACTATCTCGTGGCGACCGCGCCGCTCGCCGATCCCAGTTCGCTCGTCGCCGACAATCTTGCGGTGAGCGATACGCGGTTTGTCGTCGACTATTTCCGATTGAGCGCGGATGGCCGGCTGATCTTCGGCGGAGGGGAGCGTTACACCCCTGATCCGCCGGGCGATATCGCCGCGTTCGTGCGGCCATTCATGCTCAAGGTCTTTCCGCAGCTCGCCGAAACACCGATCGAATATGCATGGGGTGGATTGGTGTCGATCACCATGTCGCGCATGCCGCATATCGGGCGCATGGGAAATCTCTTCTTCGCGCACGGCTATTCGGGGCAGGGCACATTGCTGCCGGCCGTCGCAGGTGCGGCGATTGGTGACGCGATCAAAGGCGACAGCGGCTTGCTCGATGTGATGAGCGGGCTCGCGCCGCCAGAATTTCCAGGCGGCGCATCGTTGCGCGCGCCGCTGCATGTGCTTGGAATGCTCTGGTACGCGCTACGCGACAGGCTTTAGCGCCACGGCGCGTTTCGCGGCCGCTTCGATGCTCGCCCAATCACCCGCCTTGATGTACTCGGCCGGTGCGATCCATGAGCCGCCAACACAGAGCACATTCTTCAACGCCAGATACGCGGATGCCTTCTCCGGTGTGATCGAGCCTGTCGGGCAGAAGCGCGCAGCGGCGAGAGGCGCGCCAATCGATTTTATCGCTGCGACGCCGCCGAGTTGTTCGGCCGGGAAGAATTTGAAACAGGTGTAGCCGAGATCGAGCCCACGCATGATCTCGCTCGCTGTGGCTATGCCGGGAACGAATGGGACCGCTGCTTTGCGTGCAGCTTTCATCAGTCTCGGCGTGCCGCCTGGCGAGAGCGCATATTTGGCGCCGGCTTCGATGGCGGCGTTGAGATCCTTTTCACTCAGCACAGTGCCGGCGCCGACGATCATCTCGGGCGCTTCATTCGCCACCGCGCGGATCGCATCGAGCGCCGCCGGCGTGCGCAACGTGATTTCGATTGTCGGAATGCCGCTTGCCAGCAGCACGCGCGCGAGCGGGACCGCGTCAGCCGCATTATCGATCGTGACCACCGGGATGACCGGTGAAAGCGTCAATACAGTCGTAGCGTCTTGCGGTTTGCTCATGGGCTCTGTGTGGGCCTGGTGGGCGATGGGTTTCAAGGCGCCGGACAGGTTTCCGGGTCAAAGAGGCGGTAAGGGAAAGCAAATTGACACCGGTTACCAAGGCGTGCAATCTCTTAGCCGCGGGAGTGCTGACGGCCTCGGCTCGTTGGCTTCTAACGCACTGAAAAATAACAAGTAATGTCAGCGGGTAGGGTCGAAAACGTGCCGGTCTCCGCCGCTTCTGCGGCCGCTATCGCTCAGAGCTTTGTCGACGCGCGCCGCAGGGCCGCGCCGTTGCGAGACTATCCGGGAGAGATGCCCAAGGATTTGGCCGCTGCCTACGTGATTCAGGACGCTGCGATCGGGCTTTGGGGCGATGATATCGCTGGCTGGAAGATCGGCATGGTGCCAGCGGATTTGCGCGGCGCGCTGGGCGTCGATCGCATCGCGGGACCGATTTTCTCGCGCCAAGTCGTGCGCGTGAAGGGCGATGAGACCGTCGATCTTGCGGTGCTTGGCGGTGGCTTCGCTGCGGTCGAAGCCGAATTTATTTTGAAGATTGGCCGCGATCAGGATGCATCGCAGAAGGTTTGGAGCACCACGGACGCGGCAGAGATGATCGGCGCGGTGCATATCGGCATCGAACTCGCGGGAAGTCCGTTTGCGGGGATCAATGATCATGGACCGGCGGTGACGGTTTCGGATTTCGGCAACAATTCGGGTCTTGTTGTCGGCGCTGAAGTCAAAGACTGGCGCGCGATCGATTGGGCCCGCGCCGCGGCGCAGACCTCGATCGACGCCAAGCAAGTCGGTGAAGGTAACGCCGCCATGTTGCCAGGCGGGCCTCTGGCGGCGCTGGCGTTCTTGTTGACGCATTCTGCTGAGCGGGGGCGTCCTTTGCGCAAAGGGCAGTTGATCTCAAGCGGCGCCGTGACGGGCGTGCACCAGATCGAAGCGGGACAATCGGCGGAGCTTTCGTTCGGCGCGTTCGGCGTATTGCGCTGCAGGGCTGTGTCGGCGCGCGGCGAACAGACTCCCGCTGCCGCAAGCGCTGCGCTTTAATGCGCGCGTTCGGAGGCTGCCCATGACAACGCGCCGTTCTTTGCTCGCTGGTGGAGCTGCGCTCGGGCTCGGCGCCTGCACGCCGCATACCGATACCAACGTGCTGACAGCCGTCGATGTCCACCCGACAGATTATCCGACTGTTGAAGCTGTGCGTTGGATTGGCGCGGAGCTGGAGCGAGAAACCAACGGGCGTTTGTCGATCCGTTCCTATTCTGGTGGTCAGCTTGGCACCGAGAACGACACGGTCGCGCTCACACACTTCAATGTGCTGAATTTTTGTCGTGTCACGGCGGCGGCGCTGAACAATACATTTCCTCTGACGCAGGCTTTGGTGGTGCCGTACACGTTCCACACTGAGGACCACATGCGCCGGTCCGTCGATGGGCCGGTGGGTCAGCAAATTCTCGCGAGCTTCGAGAGCAAAGGCCTGATCGGGCTCGCGCTTTACGATGGCGGTGCGCGCTCGATGTATACGGCGCGCCATGCCGTCAACGAGCCGCGCGACATGCACGGGCTCAAGGTGCGCGTGCCGCGTTCGGATATTTTCTTGCAGATGCTCGATGCGATGGGCGCGAACGCGACGCCGATTCCGTTCGGTGAGGTGTTTACTGGGTTGCAAACGCACTTGATCGATGCCGCGGAGAACAATTGGTCGACGTTCCAATCGACGCGCCAGTACGAAGTGGCGCGTTACTGGTCCCAGACCGAGCACTGTCACTCGCCTGATGTGCTGATGTTCTCCAAGACGCGTTACGACGCGATGGCGCCGGCCGATCGTGACTTGCTGCGTGCGAAGGCGCGTGAGTCGGTGACGGTGATGCGCGGGCTTTGGGACGAGAAACAGGCGCGCGCGCGGCAGATCGTGCTCGACGCGGGCGTGCAAGCAAACACGGTGGAACGCGCGCCGTTCTTGTCGGCCGTCGAGCCGGTGCGGCGGCGTTACGCGAGCGATCTAGTGATCGGCGATTTGTTGCGTCGGATAGAAAACGAAGCCTGAGCAAAATCAGGCGGGGGAGGAGTGATGGCGGCGAAGCGATCGGTTTTGACCGGCGCGTTCGATGGGCTGGCGTGGATTACGATCACGGTTGGTGCGATTGCGATCGTGTCGCTGGTGGGCGTGCTCGCGTGGCAAGTGATCGGCCGCTATGTGCTCAACGACTCTCCGAGTTGGACTGAACCGGTGGCGCTGACGCTGATGAGCGTGTCGGCGCTGTTCGGCGCCGCGATCGCGGTGCGGGCGGAGTCGCATTTCAGTTTTCCGACCTTGGTGGAATCGTCACCGCCGGCTCTGAAGGCAGCCTTGCGCTCGCTGGCGCGCTTGATCGCCGTTGTGTTTGGTGCGGCACTGTCGTGGTTCGGCTTCTTCTTGATGATTGATAGTTGGGACACCCCGATGGCTGGCGCGCCCGCGCCGGAGGGCGTGAGCTATGCCGGATTGGCGTTCGGCGGCGCGCTCATCGGACTCTTCGCTTTGGAGCGACTGTTTACAGGCCCGCCGTCGAAACCTGCACACGAGGGAACGTGATCATGGAAATCGCGATTCTCTTTGGCGTGTTTGCATTGCTGCTGATTGTGGGCGTGCCGATCGCGTTTGCGATTTCGGCGGCGACTCTGGCGACAGTGGTTTACCTGGGCCTTCCGCCGGTTGTCGTCGTTCAGCAGGTGTCCTCGGGCTTCAACAAAATTTCGCTGCTCGCAATTCCGCTCTTCATCTTCACCGGCGAATTGATGATGCGCGGCGGAATATCGGATCGACTGATCTCGCTGGCATCGTCGCTGGTGGGGCATTTGCGCGGCGGCTTGGGGCAGGTGAGCGTGCTTGCTTCGACTCTGTTCGGCGGTGTTTCGGGTTCGGCGCTGGCAGACGTCTCGGCGATCGGGCCGACGGTCATTCCGCAGATGGCGAAGCGCGGCTTCAGCAAAGATTATGCAGTGGATGTCACCGTGTCGGCTTCGCTAGTTGCGTTGCTACTGCCGCCTTCGCACAACTTGATCCTGTTCTCCGCGGTCGCAGGCGGCGGTGTTTCGATCGCCGATCTATTTGCGGCGGGCATCGTCCCAGCGCTGCTACTGGCGATTGGTGTGATGGGCGCTGCGTATTGGCTCGCGCGGGTGCGTGGCTATCCGACAGAGCCGTTCCCTGGGTTTGGCGAAGTGCTGAAGCGCTTCGTCGCGGCGATTCCCGGGCTGCTGATGATATTCGTGATCTTCGGCGGCATTCGCGCAGGGATTTTCACGGCGGTGGAGTCGAGCGCGATTGCGGTGCTCTACGCGCTGATTGTGTGCTTGCTGATCTATCGTGCGCTGGGCTGGAAGGAATTCTGGGCTGCTGCTGCGCATTCCGCGCGGGCTTCGGGTGCGGTGCTGTTCGTGATTGGTGCGGCCGGAGCGTTCGGGTGGCTGATCGCGTATCTGCAGATACCGGGCGCCGTGGTCGAGTCGCTGAATGCGCTCACGGACGACAAGAACGTGGCGCTTCTGCTGATGCTCATTTCGTTCTTGATCATGGGGACGTTCCTTGATCTGGCGCCGAAGATCATCATCGTGACGCCGATCTTTCTGCCTGTCGCGAAATCATACGGAATCGAGCCGATGCATTTCGGTGTGATCATGGTGCTCGCGGGCGGATTGGGGCTTATGATGCCACCGATTGGATCGGTGCTGTTTGTCGGCTCTGCGATTGGCGGGATCACGATCACCGAGGCGATGAAATCGATATGGCCGTTCTTCTTCGCGGCGCTGATCGTGTTGCTGCTAGTGACCTTTATCCCAGCGCTCTCGCTTACGTTACCGGCAATTTGGCGCTAGCGACGAACGCTTAGGTCAGCGGCGAGGAAAGCTTCGATCTCGGCGGCCGAGGCGAGGTTAAAATCGCCGGGAATTGTATGCTTGATGCACGCGGCGCCGAGGGCGAAGCGAATTGCCGCGGCATTGTCCGAACCGTTGCGAAGTGCGTGGATCAGGCCAGCGGCGAATGCGTCGCCGGCGCCGATGCGATCGACGATGTGTGTGACTTCGATGGCGGGCGCTTCGGTTGACGCCTCGCGCGTATGAAGCGCGGCGGCGAGCGCGTGGTGATTTACGCTGTGTTGTACGCGGTGCGTCGCGGCCATGAGTTTCAAGTTCGGAAACGCTTTGAACGCGGCGTCTGCGGCTTCGCGCGCGTTGGCGGGCGAACCGCCGAGGATGAGGGCGATGTCGCGTTCGTTGCCGAAGGCAATGTCGGATTGCGCGAGAATTTGGCGAAGGATCGCTGGCGCGTCTCCGTTCCAGGCTTTCCAAAGCTTTTCGCGATAGTTGCAATCGAACGAAACGGTAAGGCCGAGCTTGCGCGCTTCCGTGACCGCGCGGATAGCGGCTTCAGCAGCTTGATCACCAAGCGCTGCGGTCACGCCGGAGACGTGGAGCCAGCCCGCGCCTTCGAGCGCGTCGCTCCAATATGTTTTGGCGTGATCGGCCGTGGCGAATGATGAGGCAGCGCGATCGTAGATTACTTCTGCTGCGCGGCCACCTGCACCTGGGCTCAGGAAGTAAAGTCCCATGCGGCCAGTCGCGAAGGCGATGTGCGAGGTGTCGACACCGTAGCGGCGGAGTTCATTGCGCGCGGAATGGCCGAGGGCGTTGTCGGGAAGAGTGGTGAAGACGCTCGCGCTGTGGCCGAGAGTCGCGAGCGAGACCGCGACGTTCGCTTCGGCGCCGCCGACGCAAATGTTTAGTTGCGGTGTTTGCAGAAGGAGTTCGGCGCCTGGCGCGGAAAGGCGGAGTAGCACTTCGCCGAAGCAGACGATGCCGCCGTCGGTGCGAAACGCACTCATCGCGCGAGCCAACCGCCGTCAACAGGGAGGATGGCGCCGTGCACGTAGTCGGATGCGCGCGAGGCGAGGAAGACGGCCGCGCCACCGATGTCGCTGGCATCGCCCCAGCGACCGGCTGGGATGCGCCCGAGAATTTCGGCGTTACGTTTCGCGTCTTCGCGCAACAATGTGGTGTTGTCTGTGGCCATGTAGCCCGGAGCGATAGCGTTCACGTTCACGCCTTTGGCGGCCCATTCGTTGGCGAGTAAGCGCGTCAGACCAGCGAGGCCGCTCTTCGATGCTGTGTAGGAGGGCACGCGGATGCCGCCTTGGAAGGAGAGCATCGACGCGACGTTGATGATCTTGCCTCGGCCTTGCGCGATCATGTGGCGGCCAGCGGCTTGTGCGAGAAAGAACACCGACTTCAAGTTCGTATCGATCACCGCATCCCAATCGGCTTCGGTGAAATCGACAGAGTCGGCGCGGCGGATGATGCCGGCGTTGTTGATTAGAATATCGAGGCCGCCGAGATCTCCGATGGTTTGCTCGACGATTGCGGCGATCGGCTTGGTTGAGCTGAGATCCGCTTCGATGCCGGTGAAGCGGCGGCCGAGCGCGATGACTTTCTCTGCCGTCTCCGGAGCGGCGCGGCGGCTGACGTTGGCGATATCTGCGCCAGCCTCAGCGAGCGCGAGCGCGATAGCTTGGCCGAGGCCGACATTGCCGCCGGTGACGAGCGCGACCTTGCCGGTGAGATCAAACGGATTGGCGCTCATAGCTTTCTCTTACGACGCGCGCACGCGGCGGACGTAGTCGACAATCGCTGTATCTTGCGCGTTGGCGAAGAACAATTCCTCGAAGCGCTCGCCCGCGATTGCTGCTTTCAGCAAATCCTGATCGACCGACTTCAGCACCGTCAGCATGTCCTTGCACGACGCGGCCTTTAGTTCTTTCAGGATGCCGCGGTTCTTCGCCATGATGGCGGCGCGCTCTTTCGGGTAGCCAAGGCCGCGTTCGCCGTCGAAGAGTTTGCGATAGCAATCTTGCAGATTGAGCTCCGCCGCCCAGCCGAAGCCCTTGGCGTAGGGCATGGCGATGGCGTTGCCGTCATTGATCTGACCGAACAGAAACGCATCCGTTGGGTCGGCGATGAGGCCGCAGAACACGCCGGGCATCGAATTGCACGCGAGCATCGAGCCCATGCCCGTGCCGCAGCCGGTGACGACGAAGTCCGCCGCTTTCGAGTTGATGAGGATGCCGGTGAGTAGGCCGTTCATCACGTACGTGAGCGAGGCTTTGTCGTCGGCAGTGTACATTCCGTAGTGATGCACTTGGTGGCCGAGGGGTTCGGCGACCGACTTCAGCGCGTCATGCACGATGCTGCTCTTGGCGGCCTGGCTGTTCTCGATGATGAGCGCGATTTTCATGGGGCGATCCTCTCGTCTGGCGCGCATGGTAACCGGTGTCATAAACGCGCGCAACCGAGCGCGCTACTTGGGTGCAGCGGCTGTTGAGTCGCGCTCGACGAGAAACGCGGGAAAGACGGCGTTGTCGGCGTCAGGCTCGTGATCGGAAGCTGCGCGCAACAAATGTTGCGCAGCGGCGCGGCCCATGTCGTGGATCGGCCAACGCACTGTGGTGAGCGGCGGCCACAAGCGGCGCGAGACAGGCGTATCGTCGAAGCCGACGACAGAAAGATCGGTGGGAATCGAAAGCCCGAGTTGGCGCGCGGCGTGATAGACGCCCGCCGCCATTTCATCATTGCTGGCGAAGATTGCAGTAGGGCGCGGGTTTAGCTTCAGCAGTTTTTCGGCGGCGGCGATGCCAGATTCGTATGTGTAGGCGCCGTCGACCATGTTCTTTGCGGGCAGATCAATGCCGCGATCTTTCAGGCCCGCGAGAAAGCCTGTGCGACGCTCTTCGCGGGAGCGGAAGCCAGGCGGGCCTGCGATGAAGCCGATGCGCGTGTGGCCAAGATCGGCGAGATGCTTCGCGGCTTCCGCTGTTGCGAGACTATCAGTTGAGGCAACCAGGTTGCCGGGCTCGTCGATCACCGCCGACGCCATGCGGACATAGTGGCAGCCGCGCTCTTTGAGCATTTCGACGAGCGCGTTGTTCTCCGAGATCGGCGGCAGCACGATGACGCCGAATAGCTTCTGACGCTCGACGAAGGCGGCGACTTCGGGAAGAAAGTTTGCATCATTGCGATCGCAGGCGTGGACCACGAGTTCGAAGCCGCTGCCCTTTAAGCCATCGAGCACGCCTTCCTGCATGGTTACGACCATTTGCGCGTTCGGGTTATCGAACACCATGCCGATAAGGAACGAGCGGCGGAAGGCGAGACCACGTGCTTGCGGATCGGGCGTATAGCCCATCTCCTGCATCAGGCTGTTGACCTTCAGCCGCGTTTCTTCGCGTACGAATGGCGAATTGTTGAGAACGCGCGAGACCGTCTTCTTCGAAACGCCGGCGAGACGCGCGATATCGTTGATCGTCGTGCGGCGTTTGCTTTCGCCGCGCGACGTGTCGGTGCTTGGACGTGGCCTGGAAGAGGGTGAACTCACGCTGAGCTGGTTCCGCTGCTGCTCTCTTTGTCCCTTATGAGACATCGCAGCGCGCCGCGCCAGCGGCAGCAACAAAAAGAAGAAGGGCGGCTCCTTGGAGCCGCCCTTAAGTCTCGATGCACTAGGAGGAGTTAGTGTTAGTACGTGAAGCGGATGCCCATTGAGACCTGCCGCCCGTAGTGGTGGTAGTAGGACAGGCGATCATCCGGCGAGAGATATTGATCGTTGACCTCGTCGGTGAGGTTCAGAGCTTCAAGCGTGAGCTTCAGGCGCTCGCTAATCGCATACGAGCTGGCGAAGTCGACGTTGAAGGTCGCCGCCGTGCTTTCGGACGTGTTGCCGTTCCGGCCCGGGATCGTCGTCAGGTAGTCGCTGCGATAGGCGCCGGAGATGCGCGCTGAGAGGCGATCATCTTCATAGTAGAAGGTCGCGTTCCAGGACTCCTCCGAGAGACCCGTCAGCGGGGCCGTGACTTGGAGAACACCAGTCGACGACAGGTAGTCGATGTCCGACGAAACGTTCGTGTAGTTGCCGATGAAGCCGAAGTTCGACAGCCACGAGTCGCCGAAGAAGTAGAACGGCAGTTGGAGGCTGACTTCGAAGCCCTCGACCGGACCGCCGGGCGTATTTTCCGGCTTGCTGAACTGCCAGATTGCGGCCGCGTTGCAGCCGACAACCGCGCCGCATGCGGCCGTCGCGACTGCATCCGGAATTCCATACGGGTTGCCCGTGAAAGCAGCGTCCGTACGAGTTGTTTGAATGAAGCTGTCGACGTCTTTGTAGAAGTAGGCGAACGACAACAGCGCTTCATCGTGGAAGTACCATTCAACCGCGAGATCGTAGGCACGTGCGCGGAACGGATCGAGATCGGGATTGCCCAGCGTGACGGTGCGGTTCGAGCCCGAGACGCTGACGGCTGCGCCTGGGTTAAGCTGAGACAAGTTCGGGCGTGACATGACGTCGGCCGCGCCGAAACGGATCAGCACGTCGCTCATTGGCTCGAGCACCATGTTGAGCGATGGAAGCGTGTCCGTGTAGGTGCGCTCGGAGGTCAGCGCGACCGCGTTGACGCCCGAGTTTGAATAACCGCTCGCTGTTTGTCCGGTCTCGACGTAACGCACGCCGAAATTGCCGCGGAATGGCATCCCGCCGATCTCGGTGTTCCAGTCGGCTTGCACGAAGCCGCCGCGATCTTCTTCTTCGATGGTGAAGTTGTTGCCGAGCGCCGGCTCAATGCCCATCGGGAAGACGCTGTTGTTGTAGAGACCCCAAAGCGAAGCCGCTGCATCAATGTCTGGCGCAGCCCAGGCTGTGGCCAAGCCATTCGGCAGGCTGAGGCCGTTGCCATTCAAGGCAACGCGTTGCCAGTAAGCTGACGTCGCGGTCGATGACGCGATCAGCGGGATCGAGGCCTCTTGGTTCGCCGTCGTGCCGTTCGAACGACGCAGTTCGCGCGAGACGAAGTCGTAGTTCTTGAAGTTGACGCCGCCGGTTAGAGTCAGCCAGTCATTTGCTTCGAGTTCGAGATCTGCGTACGCGGTCTCGAACAGATTGTCCGTGTATTGCGGACGCAAGCGGATCTGGGTGAGCGTCCACACTGACGGATCAGTGACGTTAACGGCGCCGTAGGTGATGAGCGGCAGGCGGTTGTCACCACGATAGTCATAGACATAGCCGTCGACGTTGTTGCGGTCCCAGAGCAGCGTCGTCTGAATCGGATTTGAGTGATCAGATTCGGAGCGGCCGATGAAGGCGTGGCCTTCAAGGTTGTCAGTGAACTGATGATCGAGCGTCAACGACAGCTGACGCATCGTCGTCGTCAATTCGTCCTGACGGAATTCCGAGCGAATATCGACGTCATCGAATTGGCCGTAGACCAACGTGTTGCCGGAGATCGCGTAGTTGAGGACGTCGACGTCACCGATCCCGGTCGCACCGTTCGTGCTGAAAACGGCTGATTCCAGGAACGATTCCGTGCGCTGCGCCGTATGTTCGGCATAGAGCATGTCGAACGTGATGTCGGTAGATTCCGATGGCCGGAATTGCAGGGTCAGCGTCGAACCGAAGCGATCTTGCTCGTGTTGATAGAGGTCATAACGCGGAATACGCGGGTGGAATGCTTGGTTCACATCGTCGTAGCTCGCGCCTGACGTCAGGCCGTTGACGCTTTGGAACCGGGCCGCGGTTGAGCAGGGGGCAGCGCAGCCCACGTTAGCGAAGTTAGTGGTGCCGTCGTTCTGCCAGCGCACGGTGCTGGAGCCTTCTTCGCGCGATTCACGATCACCAAAGGCGACCGAGAGCAATGCGCCAAGTCGGCCATCCATCCAGGTGTCGCTGATCAGGAAGGCAACGCGCGGGTCGTACGTTTCCGAAAGATCGTTGTAGCCCCACTGCAGCGAGGTCGCGAGGGTGAAGCCGTCATAGTCAAACGGACGCGCTGTGCGCAGATCGACTGTGGCGCCGAGAGAGCCTTCTTCGACCTCAGCTTCGGCCGTCTTGCGGACGGTGATGCTGTTGAAGAGCTCGGAAGCGAAGATGTTGAAGTCGAAGTTGCGGCCGCGATTGGTGCCGCCTTCGGCGTCGGTGGAGCCCATCGACGACATGGCTTCCATGCCGTTCAGCCGCACGCGGGTGAATTGAGGGCCGAGGCCGCGCACGGAGATGTTGCGGCCTTCGCCGTTCGAGCGCGTGATTGCCACGCCCGGAATGCGCTGGATCGACTCGGAGAGATTGTTGTCAGGGAAATCGGCGATGTCTTCGGCGACGATGGCGTCCACCGCGGCGGTTTCTTCGCGCTTGATATCAATGGCTTCGGCCAAACTGGCGCGGAAACCGGTGACGACGATTTCTTCTTCTTCGACCACGTCTTGCGCGGCCGCCTGACCAGAAAGGCCAGCAGCAAACGCGGCAAGCGATGCGCCCAGCATCAGCGAAAGCTTCGGGCGCGCGTGTCCCTTACGACGACTCATTCGATATTCCTCCCCGATTGACCCCGAGTGCGGCTGGTTTGTCGACCAGCGCCTGGAATTCTTCTGACACCGGTGTCATTTCCCATTAAGACACCGGTGTCAGGGGAGCTTACCAGCGAAGCCTCGTTTGACAAGCGGGTGACGCCTCAAATGCGATAGGTGTCGCGTTCGGGATACTCTCGCAGGTGCGAGAAGATGCGCCCGTGCTCTTTTGCGCTGGCGCGCGAACACTAGTTTGGTTGGTGCATGGCTGAGTTCATTCCCGTCCCGCCGTTCGATCTCGTCGTGTTCGGCGCCACCGGCGATCTATCGCTCAGAAAGCTGTTTCCCTCGCTGCTGCACCGTTTCCTGGACGGGCAGATCCCGGCGCAGTCGCGCATCATCGGCGTGGCGCGCAGCGAAATGGATACAGCCGCTTTCCGGCAGATGGTGCACGAGGCGCATTTAAAGTTCGCGCCGAAGGATCAAATCGATGAGGCCAAGTGCGCCGAGTTTTTGAAGCGCGTGGAATACGCGCGCGTCGATGCGACCGCGCCGGCGAGCGAGTGGAGCGCACTGAAGGACGCGCTGGCCAACGGCAATGGCAATGTGCGCATCTTTTATCTCTCGACTGCGCCTTCGCTGTTCGTGACCATCGCGCAGCGTTTAGCCGAAACGGAGCTTGCGACGCCGACGTCGCGCATTGTGCTGGAAAAGCCGATCGGACGCGACCTGGCGTCGTCGCGTGCAATCAATGATGGCGTAGGCGCGGTGTTCGATGAACAGCGTACGTTCCGTATCGATCACTATCTCGGCAAGGAGACGGTGCAGAACCTTCTCGTGCTGCGCTTCGCAAACATGTTGGTTGAGCCCATCTGGTCGCGCGC
>JBEBHI010000099.1:0-13596 GCA_040080935.1 Terricaulis sp.
GTACCACGGCCGAAGCGAGCGTGAGCCATGCCAACGCTGTTTCAGACTTTGCGCGCGTCATTTCCATCTCGACCTCCCAACAAGATCACGGTGGCGCAGGCGCTCATGTCGCGGCGATACAGTGATATTGCTCAGCAAAGGTCGCCGACTTCAATGTCGCCTTTGGGCCACGGTACGACATCCCTGCGATTTTCTTGAGTGGCCCACTCTCTCGATTGCGATCAATCGCTTGGCGCGTGCAGCAACGTCGTGTTGTCGTCGACAGTGGTCATCCAGCCTGTTGACGCGGCTCCGCCGAGTGCGCAACGCATGTCGTCATGACTGGCAGCACTATCTCAGCGGCGGCGCTCCAATTTCACATCTCAATGGATGTGTCCCGAAACCTTGAGACATTGGAGCGGCTTCTTGATCCACTTCCTCCTCATGCCCTAGCGGTCGCGCCAGAGGGTACGTTGTCGGGCTATCTCCCAGAGCCGGGTTTCGTCGAGCGAATAGACGTTGAGCGCACGGCGCAAGCGATCGCCGCAGTCGAGGCGCGATGTCGACGAAAAAAGATCCATGTCATAGCAGGCGCTTGCATCAAAGATGACGACGGCGCCTGGCGCAACAGCAGCCTCTATTTCGGTCCGAATGGCGAACGTGCGCGCTACGATAAGATCAATCTGGCGCAAAGCGAGCGCGGCACATTCGTTGCCGGGGGCGCTCTGCCTGTATTTGACGTGACGGTGGCGGGCCTGCCGTTGCGGCTCGGCATCCAGATGTGCCGAGAGATACGCTATCCCGAGCAATGGCGCGCACTGGCCGTTCAGGGAGCGCAGGTCTTCGCATACGTGAACAACGCAGTCGGCAGCAAGAACGGGGACGCTCTCTGGCGCGCCCATCTCGTGAGCCGTGCTGCAGAGACGCAACGGTTCATTATTGGCGCCAACAACGCCGCGCCAGATCAAACTTGCCCCACGACAATCATCGCGCCGACTGGCGAAACCCTAGCGACCCTGCCCCTCGGCACTGAAGCGGCGGCAACAGCAAGTCTCGACTTGGGATTGGTCACCGATTGGGTACTGAGCCAGGCGCGCGACGACGTCGTTGGCGTCACGCTAAGGGAAAAGCCGAGCGACTAGAAAGGGCCAAGGCCCGCCATCGAGCAACATTTGTCGAATGGCGTGCTCGATTCAATCAAGACAGTGGCTTAGGCCCTCCCCGACCGGCCTGATGTCGCAGAGAACGGTCATCGGCGCATCAGGCAAAAATACTAGTTGGATGCTGGCACGGCAGGATCACGAATACCCACATCTTCACGGCTGATAGGAAAGCGAACGCCCCGTTGCACAAGTATTGCTATCGCTCGTTGCCGCGCGGCCTCAGCCTCGGCTGTGAGTGGCGGCACCGGAAACTGCGGCTCGCGCATCCCCGGCTGCTCCGTACCTCTCTGAAGCGTGAAGCCCAGGAACGTGAGCTCGTACGAGTAACCGTGCTCCAAGAGCTCGACGACTTTGTCGAACCGATTGATAGTGGCCGCATAGGTCGCGATGGTGCCATGCCCGCCGTAAAAGGCGGTATCGATGTTTGCCCCTGCATCGAGCAGAGCATTCCAGTTTTCCCAGGACTCCGTTCCGAGACCAAGGTCGAACGCCGCTCTCAACGCGGTGTACCCACCAACCTGTGAGATAGCGTTGGGATCTCCGCCATTCTGGAGAAGAAGTCGCAAAACAGCGGGGTTTCGCGAATCCGCCGCCGCAAGCACAGGCGTAAGTCCGTCACGTCCGCCGGTGCTTTGATTTGGGTCCGCGCCCACACGCAGCAGTGCATCAATGCCGCGCGCGTTGCCGCAATCGATGGCCCATAGGAGTGGCGTCACGTGACCATCGAACTCGTCGAGGCCAACGCTGATCGAATTCGGGTCAACACCATTACGGACCGCTTCGATCACGTGCCCTGCGTCCCCCGCACACGCCGCCTGTGCTAGTCTAGCAACGCCTAAATCCCCGAACATCTCACCGGCCGTGGCGCCGCGCGTCCGATTGTAGTGGTGCTCAGGCGGATGCGTACATGCGCCTAGCAGAAGAATGGCCGCGCCGACGGCCGGTGCGATGCCGCGCATTTGATTCCTTCCGCCCTATGTGTCCGCCATCCTCGCCATGACGCCGTTCATTGCAAGAACTTGAACGTCGGAATTGGGCCAACGTAGGCCGCTGTACGAAATTCCGCGACTGGCATGGTCGATCTAAACCTGCCGCTGACACCCTGTCCCCGTGCACGGCACAAGTTCGCCGAGAGCAAACGCTACCGCTCCCGCTCCCGATTCCGTTTCGGGCCAAGAACTCGAACTCCAAACCCGAAGTGGAGCACTGCCCCCAAAACCATGATCGCCGGAATGCCGGTGAATGAAGCGGCTTGAAGAACGTCTATGAGCTGTTTGGCTTGCGCCGCGATGTACACGGTTTCGCCGTGATTAGTGAGCGGCATGGTTTGCGTAGCGGTGGGAGCGGGTGAACCGTCGCGCATTTCTCGTCCAAAAAGATAGAAGAACGCCACGAAGATTAGCCAGACGCCCAGAAACAGCGCTGAGTAGATCCAGTGCAGCAGACGTCTCCAGCCGACCTCGCCCTCGTCCGCTATAGCTTCACGTTCCTGTTGGTCTGTGCAGTCGGCGAGGAATTCGGCCTGGGAAAACCTTACAAGCTTGAGCGAGGTGAGAAGGCCAAAAAGCCCAATCCCCGCACCCGCCAAAAACCATGGAAGCATGCGCGGGTTTGTTGGAGATGCGAGTGGCGTTGTTGCCCCTAGGAACAAAACAACGAGCACGACCCCGAATAACGCAGACAGTACTTCCTTGATGCCCACGCCTCGCCAGCGCCAACCAGCTTGGCGTCTATGTAGTATCGATACCAACGTCGCCAGCCCGAGAAGCGCGGCGGCGATCGCAAGTTCAACATTCACGGAGAGAGCGCCGCCCACCAAGAATAGAACCATCATGCAGCCATGGAAGGCGAACATGAGCTTGTAGTCGGTAGACATTTCCGACCATCGCTGCGGAATTGGATACTGCGACGCCACACGCGCTCCCGCTAATAGGCCTGCCTTATTGCCCTGATGGCTAAGGAGCTTCAATGTCCGCTTCGGGCCAACGTGAGCCGTAGCGTACAAAATCACGAACGGCCAAGTCGCTCAATTCGTGACGCTGGCGTCAGCAGCTGACGTCCGGCCTATTCTCGCCGAAAGACGACGTTCACGCCTCGCGAAAGCGAACTTTAGTGCCACGTGATATTCCAGCCGCCAAACTTGCCGCCCACAAGAATTGCGAGTGCGGCTAGGAGCCAGCACCCGACGCCGACCACCCAAGCCAAGAGAAATCGCATCCGGTATTGATGCCTGGGCTGACCCCGAAAGCCCGCGACAACGCCTGCGAACCAGCAAAAGACACCAAATGCCCATGCGGCGGCAAAGCCTAGCAGCGCAAGTCCGACCACGACGCCAGCGATAATACTGATTGCGGTAGTCATTTGGATTACTTCTTGTGGCGCTCTTCCGGCGGGGCACACTTTAACACAAAGCCTTTGGGCCAGACCCGCGCCATCGGCGAAATTTTTCGAGTGGCGGGCCTGCTCCAATCCAGCCCTTCCCGCCCTACCCGTAAATCCGGCACGCCATCGCCGAAAGCAGTCGCAACAACACTCCGCCGTATCTGATGAACGAAACTCCTTGTGACCTTCGTTTGCGGTTTCAATTTCGAGCCCCTTGCCCTAGGCGCGGCTCTGTTCCGGCTAGCAGCCGCTGGATGTTGGCGCGATGGAGCGCAATCACAAAGATGCCACCTACGATTACCAAGAGCCGATAGGGCAACGGTTGCTCTAAGCCAAGAATGAGCGTGATCGCGGTCAACGCGGCGAGCATCGAACTCAGCGAAACAATTCGAAAGATTGCCAGCCCAAGGCCAAACATTGCCGCGGCGCCCAAGCCCACTGGCCAAGACATCGCCAACAATACGCCAAGTCCTGTCGCGGCGGATTTGCCGCCTGAGAAGTTCAACCAGATCGAACGGCTGTGGCCCAACAACGCGGCGAGACCAACCAGGCAAACGGCCCAAGGTGTCCAGGTTTGCAGATCAAGCGCCGTAGGCGGCGTGACCGATGGCAATGAATCGAGCCAAGGATAAAACCAGCGGGCAAACGCGATCGCCGCCACACCTTTCAGCAAATCCAGCACGAAGACTACCAGTGCAGGCCACAGCCCCAGTGTTCGCAACACATTTGTTGCTCCGGTCGACTTCGATCCATGTTTCCGGATGTCGATGCCCTTTAGCAGTCTCCCCGCAATGTAACCCGTAGGCGTAGAACCGAGGAGGTAGGCGATCGCCAACCCCGCGATACTCGCTATCCAGAATACCATTCGGTTTCGCCTCCCTACTTCCGGACAAACTGTTGTCTACGTCTTTGACCGGTTGGGACCATCTTGCCTCGATCGAGAGAAGGACAGGGACGGCGTTCGCCATCCACCCCTGTCGTCGGTCATGTTCAGGCACATCCGGTTTGAAGTCGCCCTAGTCGGACTCTTCAATGTTTGAGTGCTCGGTCTGTTTGGCCGTCTAAACGCTTGCCAAGCGCGACGCAATTCTGGTCGCTATAGCCGAGCTTTTCATAGAATGAGATCACGGCGGCATTTTCTCGTCGTACAAGGAGATTGAGCTTCCAGACACCACGCGCGCGCAACCAGTCTTCTACGGCGCCCATGAGTAAGCGCCCGGCGCCGCCACGTTGGAGCTGGGGCTCGACGCCGACATAATAGGTCGATCCACGGTGGCCGTCGTGACCGACAAGCGCTGCGCCGATGATGACGCCCGCTTCCTCCAAAACGATGACACCGGAGGCAGGACCGCCGTAGGCAAACTCGAAATCTTGCGATGGATCATTCCACGGACGCGTTAGCGCACAGCGCTCCCAGAGTTCGATGACGGCAAGCTTATCGTCTCGCGTGGCCTCTCTCGCGTTCATGCAACCCTCGCCAAAACGAGATTGTTACGGACCTTCAGACTGTCTGCAACGGGCCAGTCGCGCGCCATCCGACATTTTTGTCGAGTGGCCGACGCGCTCAGAACCGGTCACTGGCGCCCTGCCCGCGCCTTCGGCTCGCGATCGCCGTTTCGTGCCGTTGACGGATTTGGTGGTCAACCGTCGTTTGCAAGCCAATGCGTTGTGAAAGACTGGGATCGGGGTTCGAGAAAGGCGGTTCTTACGTCAACGGACGAACCCTCGGGCATCTGCCTGCCGATACGGTTTTTCAAACCTGGCGCTGACTCATGTCAACGACGGTCCCCGGATCAGAGCACTAACCTTTTGCGAAGTGCCGCTAGGGTTTCATCGTCGACACCAAGAACGTCGCGGGCATACGAGGTGACGCTACCGTGGCGTTCGCGCAGGGCGCCCAGGGCGGAATCAAGGTACTCGGGCGCGACGCTCATCAGTATGCGGATCGCTCCATCGCTGATCTGCGCTCCTTGGCTGCGCCGGATCGATTCTACCCCCGCCGCAATCCGCGCCTCGGCATTCCCAGCGGTATTGGTCAAAAGATAATCGGCCATCATGTCGTCGGTATGCACACCGAGCAGCTGGTGGAGCAAAGCTACGCCAAGGCCGGTGCGATCCTTTCCGGCGAAGCAATGCAGCAAGCTCGCGCCGTCGCGCGTCGCCAAGGCAGCGAAATAATCACGCAGCACCGACCGCAAGCTGGGGAGGAAGGGCATACGCGCGTAGATTTCGATCATCGCCGCATCAGCATCGGCCGATGTGATGATCTTGCGCGCGGCGGGACCATAGGATGAACCTCCGGTGCCTGAAGTCTCCCCATCGAAGTACAGCACATGCGCGTCGAAGCCTTCGGGGCGCGCGCAGGGCCATTCCGCGCGCTCGCTATTCCCCCGCAGATCGATGACGGTGCGCAAAGAGAGTGCTGCGATCGCCGCCAGATCCGCTGGCGTCGCATGGACATGCTGGCCCGATCGGAACAGCGTTTGGCGGCGCAGCTTCGAGCCATCGGCAGTCGTATAGCCGCCATAGTCACGGAAATTGTGAATCCCGGCTAAAGGGAGCACGCGCTCGGTCATGGCTTTTTTTCACCTCACCATCGTTCGTTTGACTACAGCCGGGAGCCTGAACGGAAGCACGGACGTTGGCCATCGCGTACAAAATCACGAATGGCTTGGTCGCCCAAAACGTGACGCTGGCGTCAGCAGCCGGCGACCGGCCTACTCTCGCCGGAAGTAGCCGTTGCTCTCTCAACCGCGAATGTCGGCTTTCAGGTGCTCTCCGGACGAAAGAGTCGTGCGCCGCCATCTCTCAAACATCCCAACAGCGGTCGTTAGCGGGGTGATGCGCACGCTTTTGCCTAGGGTGCGTGTTGGGAGCGGCCGAGGTCTGTCTTCGGCCGCAGCAGATCGCTGATCGGCAGTCCGTAATGGCGGAAAAAACGCGACGCCATCGCCACGACGAGGAGCAGAAAATGTGGTACACAAACGGACTCCACGCGGCGGGACCGACCAAGTTCAAACTGGGGTGTGTGTCACCCTTTCCGACCCAATGTGCCAGCTGGGACCCGCCGCTAAGCTCACCTTCTCTCTCCGGACCGTGAGCCGCCCACACCTTCCTGAAATACATCAACGACGCAGACGAGCCAGCAGACGTTAGGGCGTCGCCAAGTCAGCGTCGCAAGCAAGCTTCCCTAGTCTCAATCGCGAGCGTGACCTACTTGGTGCGCTGTGTTAGTTTTATCGATCGTGTGATGGCAGGGCCGGGCATGCTGACGCCATGGAAGGCTGTTTTTGCAGGACTCTTGCTGACGTTTGTAAACGCGAGCGCGTTTGCACAGGCGCTGCCGCCTTCCATTCGCATCGCCGGGATCAGCCAAGCGCAACTCAGCGCGCTGCAGCAGGAGGTGCGGCGCGCGGCGCAAGCGCGCAATGCATCCGAGCAAGCGCTGGCGGCAGTGGCCGAGCGCATTGGCGAACAAATGCGCCAGGACGGAAGCCTCGATGTCGCCCGTCTGATCGCCGCGATCGACCGTCAGGCCGGCGAAGTGAGCCGCCTGCAACAGGCCCTCGCGGCGCTGACGCGAACCGATGATGCCACCGTCTCTGCCCTGCGCACTGGCGCGCTGCAAGCGCTCGAACAGGGACGCCTCAACGACGCAGATACGCTCTTGGGCCAGGCCGCCGTCAGAGATCTTGAATCGGCGCATGCACTGCAAACAAGTTATTCAGCGCTTCTGGCGCGAGCGGCGGAATCTCGCGCTTCCCAAGCGCGCATCGCCGAACTGTCCTACAACTTCACTCGCGCCGCTGACCTTTATGGTGAGGCCGCCGACACGGCTTCGGATCGACGTTTGAAGTGGCGCTACCGCTTCGCCCAGGCACAAGCGACGGGCAGCAGCGACTCGCCGGAATGCGCGGCGGCGCCACACGGATGCGCGAGCCCAGGCGGGAGCACCTATCACTCCGAACGCGCCGTCGCCCTTCTGAACAGCCAAGTTCTGCCGCTAACATCGCGCTCGGAAACGCCACAGGAATGGGCCGCTTCGCAGTTGCTGCTCGGCGAGCATTACCATGTCATTTGTGGAACACAGCTGTCATCCTGCGTGCCGATGATCGAAGCTCTTGCTGCGGCGTATTCTATCCTCCGCACCGACGCAGCCCAAGCCGCGCAGGCGCGTCACTCCTTTGCGCGCGGCTTGTGGACGTTCACTTACGAAGTTGGATACGCAGAGCCGGCTTACCAGGCGCAAGCCGCCACCGTACTTGCGAGGATTGCCGCTGAACAATCGCCCCAGACGGATATTCAGGCGCTAGCCCAAGTCGCGCTCGGTCGCGCACTGTTGGGGGACGAGTCGCAGCATAGTCGCGCAGTCGGCGTTTTGAGGGCGGCAATCCTGGCGCTGGAGCGCCCGGGTGACGTGAGCGCGTCGCTGCGCGCTGATGGCCTCTGCCAAGCACGATTTGATGTCGGACGCCTGCTCGGACGCGAAGCCGGACAAACCAATGATGTGGCGATGATGCGCCAAGCCGCCACCTTTCATGCCGCTGCAGCTGCGACCGCATGCAACGACACGCAGACACGCGCCTACGCTTCGTTCCATCAGGGCGGCCTCCTCATTATGCTCGACGATCGCCGACAGCAAGTATCGCTCGATGAGGCCATCGCGGCGCTGCAGGGGGCGCTGCGCTACATCACGGCATCAAGCAACCAGGGTGATTTCGCGATCGCCAACGCGAATATGGCGCTCGCATATGAACGTCTCGGGCAACGCGGGCGCGGCGCTCCCGCCTATCGTCAGGCTGCTCAGCACATGCGTGCTGTGCTCGCGATCTTTACGTCAGGACCCAACCACGATCGCGCCCAGCGCGATCTCGAACGCATCCTCGCTTATCCCGGAGCGCAATAGCGGCGACTTCCGTCTCGCCAGCGTCAACGCGCTTGCTTTAGCTTCCGCTGAAACATGTCGGCCGTTGCACGTCCTGCGGTCATCGATTGCCGCGCTTCCCGAGCCGTCCCGGCGGCACCCCGGTGACGCCAACAAACTCATTAGAACCGCAGCGGCTGCAATACGCGCGGATTTCAACTGGCGACTTGTCCTTGCCGGTCGTAGCGCGATTTTCGCTGAGCGGCTTGGTCGATTCAATCGTGCCGTTGATGCCCTGCCCGCGCGAACGGCCCACGATCGCCGAAATGCGACGTCACGTCATTCTACAATATCGGGCCTCGGAGGCGGCGATGTGAATCCAATCACCGTGACAAACGAAGCGCCCGCAGTGCTACGGCCATCGGGAAAATTTAGGGGCGCTCGGTAGAGCGAGCCCACTCGAATCGCGGCATCCTCGAAATGCCAGCCGCTCTGCGACACTGATACGACCCTCCATACGAGCGAGCCATCATCCCGCACTCTTCCTTCAAGGATTACGGCTCCGGGGACATCGTGCTCAGCGGCTGCGGCAGGATGGGACCGTTGAATCTGCTCGGGCGATGGCCGCTGTGCCATCTGGCTTTCGATCAATCGATGCGCCCAGACGGGTACCGGTTGCTGTGGCGGAGGTGTTGCGGGCCGCATGCTGCGATCCCGCCAAACGAACCACTCTTGCTCACTTGGAGTAGCCTGCACGATTTGCGTGGCCGTGGTGGTGGCGCAGTTCGTCAGCAAGATGAAGGAAAGAAAAAGCCCTAGGACCCTCATCGCGGTCGCTCCCTAGGTGATCTTAACAGCGGGATCGCTGAGTGTCTGCAAAGGGCCAGCACCGCGCCATCCGACATATTTCACGAGCGTCTGTGTCAATCCGTTCCTGCCGTCGCGCCCTGACCGTCAATCCGGCACGCTCTCGCCGAAAGTGGTCACCGAATGGCGCACTGCAATTTGCCGCTGTAGCCAACGCAGTATATAGTGCGCGTGCTTGTGGAGAGCCTACATGGATCAGGAAACGAGCGGCGGCGGTCATTACGACGGGCTTGGCTTCTATCACGACAGGAAAGATACCCGGCTTTTCGTCCCTAAGCGAAACTTTGCCATGGGTTGGACCGTTAATCTGGAACATCCACACGGCCCTACTGTGCTGTTGGTCCTTGCGGCGGCCATTGTTGTCGCCGTGGCTCTCGGCCTTAGACCGCACGGGGCATAGCACTCTCAGTGAGCTGCCGCGTCTGTTTTGGCGACCGGCCTACCCCTCTCGTAACCCGCCGGTCGGCTGACGCCGCGTGCAAGGGCCGGAAGTCGCCGCGAACGGACGTTTGGCGATTGAGCGGACTCGTCATCGACGATGGCGATAACTCAAGAACAACGTCCGAGGTGTGGCATTACTAGCTGGAGCGAAAAGTATCCACGGTTAGCGGAGGCGGTTCGCGCCTCGGGCCAAATCGGCGATAAAGTGCGAACGGTCGCAGCGTCCTTGGACGCCGACTTTGATGAGGGTGCGGTACACGTCGCTCGTTACCTGGGTCGTCTCGCCAACAGCAGAAGAGCAATGATTGGCGAAGAACACTTGCTGGTCATGCACCTCGCTTTAGAGGCGTGTATCATCAACGCGCTTCAGCCAGATGCAATCGCGCCGAAACGAGCGAGCGTAGAGACGGACCTTTGGGCGGTGCTTAAACCAAACTCCCGGTGGTTGGTTGAAGACCTCGCCACCGAACCCTACGCGAGCTTGAGACAACAGTGGCCATTCTCGGTGCTCGACGCGAACTTGAGGACTTAGAGCTCGACGGCGCAATGACCGCTTTGGGCCAAGGCACGTCATAGCGCGGATATTAGCGAGCGGCCTGCTCTCCCGATTGCGGTCAGTGACTTAGCGTTCGGAGCAACGGCCTAAAGTCGCCGGGACCGGTCATTCGGCCACGTCAAAGCAAGCGAGCACCGCCGCGCCGATACGTCCGTCGGATTCCGTGTCGCTCAGACTTCGGCTGAGCTTCTTCTCGGCAAAGCCTCGACCGTCCCTTCGGCAGGGGATCAAAATGATCTGGCCATCACCCGACGTGACGCTGACATACTTCGCGCCCCTCCGGAATGCGCTTGATGAGCGTACACCCGCCGCCGCATGCAGGTTCGGAAATTGGTCACCACGCATCAAATCCCATCGCGGGACGGGCGTGTCGTCTAGATAACCTGCAAGCTTTTCACGTAGCGCCAAGCCGATCTCCTCATGGGCCTCGGCGCTTAACACGACGGCGTCGTCCAAAGCCCTGTGGCCAGAGACCATGCCGTGAACGCTATGAACGAACACCTTGCCCGCGCGTAGGTAAATTCCGGCATGCCTCATGAGGGGATTGAACTCGCGTAGCTGCGAACGTCAACGTCCGCTTCGGGCCA
This sequence comes from Terricaulis sp., assembly GCA_040080935.1. Taxonomy (GTDB): domain Bacteria; phylum Pseudomonadota; class Alphaproteobacteria; order Caulobacterales; family Aquidulcibacteraceae; genus Vitreimonas. The sequence continues at coordinate 10,840 of JBEBHI010000099.1, forward strand.
GCGTGCGTCGTAGCGCGAAATTCTGCCACCGGCCTACTCGCTCAATTGCTGCCGCTTGCACCCTACCCGCGTGGACGGCTCAAGTTCGCCGAACTCGGACGTTCGTCATTCCTTGATTGGATCAAGGTGCGGGTATGCTCTCGATATGGGCTGAATGAGGTCGTTGTCACAACGCGCCATCAACTCACCAAGACTTCTTCGGTAACCGCGCCGCTCGTTCTCGTCCGCAATTGAGAGAGTTAGGTCAGAGAGGCGATTGAACGCGGCGACCATCGAAGACAGTTCGACCGAGATTTTGCGGGCCAGCGCTTCATCCATCCGGCGTCTCCAAGCTGCGTTCGATGATGCTAGTTCATCGGATGGCGGAAGTCCCAATTGGGCCACGGCTCGCCTGCCCTAGATATTTCGAACGACCGGCGCGCTCAATTCGTGCCGTAGATGACATTCGCTGCGTTACGACGCGATCTCGCCGAGAGCAGTCACTTAGCGAGCCCGTTCAGCCACTCCCGAACACTACGGCGATGCCAACCAGACACGCGACAGCGAGCAGCGCCAGAACGCCCTGGCAGCCCCAGAATACAACGGGCTCGGTTTTGCGTTCAGCGACCGGCCCTTGGCGCATGTAGAGTTTCCCAGTCGAGTGATTACGCCAGACGTTGAACGCGAGAGTCGCGAAGACGACGATCAACGTTATCACCAAACCCACGCTGCTATTCCTTCTTCCAGCGCTTGGCTGCGGCCTTCGTCACCGGGCGTGTTTCTCCGCAGTGGCCGTTATAAGCCACGCAACGCAGCGCGTACGAAATTACGAATGGCTTCCCTGCTCATATCTGGCCGTCGGTAATGCTGCGAGTGCTTCGGCAGGCCGTCGCCGTAAGGCGACATCCGTTAGTTGGCCGCCGAACGCTGCCACGGTGCTTCTTTTGCTGAGCGCCATGCTCGCCAGCCAAATGCGAGATCGGCCAGTTCGGTCACACGAGCGTCCAGCGCCACGATATTTTTAAGGCTCACAACGGAGGCCAATGTCACATCGGGAGCGCCCGTGATTGGAAGAAACTGCCATGCGCCATCGGCGGCGTCGCGAGTTACGAGGCCGATCCAGTCCTGACCTCGAATAATTGATTGAGTTGTCACAACGGCGACGTTTTCAGGATCAGAGAATTTCCAGGCCATCTCGAAACCTAACATGCCGCGAAACATCGCCGATGACCGCAGCGGGCCAACGTAGGCCGACCATACAAAACGGCGACCGGCTTGCTCAATCTAATCCGGTCAGTGGCCTAGGCCCCACCGGAGCGGCGCGGTTTCGCCGAGACGCGTCACTCGCGTGCCATCGCCCCGAGAAGACTCTGATGGCCGGGATGCACAGTGAGGCCCGCGATGCGGGCAGCCAGCGCTTGCAGCGCACGGCGCGACGCGAAGATTTGCGCCAGGTCGGTTTCAAACCCTGTCGCTTCTTCGAGTTCACCGGTCCAACCTTCGCGGCTGTGCACGGCGTCGCCTGTAACGAGCTGTGGGCCCTGCGTGGAGTTGACCAGATAGGCCGTGGAACCCGGCGTGTGACCGGGGGTGTGCAACGCAAAGAGCGAACCGTCTCCAAATACATCGAGCGCGGCGAGTCCGCCCTCAGGTGCGGACCCAAACCGCCACGTTCGGACACTGCGGCCTTCGAGCGCCTCCCGCGTCGGCTGATTGATGAAGCGGTAGAAGAAGTTGCGATGCGCGCCGTCATTGGGGCCGATATAGACGGGCGTCGCGCGATCGAGGGCAGCCACGCCGAGCACATGATCGTAATGGAGATGCGTGATGAACGCGGCGCGCGGCGCGCCGTTCTCCCTCACCCAGGCGTCCGTTGAAACGCGTAGTGAGAAATCATATGTGTCGCGCACGGCGTTTCGCAGAACTGCGCCCATGTGGCGCTCGTAGTTCGCCGGCATGCCAGCGTCGATGAAATAGAGACCGCGCTCAGGGTGGCGGATGGCATAGAAGTATATCTGCGCGTCGAGTTCGCGAGTCACCCAATCGCCGCCGCCTGGTGGTCGCGTCGTGTTCGGAAAATGCCAGTCGGCGACCACTACCTTCTCGAATGCGAGACGGCCCGGCTGCGACATCTGTTCGATGATGAACTCCGACGTCGTGGGGCTCCCCAAGTCGGCAGTCTCTGTCGGCGTCGTGTTGAGACGGGTGGCGCAGGCGCAGAGCGCGGTTGCGCCTGTGAGCGCGAGAAACGATCGGCGATGCATTGGACAGCCTCCTTCGTTCGCGCGGCAGCAAGCCGCGCGGTGTTGCCTTGCGATTGACCTCGGACTTTAGGCGCTGCGCCGCGCTTGCTTCTTGGTCGTGTTTGGTACGCGTTCCAGAATGTCGCCCGGCTGGCAGTCGAGATACTCGCAGATCGCATCGAGGGTTTCGAACTTCACGCCTTTGACTTTGCCGGACTTGAACAAGGACAGGTTAGACGGCGTGATGCCGACTGCGCGGGCGAGGTCGTTTGAACGCACCTTGCGGTGCGCCAGCACCAAATCGAGACGCACGACAATCGCCATCAGATGTATCCCTCGCCTTCTTCTTCGATCTCGCGCCCAAGCGTGATTACGCTCGCCAGCACGAACAGCGCGCCGCCAACAAGCAACGCCGCTATCGTGTGGCCATGCAGCCAAGCGCGATCCATGAGACCAGCCGCCCGAACCAGCGGCTGAAAGGCGGCCGGCGCTAGCGCAAACACGATCAGCAGCGCCCCCGCGCGGCGCATCCAGC
>JBEBHI010000100.1:0-13561 GCA_040080935.1 Terricaulis sp.
GCGATGTTGCACACGAGGATGGCGCCGAGCACGGTGCGGCGGTGCTTGTCGAAGTGGGCGTTGAGATCGCTCCAGTCTTCAGGATCGTCCGGGAAGACGAGCGATGCGGCGATGTAATAGAGCGCGGTGATGACGAAGCCGCCGAACAGCGCCGGCCAGCTGATCGGGATCACCTCGCGCATGGCCCAGCCGTACATCCAGAAGGTGACGACGTCGCACGATACGAAAAGGCCGAGCAGCGCTGTCGGCCAGCCGATGCGCACGCGGTGACGCATTTTGAGCGCACGGGCGAGGCCGCCCAGACCTTGCGCAAGTGCGAGGCCGAGCAGCAGGCCGAATAGCGAAAAGAAAAACTCGAAGCCGCTCATGCTTGTTGGCCTCGTCTAAGCGCGCAGCGTCTTAGTGCTGGCCGTTCATCATTTGGCTGACTTGGATCAGAGCTGGGCCGATGATGACGGCGAAGAGAACCGGCAAGAAGAACAAGATCATCGGAACGGTGAGCTTCGGCGGCAGTGACGCGGCCTTCTTCTCGGCTTCAGCGAGACGCAGGTCGCGGTTTTCCTTGGCCATGACGCGGAGCGCTTGGCCGACGGGCGTGCCGTATTTTTCAGCTTGGGTCAGCGCCATGGCGACAGCTTTGACGCCAGGGTGATCGGTGCGGCGTGCGAGGTTTTCGTAAGCCATGCGACGCTCGGGCAAGTAGGAGAGCTCGGCCGTGGTGAGCGCGAACTCTTCGGCGAGTTCGACCGAGGCGGTCGCGATTTCCTGGCCGACGCGTTGCAGCGCCATTTCGATCGACATGCCGGATTCAACGCAGATCAGCATCATGTCGAGGCTGTCCGGGAAGGACGACATGATTTTGGTTCTGCGGGTGTCCGCCATGTTCTTCAGATAGATGTTCGGCGCGTAGAAGCCGGCGGCGACACCGCCGACGACGGCGACGAGCTTCATCTGCAAGCTGATGTCGTGGCCCATGAAGACGACATAGGCGAGCGCAGCCAGGCCGAACGCGATCGGCAGTGCGGCGCGGTAGAAGTAGAACATGGTCTGCGCGGCGTGGCCGCGGAGGCCAGCGCGGATGAGCTTTTCAGTCAGCGTGTCGTCAGCCAGCGCCTTTTGCAGGTTGAGCTTGTCGACGAGGCCTTTGGCGAACGAGTTGGCGTCTTTGTGTTGCAGCGAGCCTTGGCCCTTGGCCAGCTCAGCGCGCGAACGCTTGCGGAGCTCTTCGCGCTTCTTGGCGACTTCCTTCAGGCGCGAGCCGAGCTTGTCTTCGGCGAGCGAAGGGGCGGCGATCGTGACGATAGTGGCGAAGCACGCGCCTGCGCCGAGAACGCCTGCGATCAGCAGCGGGTCGGTGAGGGTTTTGACGATATCCATCTGACCCTCAGAACTTGAAGTTGACCATCTTGTTCATGACGAAGATGCCCATAGCCATCATCGTCGCTGCACCGAGCAGGATGAGATTGCCGACGGGTTCGATGAACAAGATCATGATGTAAGCGGGGCGTGTGAAGTAGACCATGCACATGACGACGATCGGCAACGAGCCGATGATCATCGCGGAGGCCTTCGCTTCCGAGGAAAGCGCCTTCACCTTCTCCTTCATGAGCTTGCGCGCGCGCAGCACTGCGGAGAGGTTGCCCAGAGATTCCGAAAGGTTGCCGCCTGTCTTCTGTTGAATGACAAGCACGATGGCGAAGAAGTTCACTTCCGCGAGCGGCATGCGTTCGTACATACGCTGCAGGCTTTGATCCATCGGCACGCCCATCGCGCTGGCGTCGACCAAGGATTGGAACTCAGCGCGCAAAGGCTCGGGGCTTTCAGCGCCGATGATGCGCATGCACTGATTGAGCGGCAGACCGGACTTCACGCCGCGGACGATGATGTCGATGGCGTCGGCGAGTTGGTTGGCGAACTTCTTTTGACGGCCAGCGACGAGCATCCCGAGCATCCAGCGCGGCAAGCCGAGGAAGCCGATGAAGAAGCCCATCGCGCCGGCGAGATACATGAAGAGCGGATTGGAGGCGCCGGCTTGCACGATCAGGCCAATAGCGCCGAGCACGGCGCCGACGATGGCGGAGGCGATCCAGAACTGGATGGGCGAATAGGCGAGACCCGCTTGCGCGAGTTGGCCCTTCACGGAGAAGCGGCGCTTGCGCGATTGCTTTTCGTTGTTCGAGAGTTCTCTCAGCGCTTCGGCGGTGGACTGACGGCGCTTCAGTGCGGCGATTTCAGTCGCTTGCTTGCGTCGATCAACCGCTTTCGGAACGGCGACGGCCTTCACGCGCTTGTTGGCGGTGGCCGGCTGATTGTTCGAGGTGAAGACGAATCCCGCACCGCCGATCGCGACGAAGGCGAGAATTGCGACGAGGATCGAGGGATCCATTACGCGGCCTCCGTCTCGTCGAGTGCTTGCGCCAGTTCTTTCTCGAGGCCGAAGTAGCGCGCGCGTTCCCAGAAGCGCGGACGGCCAACGCCCGTGCCCTTGTGGCGGCCGGCGATGCGGCCGTTTTGGTCTTCGCCCTGGATTTCGTAGACGAGCAGATCTTGCGTGATGATCGTATCGCCTTCGAGGCCGAGCACTTCGGTGATCTGCGTGATGCGGCGCGAACCGTCGCGCAGACGCTGCGCTTGGATCACGACATCGACGGCGGCGACGATGATTTCGCGGATGGTCTTCGCGGGCAGTGAGAAGCCGCCCATCGTGATCATCGATTCAAGACGGGAGAGAGCTTCGCGCGGCGTGTTGGCGTGCAGCGTGCCCATCGAGCCGTCGTGGCCTGTGTTCATGGCTTGCAGCAAATCGAACGCTTCGCTGCCCCGGACTTCGCCGACGATGATCCGCTCAGGACGCATACGCAGGCAGTTCTTGACCAGATCGCGCATCGTGACCTGGCCCGAGCCTTCAAGGTTCGGCGGGCGCGTTTCGAGACGCACCACGTGCGGTTGTTGCAGCTGAAGTTCCGCCGCGTCTTCGCAGGTGATAACGCGTTCGGTCGGGTCGATGAACGCGGTCAGCGTGTTGAGCAGTGTGGTCTTGCCCGAACCGGTACCGCCGGAGATCAGCACGTTGCAGCGGCAGGCGCCGATGATCTGCAGGATCTTTGCGCCAGCAGGCGAGATCGAGCCGAACTCAACCAGGTTGGAGAGCTTCAGCTTGTCCTTTTTGAACTTACGAATGGTGAGCGTCGGGCCATCGATGGCCAGCGGCGGCACAATGACGTTGACGCGCGAACCGTCAGGCAAGCGCGCGTCGCAGATCGGTGAGCTTTCATCAACGCGGCGACCGACTTGGCTCACGATGCGTTGGCAGATGTTCATCAGCTGACCGTTGTCACGGAAGCGGATGCCGGTCTTGGAGATCTTGCCGTTGACTTCGATGAACACGGCGTTGGCGCCGTTGACCATGACGTCGGCGATGTCGTCGCGTGCGAGTAGCGGCTCAAGCGGGCCGTAGCCCAAGACGTCGTTGCAGATGTCGTCGAGCAGGGCTTCTTGCTCTGCGATCGACATGACGACGTTTTTGATCGAGATGATTTCCGCGACGATGTCGCGGATTTCGTCGCGCGCGGATTCCGGATCGAGCTGCGCGAGTTGCGTGAGATCGATGGTTTCGATCAGCGCGTTGAAGATCGTCGATTTGACGCGGTAGTACGCCTCTGAGCGGTACTCCGGGTTTTCCGATGTGTCCGGTGTACGCGGTGCAGGCGCGGGCGGTGCGGCGGCGCGTGGTGCAGGCGCCGATGACGCTGGGCGAGCCGAGGGAGCGGGCGCAGCGGAGCGCGCAGTGGGTTGCGGCGCGACGGCTGTCGGGCGAGGCGCAACGGCCGCTTGCACACGCGCAACCGGTGCGACGACGGGAGCCGTCGGCGCATCGCTCGGAGCGTCGCCAGTGCCTCGCTTACCGAACATTCAAACCCCTAGCGCTTCAGGAACGGGATCTTGTCGGTGAAAGACGATTTCTTCGCCTCCACCGGCTTGCGACCCGTTAGGCTTGCAGCAAGGGCGTCAAGCGCGATCGCTGTCTTCGACAGCGGGGCGACTTCGCCAACCATCTGGCCGTTGTTCGCGGCCATACCAAAGAGTTGCGGATCGAACGGGATCGCAGCAACAGGCTCGCAACCCAACGCTTCGGCGAAATCCTTGAACGGAATTTCCGGGCGCTTCGGCACGCCGACCATTGAGAGCACCACAGCCGGCGGTGAATCGTATGGGCGCATCGCCTTCAGAAGATCGATGATGTTCTTGGTGTTACGAAGCGAAGCCAAGTCCGGCCCGGCGACGATGATCGCGTCATCGGCCGAAAGCAGGGTGTTCTTCACCCACGACGTCCAGGTGTGCGGCAGATCGAGCACAACGAACGGGCTGGTGCGGCGCACGCGCTCGATCACCATCTCGTAGGATTGCGGATCGAGTTCGAACTCACGCTCAAGCGTTGCAGGCGCGGTGAGCATCTGCAGGCGTTGCGTTTGCTTGGTGGTGACGCGCTCAAGGAAGACGTCGTCAACGCGATCCGGCGCCATCAGGGCGTCGGCGATCGATTGCGGCGGGTCTTGGTTGAAGTCGAGCGCGGCGGTGCCGAAGGAGAGGTCAAGGTCGAGCAGCGTGGCGCTCGATTCTTGGCGCTCGGCGATCGACCAAGCCAGGTTGTGCGCGATGGTGGAGGCGCCGATGCCGCCGCGCGCACCGATCACGGAGATCACGCGGCCAGCGAATGGCTTGTCCGGGTTCACGTAGAGGCCGCAGACGGTGCGGATGAGGTCGAGCGGCTGCATCGGCGGCACGACGTATTCGCTCACGCCGCGCGCCATAAGCTCGCGGAAGAGGGCGATATCGTTGACCGCGCCGATGATGACGACCTTGGTGCCTTCCTCGATCACCTGCGCGAGGCGATCCAGGTTGTGCAGCATTTGCTGGCCCTGCATCAGCGTATCGATGATGAGCAGGTTCGGGCTGGCTTGCGAGGCAAAGCGCGTGACGGCGGCTTCGATGCCGCCCGGCTCAACCGTGATCTCTGCGCGCGCCATGCGACGATCGGCGGAGATGCCCGAGATGATGTCCGAAATTTCGTGACGATCGCAGACAGCGTGGATGGTGATGCGCGGCACCGGTTGTTCGGTGCTGCGGGTATCTTCACGCGGCATGATCGGCGCGGCTGTTGCGTGCGCGACGGTCGCAGGCGCTGTCAGGCCATACGGATCGTCGTTGGCAAGCGGAGCGCTTTCGTTGGCCGGCAGTGGCGGTTCGGCTTCGTCGAAGGGCGGCAGGTCTCCGCCTTCGAGTTCGCCGACGCCGAAATTATCGTCGTCTTCGAGCACGAAGTCGTCGTCTGAGCCGAGGCTCCAGGCCGGATCCGGGTTGCTCATGTTGCTCAAGCCCTATTGAACCGCGTTGCTAATGGTGGCGCGTTCGGCGTCGCTACGTTCGGCATGCGTTTGCGCGCCGGCGCGGTATGCATCCATGACTGTGTCGCGGCGTTCGGAGTCGCGTGCGGCCATGTCGCGCGGACGGACGAGATCAGCGGGATCTTCGACCATCGAGGCGAGATTGAAGTTCGTGGCGCAGCCGAAGCTGGCCCACGGTTGATTATTGCTCTGGTGCGCGAGGTCCTGCTCGTAGAGCGGGGCGCAATCGGGCGCTTGGGCTTCAAAGCGGTTGAAGCTCACCAGGATCGGCATGCTCTCGCCGCCCGCATCGCGCGTTGAACCGGCGATGGCGGCGTAAGAAACGCCAGCGTCCGCGAGTGCGCGGCGTGCATCTGCTGCAAGCACCGAAGCGGAGTCAGAATTTGCGCCGCCTGAGGGTGTTTCGAGCGCCAGCGGGCCGTGGCCGTAGCGCAGGTAATCGTTGGCGAAGGCGGAAAGTTGCGCGCGCTCGTTCGCGGCAAGCTGCATTTGCCCTGGCGCAACGTTGAGCTCGAGCCGCTGCACCGCGGCTTCCGCGGTTGGCTCGTAGCGATCGACTTGCGACGCCAATGGCGCGCTCGCAACTTCGGGTTTGGGAATGCCAGCGCAGGCGCCGAGAGCGCTGACGCCGAGGAGGAGAAGGGGCAGGCGGGATTTCATAACGTTCCTCATTATTCAATCACGTGGCCGTGCGGCCCTTGCAGGCGTTCTTGGGTGTCACCTTCTGCGCGCGCAGGGCGGTAGAGGTGGTTGAGACGGCCCGTGAGAAGGCTTTCGCCCTCGCTCGGATTTTGGAAGCCGTCTGCGGGCGTGCGGAGATTTTCCGGGCTCGTCGGACGCACGAGATACGGCGTCACGATGATGACCAGTTCAGTCTCGTTGTTGATGAAGTCGCGCGAGCGGAAGAGCGAGCCGATCACTGGCGTGTTCATCACGCCCGGTACGCCTTCGACAGCGTGACGCGTGCGCTCTTGGATGAGGCCGGCCATGACGATCGAGCTGCCCGAGGACATTTCGACGGTCGTTTCAGCGCGGCGCACCTGCAGAGCAGGAATGGTGATGCCGCGGATGACGGTGGTGGTGCCATCTTGGTTGCGGATCGGCGTGTCGCCGGTGGAGATCGCGCCTTCGCTCGTCAGCTCCGACACTTCGGTCGAAACTTTGAGCGAGATGTTGCCGCCGGACATGACAATCGGCGTGAAGGCGAGACCAACACCGAATGGCTTGAACTCAACCGAGATCTGGCCGTCGTCGCTGTTGACCGGCACCGGGAATTCGCCGCCGGCGAGGAAGCGCGCGGCTTCGCCCGAGATGGCGGTGAGGTTCGGCTCGGCGAGAACGCGGAGGAGGCCGGCGCGTTCGAATGCTTCGATGGTTGCGTCGGTGCTGCGCGCGCGCTCGATGTGAGCGGGGCCGTAGGTCGTGGTGTTGGTGGTGGGATCGAACTCGTAGCCGCCGACCATCGCGCCGTTGGTGCCGATGGCGTCGTTCACGGTGCCGCTCGGATAGGCGTAGCTATCGGGGCGGAGAATGTTGCTGGCGACGCCGCCAGTGGCCGCGAGACCGCCGAGGGCCTGGCCGTTGACCGAGAAGCCGTTGGCGGTGGCGAGGTTCAGGAAGTCGTCTTCGCCGATGAGCTGGTTGATCATCTCATCGTAGTTGGCGTTGATGCCGAGCTGACGGACGAGCGTGCGGCTCATCTCGACCACGCGCACGCGCACGAGAACCTGCTCGCTGCCTTGCACTTGGATCAAGTTGACGATGCGATCGGGGCCGGCCGCTGCGCCTGAGCCAGTAGCGCCTGTGGTTTGCAGGAACTGCGTGGCGATTTGGCGGGCGCGATCGGCTTCAGCCGCGTTGCGCGCGGTGCCGGAGAGCACGATCGAGCCGTTCACGGCTTCAGCTGTGACTTGCGAGTCCGAGTTGGTGCGGCGGAGGATGTCGTTGAGTGGGGCGACATCCGGTTCGACGCGGATTTCGACGTTGGCGATTTGGCGGCCAGCGGCGTCGAAGAAGAAGATGTTGGTTTGACCGAGCGCGCGGCCAATGACGTAGGCGCGGCGCGCAGTGCGCACCGTTGCATCAGCGATGGCCGGGTTCGAGATCAGAATGTCGCGTGCGTCAGCGGGAAGATCGATGATCGCCGACTTGCCGAACGGCAGCACCAAAGAAGCGGAGCGTGAGCCGCCGCCATTGTTGATGCGCACCGAGGTTGCGTCCGGCGGCTCGACCTGCGCGAGCGCGTAGGTTGGCGCCAAGACCATTGCCGTGGAGAGGGCAGTGGCGAGAGACGCGCGAAAAGTTTTAGCGGCGTTCATCAATTGCCCCCGGTCATGACGCCATACGCGTGAATGCGTACGCCGCCGCCTGATTGGTTGCTCATTTCAGGTGAGTTGGCCTCGCCCGTGCTCATGCCAACCGTTTCAGCTTGAACGCCGCGAAGCGCGAGGCTGATCGTGCCCATCTCGTCGGCGAGCGCGAGAACGCGCGCTTGTTCAGCCGTCATTTCGAGAACCGCGACCGCAGCTTCGGTGACTTCCGGCGTTTCGCCGGATGTTTGCGTGCCCGTCTTGTCGCCGAGCGCCATGACGCGGATGTCGCGGAGGATGATGTCGCTGCGAACGGTTTCGCCGCCGCCTTCGCGGTTGTTCACGCGCGCCGTCATGATGACGTCGACGTGGTCGTTCGGCTGAATGAAGTTACCGGCGGCGGTGGTGGCTTCGATTTCGATGGCGACCGCGCGTGCGCCTGGCTCAAGTTGCGCAGCGAGGAAGCCGTGGCCGTCGGGTTGGACGACTGAAGCGCTGACGATCGGCTCGCCTTGCACGAAGGCGCGGCGCGTCACGCCGCCGACGAGATCGGCTTGTGCGGACGGTTGCTGATCAAGGCGAATAAAGCTGTTCGAGACCGAGCTGGTCGGGAAGAGGGCGACCGCGAGATCGCTCGGCGCAAGCGCTGCGCCCTGCGGAATATCGCGCGCCGCGACAAGCACTTGCTGGCCGGCGATTTGCTCAGTCTCAGCCGCAGTTTGCTCAGCCTGACGTGAACCCAGACCACGAATGAGAAGAAGAGCGCCTACGGCCGCGATTGCGGCGACCACTAGAACGATCAGCTGACGCGCCGACATGTATTTGACTCCCCGCGCGTTCGTCCCCGAAGCACTTCAACGGAACAGACCATTGTTGTGGCTAAGGCAGGGTTAACGGGCTTGACATGTAAGGAAGGGATGGAATCGCCATGAGTGCGCCGATCATGATCGCCACGCCGTAGGGGATGCCGTTTTGCTTCTTTAGAAGGTGATCGACGAACGCCGGATACGTGCCGACGGGAATGAGTTGACGAGCCGTTAAGAGCGCGAAGCCCAACACGCCGCCGGCGAGCGCGGTCCAGACGATGAAGGGCATGAAGGCTGTGAGGCCGGTCCAGATCGACACTGCCGCGAGCAGCTTCGCATCGCCGCCGCCGATGATGTTGAATTGGAAAAGGACGAAGCCGATCGCGAGAACGCCGAACCCGAAGACGACGTGCAGGCCGATCTGGGCGAGGGGTGCGCCGGCAATCAAAGCGGCGACGGGAAAAATCGCGGTGAGCGCGATTGAAACCCAGTTTGGAATGATAAGCCGCGACGCGTCGGAGTACGCCGCGAAGAGAACCAATCCGGCGAAGGCAGCGAGCGCGATCATTTCGAACATTGCGAAATGATTCTGCGGGGAGCCGTCTCAAGGAATTGTTAAAAACAAAAAACGCCGCCCGAGGGGCGGCGTTTCGAGGAGGGGAAACAAGGACGCAAAGGGCGCGGCGCCCGAGGAGCGCCGCGCCAATCGCGCTTATTGCTTAGCTGCCGCCGAGCGAACCGGCGACCGTGTCGAACGTCGCGCTCAGGTTCTCGCCAACCGCCGTAACGGCGACAATGATTGCAACGCCGATGAGGGCGGCGATCAGGCCGTACTCAATTGCAGTGGCGCCGTCTTCGTTCTTCAGGAAACGCTTCAACATAATATAACTCCGTTTTGTCGAGTGCTCTTTTCACCGGCCCGGTCACTCGTCGCACCCGACGACCTTCCCAGACGCTCGCAGACATTACGGGAGCGAAGTAAATTTTGACGCTAACAGAGAGGGCAAAAATTGCGTTAACGACGCGGCTCGATTTCGGCGCGTGGCGCCTTTGTCATCTTATACGCAGCGCGCGCGTACGTGTGCGTTCTTAGCGATCCCGAAACCATTGGCGCGTAGCCAGTATAAGGAGAGATAGAGAAGGAAACGCCAATGCGCGTTCTGCGTCCGCTTGTAGCTGCTGCCGCCGCTTTGTTTGTGCTGGCAGCGCCCGCATCCGCCCGCGATGTTCGCGTCGCTCTTGATCAAGCTTTCCCGATCCGACTGTCGGAGCCCGCAGAGGGCGTCGCCATCGGCAACCCGTCGATCGCCGGCGTCACCGTGCAGAACGATATGTTCCTTTTCGTCACTGGCCGCTCTTACGGTTCGACCAATTTGGTCGTCGTCGGGCAGAACGGCCGCGTGCTTTATTCTGGCCGCGTTGTTGTGGCGGCGGACGAGACGGATGTTGTAATGGTCACGCGCGGTGTGGAAACGCAGCGCATTGAGTGCACGCCCACTTGCCGTCCGCGTCCTGACATTGGCGACGGCGAAACCGCGTCGGCCATCACCGACCAAATCAACAATCGCGCTGCTGCCGCGACTGCCAGCCGCCGTTAATCGGCGTTTACGCTCTCCTTTGACGGAAAATCAGCCACTCCGAGTGTAATATACACATTCGGAGGCGACATGTTTTCGCGCGCACTACGCAGAATGAAGGCTTTTCGCCGGTTCGCCCGCGCGCGCCGCGGCACGGCCGCGGTCGAGTTCGCGCTCGTGCTGATGCCGTTTTTTTTGCTGACCTTTGGCTTGGCCGAAGTGTCGATGATCGGCTTCGCGCAAACCAGCCTCGATTTCGCGGTGTCGGAAACGGCCCGGCAAATCCGCACGGGGCAGGCGCAGACCAATGGCGTGACCGAAGCGCAGATCCGCACGCAACTTTGCACCCAGATCAATAAGTTCATCGTCATGGGTTGCGACGGCAATCTCTATCTCGATGTGCGCCGCTTCAGTTCGTTCGTGGACGCCAGCAACGGCGCGCAGGCGCCGATCCAAAACAACCAGTTCAACACTGGCGGCATGGGCTATCAGCCCGGCCAGCCCTCCGACATCGTCGTCGTCCGCGCGTATTATCGCTGGAAGGTGATGACGCCGCTGTTCGAGCCCATCTTTCAGAACATTTCTGGAGGTGAACGAATTCTCGTGTCCACGATGATGTTCCGCAACGAACCGTTCACAGCGTCATGAACCTGATCAAAAATCTCCGCCGTTTCGTACGCGAAAATAAGGGCGTCGCCGCGCTTGAGTTCGCGATCATTGCGCCGCTTTTGATGGTGCCGCTGCTGCTTGGGTCGGTCGATTTGATCGACGTCATGGGCGCCAACAAGCGCGCTCAGAACGCCGCGGCTTCGCTGGCCGACGTGGTGGCGCGTGACACGGAAATCTCAAACGCCGAGCTTACCAGCTTGTGGCGCGGTCTCGACGTGCTGATGTACCCGAACCTGTCCGGCGCGATGGAAATCCGCATCTCCAGCATCAGCATCGTCAATGCTTCGACGGCGCGTGTGGTCTGGAGCGAAGGGCATGGCGGCATGTCCGGGCGCACCGTGAACTCGAACGTTTCGCTCGACAGCCGCATGATGGTCGTCGGCAGCAGCGTCATTATGGTGGAGTCGATCTACAAATATGACGCTCCGCTCGGATTTTTGTTTCAGAACCAAGTCCGCATGTCGCACACCGCCTATCGCCGCTCGCGCCTTGTTGACCCAATTCCGCGCGTCGCCTGATCGGCGCCACTTGACGTCACCGCCCATCGCGCGAGACTCCCGCGATGGAAGATCCGAAAACGCCGGCTGAGGCCGTCGACCGTCTTGAGTTTATGTATCATCGCGCTGTCACGGCGCTGATCAATGCAATCCGCCGTTATGCCGAAGAGGGCGTGCCGCCATCGATCGATGAGCGCATGCTGTTCCGATATCCCGAGCTGCGTGTCACATATCTGCCAAATGCGCCGGCGCCGCGTTTGCCGCGCGCGTACGGTCAGCTGACATGGCCGGGTGAATATGCGGTCTCGATCACACAGCCGAATTACTATCGCCCGTACTTGCTTGAGCAGCTTAAGTTGCTTGTCGACGATTACGGCGCTGAGCTCAGCGTGCGCACCAGCGACAACGAAATTCCGTATTCGTTTGTGCTCGATGCGGCTGGCGCTGCAGCGTTTGAGAACGTGCCGGCGGAAGAGTTGGCGCGCTATTTCCCGAGTCCGCGTTTGACGCAAGTTGGCGATGCGGTTGTCGATGGGTTGCGCATCGAGCGCCTTGATGGCGCGCGGCCGCTGGCTCTGTTCGATGCGCCGCGCACGGACTATTCGCTGAAGCGGATCGAGCACTATACAGGCGCGCCATGGCAGGACGTGCAGCCGTGGATATTGTTCACGAACTACCAGCGTTATGTCGATGAGTTCGTGCGCTGGGCGGCGGCGGGTGTCGCGAATGGTCCGAAAGGGTGGGCGCTCTCGTGTCCCGGCGGCGTACGGATCGAGGCGGGCGATCAGGATGCCGAAGCGAAAGCGCTGGGTGCGCCGTGGCGCAAGTATCAAATGCCGGCGTACCATTTGACGACGCCGGACAGTGATGGCGTCACGCTCGTCAACATTGGCGTCGGGCCTTCGAACGCGAAGACGATCACCGATCACTTGGCGGTGTTGCGGCCGCATTGCTGGCTGATGATTGGGCATTGCGGCGGCTTGCGTCACACGCAGCGCATTGGCGACTACGTGCTCGCGCACGCGTACTTGCGGCGCGACAAAATTCTCGACGATCGCGTGCCACTGGAAGTGCCGATCCCCGCGATAGCTGAAGTGCAGATCGCACTGCAGCAGGCGGCGACGGCGGTGTCAGGCGACAACGAGGATTTGCGGCGGCGTCTGCGCACCGGAACGGTGGTGTCGTACGCCGATCGTAACTGGGAGCTGAACTACAATCAGGAACGTCAGCTGCTTTCGCAATCGCGCGCGATCGCGGTGGATATGGAATCTGCGTGCATCGCGACGCAGGGGTTTCGCATGCGCGTGCCGTATGGGGTGTTGCTCTGTATTTCCGACAAGCCGGCGCATGGTGAGATCAAACTGCCGGGCGTTTCGGATCGCTTCTACGATAGCGCCGTCGGCGCGCACTTGCGGATTGGCTTGGAGACGATCGCGTTGCTGAAGCAGAACCGCGACCGGCTGCACAGCCGCAAACTGCGGGCGTTCGATGAGCCGCCGTTCCGTTAGTTTGCTTTCAGCAAGCCGATGCTGCGCGTGAGTGATTGCGCGGTGAAGATGACGAAGCTGCAGGCAGCGGCGAAGAAGAGTTCGTTGGTGAACAGGCTCGCCATTTTGGGCGCCGGCAATGCCGCGCCGGTGATGTCGGTGTTGGCGACGTTGAGCGCGATGACCACGCAGGCACTGAGCAGGCCGACGAGAACGCCGACTGCGATGTACTCGCCAGCGCGCCGCGTCGAGGCGGCGACGAGGTTTGCTAGGCCGTAGCCGAGCAGGGCGTATTCAATGCCCTTCCAAATGCACACGCTCCAGAACAGCAGAGTGAGTTGATCTTGCGGGACGCCCGCGAGTGCTTGCACGCCTTTTTGAACGCCCTTCGCGGCCGCCCATGCGAGCGGCCCGGCGAAGAAGCCGATCCAACCCGCAAGCGCCGCCCGCGATTTTGAGGCGAGCGTGCCGACGGCGATCGCGGCGCACACCATGATCGACCAGCTCACGCCTTGCGCCATTTCCGCGGCGAAGCCGGCGGCTTGAATGGTGCCGCCGAACCAGGCGCGCGCGGCGATGACGATGAGCTGCACGACGATGCCGGCGATCACAGCCAACCATGCGGCGGTGAGGATGCGCTTCATCGCGAGTTGCGCGACTTGGCTCTCGGGAACGGTGGCGGCGCTTGTCATGAGGCGGTGGTCGCGCACCGTGCGCCCAAAAGCAACGGGCCCAGCTTTCGCTGGGCCCGCGCTTTAGTTTTGTAGTGGAGCGATTAGCGGAAGCTGATCGTCACCGCCGTACGGCGGTT
>JBEBHI010000241.1:0-3618 GCA_040080935.1 Terricaulis sp.
GTCGGCTACATCTACATGCTGAAGCTGCACCACTTGGTGGACGATAAGATCCACGCGCGCAGCATCGGTCCGTACTCGCTCGTCACCCAGCAACCGTTGGGCGGCAAGGCGCAGTTCGGCGGTCAACGCTTCGGCGAAATGGAAGTGTGGGCGCTCGAAGCTTACGGCGCGGCCTACACGCTCCAGGAAATGCTGACGGTGAAGTCGGACGACGTCGCCGGCCGGACCAAAGTCTACGAGGCCATCACGCGCGGCCACGACACGTTCGAAGCGGGCATCCCCGAGTCGTTCAATGTGCTCGTGAAGGAAATGCGCTCGCTCGGCCTCAACGTGGAACTGGTCGATGGCACGCGCCTGAAGGCTGCCGAGTAAAACGAACTACCCCGCGCGTCGCGAAAGCGGCGCGCGGGACACGATTTGAAAATGCCAAGCCCACGTCCCGGGCCGCACCACTGGGACGACGGAAGGTAAGAGAGAATGAGCGCTA
This sequence comes from Terricaulis sp., assembly GCA_040080935.1. Classification (GTDB taxonomy): domain Bacteria; phylum Pseudomonadota; class Alphaproteobacteria; order Caulobacterales; family Aquidulcibacteraceae; genus Vitreimonas. The sequence goes on from JBEBHI010000241.1 coordinate 488, forward strand.
TGAACCAAGAGCTGATCAACAACACCTTCGGCAACAACCAGCCGCCGGCGCCTGTGTTCGATCAGATCAAGATTTCGATCGCGAGCCCCGAACAGATCAAGTCGTGGAGCTTCGGCGAAATCAAGAAGCCGGAAACGATCAACTACCGCACGTTCAAGCCGGAACGTGACGGTCTCTTCTGCGCGCGCATCTTTGGCCCGCAGAAGGACTACGAATGCACCTGCGGCAAGTACAAGCGGATGAAGTACAAGGACATCATCTGCGAAAAGTGCGGCGTGCAAGTTACGCTCGCGCGTGTTCGCCGTGAGCGCATGGGCCACATCGAGCTTGCTGCGCCGGTCGCGCACATCTGGTTCCTGAAGTCGCTGCCGAGCCGCATCGCGCTGATGCTCGACATGGCGTTGAAGGACATCGAGAAGGTTCTGTACTTCGAACAGTACATCGTTCTCGAGCCGGGCCTGACGCCGCTCGAAGCCAAGCAGCTGCTGACGGAAGAGGACTACATCCGCGCGCAAGACGAGTACGGCGAAGATAGCTTCACCGCGTCGATCGGCGCGGAAGCCGTGCGTGAATTGCTGATGGCGCTCAACCTTGAAAAAGAGGCTGAGCAGCTGCGCAAGGAAATCGCCGAGTCCACTTCGGAACTGAAGCCGAAGAAGCTCGCGAAGCGCCTGAAGCTGGTCGAAGCGTTCATCCGCTCGGGCAACAAGCCGGAATGGATGATCCTGACGATGGTCCCGGTGATCCCGCCGGAACTGCGTCCGCTGGTGCCGCTCGATGGCGGCCGCTTTGCGACGTCGGATCTGAACGACCTCTATCGCCGCGTCATCAACCGCAACAACCGCTTGAAGCGTCTGATGGAGCTCCGCGCGCCGGACATCATCATCCGCAACGAAAAGCGGATGCTGCAGGAAGCTGTCGACGCGCTGTTCGATAACGGCCGTCGCGGCCGCGTCATCACGGGCGCCAACAAGCGTCCGCTGAAGTCGCTCGCCGACATGCTGAAGGGCAAGCAAGGCCGCTTCCGTCAGAACTTGCTCGGCAAGCGCGTCGACTATTCTGGCCGTTCGGTCATCGTCGTCGGTCCGGATTTGAAGCTGCACCAGTGCGGCCTGCCGAAGAAGATGGCGCTCGAACTCTTCAAGCCGTTCATCTACGCGCGCCTCGACATCAAGGGCCTCTCGGGCACCGTGAAGCAGTCGCGCCGCATGGTCGAAAAAGAGCGTCCCGAAGTTTGGGACGTGCTCGAAGAAGTTATTCGCGAGCACCCGGTTCTGCTGAACCGCGCTCCGACGCTGCACCGCTTGGGCATCCAAGCGTTCGAACCGAAGCTCATCGAAGGCAAGGCGATCCAGCTGCACCCGCTGGTTTGCGCTGCGTTCAACGCTGACTTCGACGGCGACCAAATGGCCGTGCACGTTCCGCTGTCGCTCGAAGCGCAGCTGGAAGCGCGCGTGCTGATGATGTCCACGAACAACATCCTCTCGCCGGCAAACGGCAAGGCGATCATCGTGCCGTCGCAGGATATCGTTCTGGGACTCTACTATCTTTCGCTCATGAAGGATGGTGAGCCCGGTGAAGGCAAGCTGTTCGGTTCGATCGGCGAAATCGAGTCAGCGCTCGAAGCAGGCGTCGTCACGCTGCACACGAAGATCAAGGCGCGTTACGAGACTGTGGACGCGGACAACAAGCCGACCCGCAGCACGATCGACACCACGCCGGGACGTATGAAGTTGGCTGAAGTGCTGCCGAAGCACCCGAAGGTCAGCTACAAACTCTTGGATCAGACGCTGACCAAGAAAGAAATCGGCAACCTGATCGACAACGTCTATCGGTTCTGCGGTCAGAAGGCGACGGTGATCTTTGCCGATCGCATGATGCAGCTCGGCTTCAAGGAGGCAGCGCGCGCCGGCATCTCGTTCGGTATGGCCGACATGGTCGTGCCGAAGGCGAAGGAAACGCTCGTCGAGGACACGCGCAAGCGCGCGGCTGAATACGAGCAGCAATACGCTGACGGCCTGATCACCAAGGGCGAAAAGTACAACAAGGTTGTCGACGCCTGGTCAAAGTGCACCGACAAAGTCGCCGACGCGATGATGGAAGAAGTCTCCAAGCCGGCCCTTGGCAAAGACGGCCGTCTGGGTGAACTCAACTCCGTCTTCATGATGGCGCACTCGGGCGCACGTGGTTCGAAGAACCAGATGAAGCAGCTCGCGGGCATGCGCGGCCTGATGGCCAAGCCATCGGGTGAAATCATCGAGACGCCGATCATCTCGAATTTCAAGGAAGGCCTCTCGGTTCTCGAGTACTTCAACTCGACCCACGGCGCTCGTAAGGGCCTCGCGGACACCGCGCTGAAGACCGCGAACTCGGGCTACCTGACGCGTCGTCTCGTTGACGTTGCACAAGACTGCATCATCACCGAGGAAGATTGCGGCACGCAGGAAGGCATCCAAATGTTTGCCGTCATCGACGGCGCCGACATTGTCGTCTCGCTCGCAACGCGCATCCTTGGCCGCACCGCGGCTCTGCCGATCAACGATCCGGGCACGGGCAACCAGCTCGTTCCGGCCGGTGGCTTCCTCGACGAAGACACTGTGCTGATGCTCGAAAAGGCCGGCGTGCAAGCTGTGAAGGTGCGCTCGGTGCTGACGTGCGAAACCCGCACGGGTGTTTGCGGCGCCTGCTACGGCCGCGACCTCGCGCGCAACACGCAGGTCAATATCGGCGAAGCGGTTGGCGTCATCGCGGCGCAATCGATCGGCGAGCCGGGCACGCAGCTTACCATGCGTACGTTCCACATCGGCGGCGCAGCCCAGCTGGCTGAATCGTCCGTGATGGAATCCGCGCACGATGGCTCGGTCCACCTGATCGATCGCAACACGGTGAAGAACTCTTCGGGCGACCTCATCGTGATGAGCCGCAACATGAAGATTTCGATCGTCGATGCCGATGGCAAAGAGCGTCAAAGCTTCAAGCCGCCGTTCGGCGCGCGCCTGAAGGTTGACGAGAAGGCCAAGATCAAGCGCGGTGATCGCATCGCCGAGTGGGATCCATACGCAACGCCAATTCTGACGGAAACCGCCGGTAAGGCCCGTTACGAAGATCTGACCGAAGGCGTCGCTGTTCGC
>JBEBHI010000101.1:0-13541 GCA_040080935.1 Terricaulis sp.
GGGGTGGGGGTAACGGCGGTGTTGTTTTGAACATTCGCGGCTGCCGACAACAGCGTGTGTTCGGATGTGCTGCGCTGACGCCCCCATCCGTCACGCATCCGCGCGACACCTTCCCCACAAGGGGGAAGGATCGCGTCAGTGTCTCAGCAAACCATGCCGGTTTCGCGCTGCATGCCGGAGAGGAACGTGCGCAGAGCTTCCGCGAGTTCGCAGGCGGCGGCGTGCGCTTCGGCGCGGTCAGCTTCCGGCAGTTCGTTCAAGAGTTCGCGGCAGACTTCTGAGTGCTCAACGTCGGCGTATTCGTGCACTTGGAAGAATTTCAGCGTCGATTGCTCGGTAACATCATAGCGCTCAACAAGGCCTTCGATCTTCGTCTTGGCGATCGCCGGCAGTTGGCTTTCGTACGCATAGAGCGCGCCGAGGCCAGAGGCGTACGACTTGCGCGAGAGATTGCGGAAGGCATCGATCAGCACTTGCGTTTCCGGGTTCACCGAAACGGCGCGCACTTCGGCTTCATCCGCGCCCATGCCGGCGGCGAAATCGAGCCAGAGCTTTGCGTGATCGTCCTTGCCTTCGGCGATGCCTTCTTCTTCGGCGAGGTTTTCAGCCAGCAGGCGGCGGCCCTGCGCGCTCGGGCAATTGGCGTGCACGGCGCTGACGGCGCGCGGGAACGCTTCGACGTGATGGAAGTATTGGCGCGCGTAGGCGCGGAGCGCGTCCTTGGTCAGCGTGCCTTCTTCCCAGGCTTGATAGAACGGATGCGACAGCATCGAGCGCGCAGCGATGGCAACGTCGATGGCGGTCGATGTGCGGACAGCTTCAGTCATGGAGACCCCCGGGAAGAGGCGCGTGGGTGCGCCGTCAAATCGGGGCGGAGAATAGAGTTTTTGGCGTGAGGCGAAAGGCCTTCAAGCCGAAAAACCGCGAATTTAGAGGCGGTGTTCCTTGTTCTCTTCAGCGAGCTTCTTGGCCTTCTTCAACTTGGCCAGCGCCTTCTCTTTTTTCAGGCGCGACAGATGGTCGATGAACAATACGCCTTCGAGATGATCCATCTCGTGCTGAATGCACACCGCGTAGAGGCCCTCGCAGTCCTCCTCGATCTGTTTGCCGTTATAATCCATGTAACGGAGCCTCACGCGCGCGGGACGCTCGACGTCGTCGTAGATCTCCGGAACCGAAAGGCAGCCCTCCTCGTACGCAAACATCTCTTCGGACCGCGACAGGATTTCCGGGTTCACGAAATAGCGCGGCTTCTTCGGTTCGCCGTCCGGCGCGAGGTCCATCACGATAATGCGCAGCGGTTCGCCGATTTGAATGGCGGCGAGACCAATGCCAGGCGCCTCGTACATCGTCTCCAACATGTCATCCATGAGGGCGCGATGCGCATCCGTAACCGGGCCTTCGACGGGCTTGGATTTCTCTTTCAGGCGCGGATCGGGCGCGATGAGGATGGGACGCAGTGCCATGGTTTTCTGAGGTATGGAGGGCCGAGCTTTTCGTCAAGCAAACGCCCACCCGGGGCGTAGTCAAAACCTAGTAAACACTAGGAAATGGGCTGCTAGCCGCCCGTGATTTCACGGTAGAGCTCCGAGGCGTAGGCAACGTCCGTCAGGCGCTTGTTGGTGAAGCGCGAGTCCGTCGCGGCGACGGCATGGACCACGAACGGCGCAATCTCCGGGGCGATGACGGACGGCGCTTCGACCCCTCGCGGCAGCTCGACTTCCGCCAGCACGAAATAGAGTGCGCCCGCGCCGTCGCGCAGAAAGTCGACGACCCAATCACCCGCATCGTCGCGTTTGGCGTAGCGGGTCTTGTGAAGGCCAGTCACGCACTCAGGCCAAAGCATGTCGAAATCTTCGCGCGAAATCTCCGTCTCGATCTCAACGAGCTCTCGGGCCGATGCGACCATGCGCTTGTACGTGAACGTCGCGACGCCATCCTGGTCTCGGATGCGCGGACCATCTTCGAGGTAGCTTGGTGGATTTCGCAGCGCGTCCATCCAACAAACGCCGTGGGGGATATATCGTGAGCAAGCACGAATTTGCGCTCATTCTCGACCGGCACGGTGCTTCTCCCTGGATGGCGCTCGCAACCGCGATTAAAGGGAGCGCATGAACTACGCCACTCTTTATCGCCTCTCCGGCGCCGCCGCGATTGCTGGCGGCCTACTTCGCATCGCATCGTCTTTTCCGCTGACGCAGGACGAGGTCGCGCTGCAGTGGCTCTATACCGGGATCGATATCCTGCTGCTGATGGGACTGATCGGGATTTATCTGCAGCGCGCCGAGCGCTTGGGATTTCTTGGCCTGACCAGCTTCGCCGTGGCGGTCGCAGCACTCTCATTCATCGGCGGGCCGGACGCTGATCCGTTTGGCTTCAGCACCTATGAGCAAGGCGCGGCGGCGCTGGCGATTGCGCTCGTTGGCTTGAGCATGGCTTGGGTGCGCGTGGGCGAGAAACCGGTTTGGCCGGCGTTGGCGTGGTTTGCGAGCGTTGTGGCCGTCGGGCTGCTCGGCATAATTGAGCCGCTGGCGGCTTATGGCATGCCAGCGGCTGGTGTGCTGTTCGGTTTAGGATTCGTGCTCGCGGGGTTGCCGCTCGTTGGCGTCAGCGTAGGACGCGCCGCTCGCTAGAGCCGTTCTCATCGCGGCGGTCACGGCTCTCGCGAACGCGGATCACCATGTTGCGCGAATCTTCGGCGATGAGATCGCGTGGCGCGACAGGCGCATCGCCCGGCTCAAGGCCCGGAATTTCCACAGCAACAATCTCACCGTCGGCGTTGCGCTCTACGGAGGATACGCGGCCAATAACGCTGCCGGCTTCGCCGCGCACTTCCACGCCTTGCGCGGATTGCGGAAATTGTTCGGCAGCGGCCAAGCCGGGCAGACCAATCATCAGGGTAAACGCCAGGGTACGCAGCATCGCGGTATCCGCCCCATCTCGGGCGGCCTCTTTTGTTGTTGGACGGGATATGAACGCACTTCGGCCGCAGGCGTTCCGGCTTGCCTACCGTCACCTCAACGGCGATATGGGGCGCGCAGGCAGGCGGCGGACGGCCGCCCCGCCAACCCGGTCAGATCCGGAAGGAAGCAGCCGTAACGGGTTGCGTACGGGTCGCTGTCCTGTCTGCACTTTCCCCTTTTCGTTCGTCTGGCGACGAACAGGCCCCTCTTCATTCGTCTCACGACGAACGGCGCCTCTAAGCGGCGGATTGCGCTGCCCGCGCGACAGGCGCGCGAGACGCTGATCCTGCTTGCCTGCATCCTCACGCCTTCGGAACGGGGAGCGTTGCGATGGGGATGGTGCGCGTTGCGCTGGCGATGGCTGTGGTGCTCTCGCACCTGCCGCTGGCGAGCTACAAGTTCTTAAGCGGCGGCCTCGCGGTGCAGGCCTTCTTCATCATCTCGGGCTTCTACATGGCGCTCGTGCTGAATGGAAAATACAAGGACATCGGCCTCTTCTATTCGAACCGGTTGCTGCGCCTCTTCCCGACATACTTCGTAATGGCCGCGCTGACAGCGATCGCAGTTTACGCATTCAATGCGAGCGCCACACAAGACCCGGCGCTGATTGAGCGCTTCCTGCAAAATCCACTGACGACGATCGTGATGGCGGTCCAGAACATCGTGATGGTCGGTCAGGAGATGCTGTTCTGGTTTTCGATCGACGATAGCGGCGCGATGGTTTGGGATCCGCGCGGACCGTTGCCGGACGAGACGACCGTGGTGGCGTGGCAGGGCTTGTTTGTGCCGCAGGCTTGGTCGCTCTCGATGGAGTTGATGTTCTACGCGATCGCGCCGTTCCTCGCGCGCGCCGGCTGGAAGTGGATCGCGGCGATTTGCGCGGCGAGCATTGCGTTGCGGCTGGGCGGCGCGTTCCTGAATGTTGACTATCTGCTTTGGCAGGGACGCCTCTTCCCCACGGCGCTGTTTTTGTTCTTGCTCGGCATGCTGGCGCACCAAGCGCTGCCACTGGTGGCGAAACTGCCGAAGGCGACGGGCTGGATCATCGGTTTGGCGACGTTGGCGTTCATCGTCACCTTCCCGCTGCTGGGCTGGACGGACGTGCGCATGCGCTGGGTTGTCTATGCGATCTTCTTCGTCACGACGCCGTTCATCTTCCACGCGTTCAAGGACAACGCACTCGATCGTTGGATCGGCGACCTCTCCTACCCGATCTATATGACGCAGCTTTTCGTCATCGGCTTTGTGCTGACGAAAGAGCCGCCATTCGGGATGTGGATCGGCATTTTCGGCACGCTGGCGATGTCAGTGTTGATCTTGCTGCTTATCGATCATCCGCTCGATCGTTGGCGTCAGCGTCGCGCGCATGCGAAGCGCGAGGTTGGAGCAGCGCCCGGCGCAGCGAGCGTCGCGCCGCTCTAGGCGGCGGCAGCGGCGGGCGGCGCTTGGGTGATGTCGAGCGGTAGATACAGCGTGAACGTGGAGCCGTGGCCAAGTTTGCTCGAGACTTGGATGTCGCCGCCCATCGCGCGCGCGAGGCGGCGTGTGATGACGAGGCCCAGGCCAGCGCCATCGTGAGCACGCGTCTTGGTGCTGTCGATCTGCATGAACGGCCGGAACAAGCGCGCCTGATTTTCAGCGCTGATGCCGGGGCCGGTGTCTTTCACTGAAATGGCGACGCCGCGAATGCGGCCGATGCGGCACTCGCGCATGTCGAGCGCGATGACGCCATTGTGCGTGAACTTAGCGGCGTTGGAGAGCAGGTTCAGCACGCACTGGCGGACGCGCGTTTCATCCGCGATCATGAGGCCGACAGTCGGCGCGACATTGAGCTGGCACGTGGTGCGCTGCTTCGATGCCGTGGGTTTCACCGTGTCGAGCGCGCCGCGTAACAGAGACGGCAGATCGAACGATGCGGTTTTCAATTCAAGCTTGCCGGACTCGATGCGGGAGAGATCGAGAATTTCATTGATCAAAGTCAGCAGATGCGTGGCGGAGCCTCGAATCTTGGCGAGATCGGCGGCGCTGGCGCTGGTGTCGCCGCTGTCTAGATCTTCCTCGATGATTTCAGAATAGCCGATGACGGCATTCAGCGGCGTGCGCAGTTCGTGGCTCATGTTCGCGAGGAACATGGATTTGGCTTTGTTGGCGGCTTGCGCGCGTTTGCTGGCGACTTCGAGCTGCGCCGTGCGTTCGTTGACGCGGCGTTCAAGGTCCTCAGCCGCCACTTCCGCGTGCAGACGCGATTTGATGAGTTCGCCAAAACTCTTGGCGCCCGAGCGCGCGGCGATGATGGCGTTAGCGCCGAAGAGCGCGGCCATTGTCGCAAGTATGATCGCGTTTACACCGTCGCCCAAGGCCGCAGCGTTGAACACCAGAACGAACATGACGGGGGCGATGGTGTAAAAAATCATCGTTCGCGTCATGACGTGGAGGTTCGCGGAAACGAGCGCAGCGCCAGCGCCAAACAGCACGCCAACGACAGGGGCAGGTTGTGGCGCGAACGAAAGCGCGATGTACGGCGCAACGTAGCAACCCGTCGTGGCGGCAAGCGCGGCGACGTATTTGCCGATAATGGCCTTGAGCGTCGTCGAGTCGAGATCGTCCAGCCTGAGTGAGAGGCGTTGAAATGCGGCCTGCGTACGAAGGTCAATTAGTACACCGGCAGTCGCACCGAGCAGGCACGCAGCCCACCAATAACCAGGAATTAAGAGCGCCACCAAAATAGGCGTTAGGACAACCGAGCCATAGCGCAGCGGTCCATGATCCGACCAAGCCATCTCGGCGAAGCGCCGGATCGTCATGGCCCAGATGCGGCGCGAGGTTTCCGGTGACGTCATTGCCCCTCCCGGTCCGTTTCGCTGACGAAACCGTACAGATTCCGAGGGTAATCGGCGCCCGGTAAACGAGGCGCGAACGCCGCCGCTGGCAGGGGTCGCAATTCCCGGCAAAATCCTTAGGTTTCAGGTGTGAGCGAATCCAATCCCCCCGGCCTTTTCGGCGACGATACGACCGGCCCCGGCTATGTCGTTTTGGCGCGGAAATACCGTCCGAAGACGTTCGAGGACCTGATCGGCCAGGAAGCGATGGTGCGGACCATCGCAAATTCATTTTCGCTCGGGCGGATTCCGCACGCGACGATGCTGACCGGCGTCCGCGGGGTGGGCAAGACGACCACGGCGCGTCTGCTCGCGCGGGCGCTGAACTACAAGCGCGGCGACATCGATCATCCGTCGATCGAGCTCGATCCGCCGGGCGAGCATTGCCAAGCGATCATGGAGAGCCGCCATCCCGACGTGTTCGAGATGGACGCCGCCTCGCGCACCGGCATCAACGACATCCGCGAAATCCTGGACAGCGTTCGCTACGCGCCGGTCATGGCGCGGTTCAAGATCTACATCATCGACGAAGTTCACATGCTGTCGACGCAGGCCTTCAACGGCTTGCTGAAGACGCTGGAAGAGCCGCCGCCGCACGTGAAGTTCATGTTCGCGACGACGGAAATCCGCAAAGTGCCGGTGACGGTGCTGTCGCGCTGCCAACGCTTCGATCTGAAGCGCATCGATAGCGAACGGCTGGCGACGCACTTGGGAAATATCTGCGCCAAAGAAGGCGTTAAGGTCGATGCGGATGGCTTGGCGCTGATCGCGCGCGCGGCTGAAGGCTCGGCGCGCGATGGCTTATCGTTGCTGGATCAGGCTCTGGTGCAAAAGCCCGGTGATAGCGTCACGGCGGCGGATGTGCGCGAGATGCTTGGCCTCGCCGATCGCGGGCGCGTGCTCGATCTTTTCGAGGCGATCTCGAAGGGCGATGCGAAGACGGCGATCAGCGAAGCGCGCTCGCAGTACGATAGCGGCGCCGATCCGACGTTGATCCTGAGGGATCTGCTGGACATCGGCCACGAGGCGGCGCGCGCGCAGGCGCTCGGCGCAGAGGCGAAGATCATTGGCGGCGCCGATTGGGTTGGCCGCGTGCGCGGGCTGGCGGCGAGTCTTTCGCCTGCTCAGCTTTCGCGGCTCTGGCAGATGTTGCTGAAGGCGTTGGAGGAAGCGGGCAAGGCGCCCGATCCGATCGCAGCGGTTGAGATGGCGATGGTGCGGTTGTGCGCGGCGCAGAGCTTGCCGCCACCGGAAGACGCCGCACGGATGTTGCGCGATGGCGTTTCCTCCCCCGTCAACGGGGGCGCAGGCGCGCAGATGTCTGACGCTGAGGCGCATCGCCCCCTCAGTCAGGCTGCGCCTGACAGCTCCCCCGCCAGCGGGGGAGCAAATCCAGAGACGCCGTTCGCGACGTTCGATGAGGTGATGGAGCGGATCAAGTTCGAGAACGATGTCGAGCTTGAAGTGGCGTTGGATCGCCTAAAGGTCGTGCGCTTCGCGCCGCAAGGCGAGCTCGTCTATGTCGCCAGCCCCGATCATCCGCGCGACATGGTGCGACGGTTGAAGTCGTTCTTGGAAGAGCACACGCCGTTTGAATGGACGATCCGGTCGACAGCAGAATCTGCCGCGCCGGTGGAAAGCTTGGCCGACAAGCGCCGCCGCGAGCACCAGCGTGAACTCGACGAACTCAAAAGGCATCCCTTCGTCGCGGAAGCACTCAAGCACTTTCCGAGCGCTGAGATCGCCAAAGTGACGAAGCCGGTGGATGAGAGTGCGCAAGGTGGCGATGTTGTGCCTATGCCTGCCGCGCCGAACGCGCCGCAGCAACCGGCGCGCAAGAAGGAAGGCCAATGAAAGACATTTCGCAGATCATGCGCCAGGCCCAGCAAATGCAGGCCAAGATCAACGAGGCGCAGAAGAAGCTGGAGGCGATGGAAGTCGATGGCTCCTCGGGCGGCGGCATGGTGAAGCTGCGCATCACCGGCAAGAACGCGCTGGTGAGCATCAGCATCGATCCTTCGCTGATGGTGGCCGATGAGCGCGAGATTTTGGAAGATCTGATCAAAGCCGCGCACGACGATGCGCGCCGCAAGCTGGAAGATTCTCAGAATGAAGAGATGAAGGGCCTGAGCGGCGGCTTGGGGATTCTGCCCGGCTTTAAGATGCCGTTCTGAGCCAGCACGTGCGCTCTAAATCGATTACCGCTGCGCCCGAGATCGAAGCGCTGATCGCCCTGCTGGCGAAAGTGCCAGGCCTCGGCCCGCGCTCTGCGCGGCGCGCGGCGTTGCAGCTTTTGAAGCGCAAGGATCAGCTCATGGCGCCCCTCGCCGCCGCGTTGAGTGAGGCGGCGGCGAAAGTGCGCGCGTGCTCCAATTGCGGGGCGCTCGATACCCAAGACCCGTGCATGCTGTGCTCGGCGGTCGATCGCGATGACGGCGTGATCTGCGTTGTCGCTGAAGTCGGCGACGTGTGGGCGCTGGAACGCGCTGGCGCATTCAAAGGGCGCTACCATGTGCTCGGCGGCACGCTTTCAGCGCTGGATGGAGTTCGGCCTGACGATCTGCGTATCGCGAAGTTGCTAGAGCGCGCCAGCGCCGAGGGCGTGCGCGAAGTGATCTTGGCGCTTTCGGCGACGGTCGATGGGCAAACCACAGCGCACTATCTCGCCGAACGCTTGCAGCCGCTTGATGTCACAGTGAGCCGGCTTTCGCACGGCGTGCCAGTTGGCGGCGAGCTTGATCTTTTAGACGACGGAACGTTGTTTGCGGCGCTACAAAGTCGCCGCCCCTCCTGAACTAGTATCATCCCTGTGCGTTGACGCGCCTAACGGGCGCCCGCAGGCTTGCGCCTTCGGAGGTTCGCCATGGGTTTTCTAAGTCCTTTCTCGCCGCAACTCCTGAGCGCGCTGCGCATCATGAGCGGGCTGCTGTTCTTGGCGCACGGCATGACCAAGCTGTTCGGCTTTCCGCCAACCGAAATGTTCGCTCAGCCGCCAGAAACCGGCTCGCTGATCTGGATCGCTGGCGTGATTGAACTCGTTGGTGGCGCGCTCATTGCGCTCGGCTTGTTCACACGGCCGGCGGCCTTTGTGTCGTCTGGTCAGATGGCGGCGGCGTATTTCATCGGCCACGCATCGCAAGCGACGTACCCGGTGCAAAACGGCGGCGACGCCGCGATCCTCTATTGCTTCATCTTCCTCTACATCGCCGCTGCGGGTCCTGGCCCATGGAGCGTCGATAGCGTGATTGGAAAGAAGGCTTAGTCGCTATTCGCGATTGTGCTCGATGCACTGCGTTCGCGCGCGCGTGATGCGAGGCTCCATCAGCCCGGTTTCACGAAAGCGCGCGAGCGCGGCTTGGTAGTCTTCGTAAGTGATGGTGCGCGTGATCTTATCCCAGGTGCACGTGCACACGGCGCTATCGGGCGGGCACGACATTTCGAACCGCTCGTGCGCACTTTGCGGATAAGGATACGGCGCGTGCTCACCGCCGCACGCCGCCAACATGCTGAGGCCCAGTAGGGCTGCAAATGCCCAACGCATCGCTCAACTCTCCGACCGGCAAACTTTGCCGGGCAACGCACTTAGTATGCGCCCAGCACAGTTAAGATTGAACAGCGCTAATCTCGTTAAAAGATAGATCAGGGCTCTGGAACGGGCTCGTCGACGCCAGGTTCAACCAGGGGCGTGAGGCTCGCATTGCAGGTTTCGACATAGCCGTTGATCTGCGCCGTCAGCGGATGAGACTCGCGCTGCGGCCCTGGCATACGCTCGAGCGCTGCGAAATCACCTGGCGGCACTTCGGCTGCGATCTTGCCCCACGTACAGCCGCACAGGGCAGCGGTTGAGCCTTGCGCTTCGCACGCCGTTCTAAAATTGCGTTCGACGTCCGGCGCATAGGTGGCGGGTTGCGGATTGCAGGCGGCGAGTGCCAACAATGAAACAAGAGCAACTAGCCGCATCACGCCTCACTGAGCTTTCGGTGCCGACCAACTACGCGACATCGCCGGTGTTGGGAATAGCCGCGCGCGGCTAAGTGGTTGATAGCGCTAGTTCACGCCCTCTTCCAGCAATCTTCGGCCTATGACCATGGCCTGGATTTCGCCTGCGCCCTCGAAAATGTTGAGGATGCGAGCATCCGCCAGCACGCGGCTGATTGGATATTCGACCGCAAAGCCGTTGCCGCCGTGAATTTGCAACGCATTGTCTGCCGCTGCCCAAGCGATGCGCGCGGCAAGCAGCTTTGCCATGCCCGCTTCCAGATCGCAGCGTTTGCCGCTGTCCTTACGGCGCGCGGCGAAATACGTGATCTGACGCGCGGCCATAAGTTCCGCCGCGATCATCACGAGCTTGTTCGACACGCGCGGGAAATAGAAAATCTCTTGGCCGAATTGCTTACGGTCGATCGCATATTTGAGACCAAGTTCGAGCGCGCTTTGAGCAACGCCAACGGCGCGCGCGGCGGTTTGGATGCGTGCGCTCTCGAATGTCGCCATCAGCTGCTTGAAGCCTTGGCCTTCAACACCGCCAAGCAAATTGGCGGCCGGCACTTTGAAGCCGTCAAAGCCGAGCTCGTATTCCTTCATGCCGCGATAGCCGATCACCTCGATCTCGCCACCGGTCATGCCGGGTGTCGGGAACGGGTTGGCGTCATCGCCGCGCTGTTTCGGAGCGAGCAGCATGGAGAGGCCGTTGAAGCCCGTGGTGTTGGGATCGGTGCGCACCAGTAGCGTCATCACGTCGGCGCGGGCGGCGTGCGTGATCCACGTCTTGTTGCCGGTGACGACGTAGCTTTCACCGTCCTTGGCGGCGCGCGTGCGCAATGAGCCCAGATCGCTGCCGGTGTTAGGTTCGGTGAACACGGCGGTCGGCAAGATTTCCGCGCTGGCGATCTTCGGGAGCCATTCGGCCTTCTGTTCAGCCGTGCCGCCGATCAGAATGAGTTCAGCCGCGATTTCGCTGCGCGTGCCGAGCGAACCGGTGCCGATCCAGGCGCGCGAGAGCTCTTCGGAAACGACGCACATCGCCGTCTTGCCGAGGCCGGAGCCGCCGTATTCTTCCGGGATCGTCAGGCCGAAGACACCGAGCGCGCCCATCTCATCGACGATGCTCATCGGAATGAATTCGTCGTTGCAGTGCCAACCATGCGCGTGCGGCACGATCTTGTCGTCGGCGAAGCTGCGGAACTGATCGCGGATCATTTCGAAATCCGCGTCGAGGTTGGTGTTCTCAAATGTCGCGCGACCCTGCGCGTCATGCAGCAACGCGGCGAGACGGGTTTTCTCTTCTTGCGTGACGCTCAGTGTCACGGGCGGGGCATCGATGCCGAAATCGGCGGGGCGAATAGTTTCGACCTGCGTCATCGGCACGCCGCCTGCCAGTTGCGCGGAATATTCAGCAACCAACAGCTTTGCGAGCAATTGCTCGGTCTCGCCGAGCTTGCCCGCCTCAGTGAGCGCGCGCGCCCAGTCGGAGACTTCGCGCAGCGTCTCGGCGTAGGTCGCGATCCATGCGAGGCCGTGGACGATGTGCTGTTCGCGATCGAGCGCAGCACGATCCAGCTTACCGTTTTTGCTCACAAGCGGACGCACCGCGACCTTCGCGGCCTCCGCGTATGCGCTGGCGGCATTGGCCGCCGTTTCCAGTTGCGTAATCAGCTCAGCGCCCATGCAATCCCTCGCGAGTCAGGGCACTTAAACGTCTTTCTCGCAGTTGCGAAAGGGGCGACGCAACGCCAACACGGCTGTGTCGCACCTTGGGAGCGAAACGAATGGAACACGGGAGCGGCGGAAGCGAAGTCCTGACGCAGGTGCTCGTGTTTTTGGGCGCGACCTGCGTGCTGATCCCGGCGCTGAAGAAGGCGCGGATCAGCACGGTGATGGGCTTTCTGATCATAGGCGTCGCCATGGGCCCGCACGTGCTGGGAAGGCTCGGTCATGCGCTGCCGTGGCTGGCCGCGTTCGAGTTTGAGCAGAGCGAGCCGACCTTGCTGCTGGCCGAACTGGGCATCGTGTTCTTGCTGTTCGTAATTGGACTTGAAGTTTCACTGGAGCGCTTGTGGTCGCTCAGGCGCTACGTCTTCGGTTTGGGCCTGCTGCAAGTCGTGTTGTGCACGGCCGCCATCACCGCTGCCGCGATGGCGTTTGGCAATAGCTCCACCGTAGCGGCGGTTGTGGGTTTGGCGTTTGCGCTCTCCTCCACGGCCTTGGTGCTGCAGCTGCTACGCGAGCGTAGCCAGATCGCGACGCCGGTTGGCCGCGCAAGTTTCTCGATCCTGTTGATGCAGGATTTGATGGTCGTGCCGATCCTGTTTCTGGTCGCAGCGCTCAGCCCTGGCGCAAACGCATTTGGCGATCAGGTCGGCATCGCCCTGCTGACGGCGCTGCTCTCGCTCGGCGCGATCATCGTCATTGGACGATTGCTGTTGCGGCCGCTCTTCCGCTGGGTCGCCGCCGCGGATAGCCGAGAGATCTTCATCGCCGCTGCATTTCTCGCTGCAATCGGCATGGCAGGCGCTGCGCAGATGGCGGGATTGTCGGCTGCGCTTGGCGCTTTTCTTGCCGGGCTTTTATTGGCGGAAACAGAATTTCGTCACCAAATCGAGACCGACCTTGAGCCCTTCAAGGATCTCCTGCTCGGACTCTTCTTCGTCACCGTCGGCATGCAGATCGATATTTCGCGGCTGCTGAGCGAGCCGCTGCTGATCTTGATCGGCGTCGCGGGCTTGTTTGTGGTGAAGGGCCTCATCATCACAGGGCTCGCGCGCGCGTTCGGACTCTCATGGCGACGCGCAGGGCAGATGGGTTTGCTGCTCGCGCAAGCTGGTGAGTTCGCTTTCGTTGTGATCGCCGCGGCGCGGGCGGGCGGCGCCATTCCGGAAGACACCGCCGCTTACATGCTCATCGTCACGGCGCTTTCGATTTTCTTGACGCCGATCGTGGCGGGGCTTGGCGCGCGCTTGGCCAACCGCATCGCCGGCGCTGGTCCTGCTGCGCCGCCACCAGAAGCGGCGACGGAGAGTGGACACGTGGTGATCGCCGGTTTCGGACGCGTCGGCCAAACGCTCGCCGACATTCTGAGCGCGCAGGAAATCTCGTACATCGGCATCGAAGGCGACGCGGCCGCGGTCGCGCAATTGCACAACGAGGGCCGCCCCGTGCACTACGGCGACGCCAGCAGCGCCAATGTGCTGGCAAGCGTTGGCGCGCCCAACGCAGCCGCAATCGTGGTGACGATCAACGATGCCGAAGCCGTTGAGCGCATTGTCGTCGAAGCCCGCAAAGCTTGGCCACATATTCCCGTTTACGCGCGCGCCCGCGATGGCGAGCATGCGCGGCGCTTGCACGCGGCGGGGGCTGCACTTGCAAGCCCGGACTCGATCGAGGCGGCGTTGCAGCTGGGCGAGGCCCTGCTCAGCGGCGTCGGCGTGCCTGACGATGTGTCACGCCGGATCATCAACGAGCGCCGCGAAGCCGAGGTTGCGAAGGCGATATATCGCGGCGCCTAGAACGCCATCTTGCCGCCACCGGTCCAGCGGATAGATCGCGCTCGGGAGAGACAGATCATGCTTCGCGCCAAGCCGTTCATGGCAGCAATCTGCGTTCTGGCTCTAGCGGCCTGCTCGCCGCCCGCGCCACCAGCCGAGACGCCCCCACCCGCGACGACTGACGAAGCGGCAACGCCCGGTGTTGTCATTGACTC
>JBEBHI010000242.1:0-3573 GCA_040080935.1 Terricaulis sp.
CCGAAGTTCAAAGCTGAGCCCAAAGCACAAGAAATCTCGAAGCCGAAGGAAACGGTGCGATAAATCGCGGCGGTTCGCGCGAAGGTCTGCAATTGGCCCATTTCAGACATACGACGACGCTGGTAGAGCGGTGGCTATGAACTTGCGCATGGCATCAATCGCGCTGCTCTTGGCAGTTGTGCCGGCCTGTACCGAACGCGCGACGTCGAGCACCGACGATGTTCGCCTGTCATCCGAGAATGCTCTCGTCCTGATCTCACTCACATTGTACCTGCCGCCCGAAATCACCGAGGCGCGGCTGCCAGACCCCCAGGTGCTTGCGACCTATACGCAGGCGCTTACTGATGCGGCGAACGAGACGCTTGCAGCTAGACCGCCACACATCGGCACGTCTGGCACGCTGATTGTCGTTGTGAAGCCGGGTAGTCGTTCCCGCGCGTGGGTCGTGACTGGCGGCGAAGGTTTGCCGCACGAAATGGTAAGCGCTGCGGAGTCCGCTCTGCAGGCAGTCCCCGCCCCAAGCGTCAGTGGCCCGATCATGCTCGGCATCATGTTTGACGCGTGGGGTGGAGGTACGCCGCCCGCGAACATGCCCTATCCTCTGCCGCAGGAGTGGATTGAGGCACTTCCACCAGAGGGCGGACAGATCGACGACGCACTCATAATGCGCGTCTGGCCCGATTAGCGGGACGTCCGCAATCGGCGAAAAGCAGACATCCAACAAATCCGAGGATAGCCGCCGCCTCTATCCAACACATTTCCCAGCCAACCCGCTGAAAACAAACCCCACACCACCAAATCAATCCAACAGCTTCACAACGCCCCTAAACTGGCCGCGCCTTGAAGCATCTACCGCCCCTCCTCAATGAAACCCGCGTCGAAGCGTACAGCGCCTCGGCGCTGCGTTTTGTGTGCTGGTTGTTCGGCGTGCTCGCACGCTGGGGCTTCAGCGGCCGCAGTCAAAAACTGCGCGACATGTTGCGCCACGCCGACCGCGCCGTGGAATTCACGCTCTTCCTGCACGCCGTCGCGCGCCTCGGCCCGCTGCCAAACAAAAAGCGCCGCCCTGTCGCCGCGCCGCCAGGTTTTCGCGTGGCGCTCTCGCGCGGCCATCTCTTCTACAAACGCGCCAACATCCGCGCGCGCAAAGCCAGCGCCCTCGACCGCGTCTTCGCGCTCCTCGACGCTTTGCAACACCCCGAGCGCGCCATCACCTATTTCCTAAAACGCATCCGCAAAGGCCTGCGCAGCCGCAGGCTGGTGATTGCTGCGCCGGTGGCGGAGGCTTTCACGTCAGGGCTTGCGGCTAATCTGCAACCCGCACTGGATAGCTCATAGCCAAGCGCCGCCCCTCTTGGACCGCCGGCGTCTCGCCGGCATTGTAGCCCGCGTCTCCTTCGACAAGCTCAGGATGACGCTATTGATGCACAGTGTCTGAATTGGCGTCACCCTGAGCCACGTCGAAGGGCGACGCCACCCGCTTCGCGGGCGCCCGCGCGCGCCTAAATCCGCACCACCGGATAACGCATGTATTGCGCATCCCAAGACGCATGCCGGCGCAGGAAAAACTCAAGCCGCGCATCCGCACTCGCCGCAAACGCGGCATCTTCCTTCAAGCGCCGATTGAACTCCGTCCGCACTTCCAAATCGCTCGCCATCATATCGCGCGCGATCTGCTCGGCGACATAAGGCTCCACCGCTTCCTTCTGCTCAAAGCACGCATTGAAGAAGCCCCACGCCATCAGCGAATCCGGCGCTTGCGGCTCCAACAACGCCATCATCAAACGCGAGCGCGCCTGCGTGATCGGCACGATTAGCGCTCCGGCGGCCAGCTCAACCGCTTCCTCGCCCCACGCGCCATCAACGGTGGCTTGCATCCGCCCTTCGAACGGCCCCGCCGAGAAGCGCACATGCGTCGCGCGAAATGCTTCAGCCCGCTCGAACCGCCGCGCGTCCTCAAGCGCACTGAACGTCACCCCGTGATGTTCAAGCTTCGCGCCAATGATCTCCGCCCAACCAGCAGGGATCGCATAGCCACCGCGCGGCGCCGGCACGACCAACGACGCCTTCACCTTATTGCGATACGGCACCGTCCAGATCTGCGGCGTCGAAGGATCATAAATCGTCGCCAAAGCGCCCGAAATCTCGGACTTCTCGCGCGTGTAAGCGTAGCCGCGAAACTCGATCATCTCCGCTTCCGCGGTTGAATCGACTTCCGTCACCTCAGCACCCGCCGTCGGCTCCCGCCACGACGATGCATAAGCCAGCGTCATCTCGGCGCCGTTCAACGCAGCAGCAGCCGCATCCGCACCTCTCGCGGCGCCCAGCCAAGCCGCGCCATTCTCCGCCATCAACTTGATCAATCCAGTGATCGTATTCCGCGTCACCCGAACCCGCGTCGCATACGGCTTCCAAGAATGTGTCTCAACCAGCACCGTCCAGCGATTGCGCTGCGGGAAATATCCCGTCGAAAAGCGCGGCGAATACACAGTCAGCACAAATCCCGACGCCGGATTATCCGTCTCGACAAGGTCAGGATAAAACGCCAACGGGATCGAACCCTTCGCTTCGAGCTCATCGATCAAAGCCGTGCGCAGCTCGACGCCAATCGCACAAAGCCGCGCATCACCCTGATTCACCGGCTCCACTTGCAGCGAAATGTCCGGCTCGAAATCGGCGCCATCCGTCACGTGCAAATCCGCGCACACCAGCGGGTCCCACTCGTTCAACAAGCGAAGCATCGCCTGCATCTCTGGCGCTTCGGCTTTCATGTAGTCGCGATTGAGATTGAGGTTCTGCGCCGTCGCGCGCCAACCTGTTTCCTCCGGCCCCACTTGGTTCGGCCGATTCCAACGCCCAACGCGCTCATGCCCATCGGTATTGAACGCCGGCACGAACAGCACCGCGATATCATTCAGCAACGTCGAAGCCGGATCGCTCAGCAAATCGCGCAGCACCATAAAGCCCGCGTCCTTGCCGTCGCTCTCGCCAGGGTGGATGCCCGCTTGCAGCATCAGCACCGGCACGCTGCGCGCCTGCAGCTCCGCCGCGTTCAACGAACGACAACGCGAAACAATCAGCGCCCGCATCGGCCGCCCTTCAGCCGATCGCCCATACTCAAAAGAGCGCACCGCATCGGGCCAGCGCTTCTCAAATTCCGCGCATAGCGTCTCAACCTCGTCGGTTCGCCCGGTCAGCCGAAAATCGGAACGCTCGGCAGTTGTCAGAAGATCAGTCATGGAGGCTCCGAAGCAGCGAGGGCGGCGTATAGCTGCTCCAGAAACGCCGGTGAGGCCACGCCGTTTTTGACGTCGCCGCAGGAACAGTCCGTCAACTTGCGTTAGGCAATGAGATTAACGCTGCACGTCGCCTTGATTTTGCGCCCCCGCCCGGAGACAAGCGCGGGAGAGGTAGCTCCATGAACGTACTGCGCGCAGTGATCGGCATACTCGGCCTGGCCCTTTTAGGCCTGGTCATCTGGGCTGCCGTCGCCATGCAGGATTTGCACGGCTCGTTCGTCGATCAAGTCAGCGTCGTTGTGACATTGCCCTGGGGCATCGCCAGCTTGGCCGA
>JBEBHI010000243.1:0-3479 GCA_040080935.1 Terricaulis sp.
CTCCCGCGCCGCGTCCGCCAACCCCGCCGCCGGCGCCGCCTCCGGCAACGCCGCCTGCGCCGCCACCTGCAACTCCGCCCGCGCCGCCACCGGCGACTCCGCCTGCGCCACCTCCGGCGACACCGCCAGCGCCTCCGCCGGCAACACCACCAGCGACTCCGCCCGCGCCACCTGTGCCGCCGCCCGAACCGCCGGCGCCGTCAGGCCCGCCGGCTGGCTTCTCGCTTGATACGTTGCGCGCGACGGATGCTGCGCGTGTGCCGGATGCCGAGGTCGCTGCGCTCGCGCAGCGCTTCGGCGCGGATGCGAATGTCGTGAAAGCCATCCTGCGCGTAGAGAGCGCTGGCCCAGGCTTCTCGTCCGGCAAAATCTTGATCTCATTTGAGCCGTTCTACTTTAGCGAGCTGACGGGGCACCGCTTCGATGCGGCGCATCCGGCGATCTCGAACAACAACCGCGCGCCTGTCGGCGGCAATCAAGCCGCGCGTTGGACCAAGCTTGCCGAAGCCTATGCCCTCGATCCGGCCGCCGCACTTGGCGCGACGAGCTGGGGCGTGTTTCAGCTGCCGGGCCGCTACTTCGCGACTGCAGGCTACGCCAACGTGTTCGCGTTCGTGGACGACATGGCGAAATCGGAAATCCGCCAACTGGCTGCGTTCGAAGCTTATGTCAGTCGCGCTGGCCTTGCGGACGAACTGCAACGCCGCGATTGGGCGACGTTTGCCGGTCAGTACGAAGGCGGGCCGAATGCCGCGACGTATGCCGCTGCTCTTGCGGCAGCTTACGCCGCGCTGCCGCCGACTAGCGACGATGGCTATCTGACATCGCTAAAGACCGCGAATTCGGTGGCGCTCACGCGCGCAGACTACGAAGCGGCAGCTGCTCAGCTCGGCTGCGAAATCGAAGCCGTGCAAGCCGTTGTCGAGGTCGAAAGCGGTCGCGCCGGCGCGTTCGCCGCTGATGGACGTCCGATCATTCTGTTCGAGCCGCACATCTTCTCGCGCCGCACCAACCGAATGTACGACGCCAGCCATCCGACGATTTCGTATCCGACGTGGGACGCTTCGAAGTATCCACGCACGCAAGATGAACGCTGGAACCAGCTGAAGTCCGCCTACGCGCTCGATCCGCAAAACGCAGTGGCTTCGGCGAGCTATGGTCTCTTCCAGATCATGGGCTTCAACCACGCTGCGTGCGGCTTCGCCGATCCGAAATCGTTTGTCACCGACATGGCCAAGAACCAGGCGCAACAATTGAAGGCGTTCACGGCGTTCGTGCGCGCTAACAATCTGGCCGACGAACTGGTCCGCAAGGACTGGGAAGGCTTCGCGCGCGGCTACAACGGCTCAGGCCAGGTTGAGCGTTATGGTGGTTTGATGCGCGATGCGTACACGCGTCTGAAGGCAGCAGCGCCGCCGACGTCGTAAGCCATCCTTGCTGGCAGTCAGGAAGCGTCTTAGGTAGCGGGCATAATGGCCCGCTACCTCATCACGTCCGCGCTTCCGTACATCAACGGTATCAAGCATCTCGGCAATTTGGCCGGCTCGATGTTGCCGTCGGATATTCACGCGCGGTTTCGCCGTCTGCAGGGCCACGAAGTCCTTTTCATCTGCGCGACCGATGAGCATGGCACGCCGGCGGAGCTTGCCGCCGCGGAGGCCGGGCAGGACGTCGCGACGTATTGCGCGGAGCAATACAAAATCCAGAAGGATGCGTGCGATGGCTTCAAGCTGTCGTTCGATCACTTCGGTCGCTCGTCCAATCCGCCGAACCACAAGCTGACGCAGCATTTCTGCGAAGTGCTCGAGAAGAACGGGCTGATCGAGGAACGCGTCTCGAAGCAGATCTACTCGATCGACGACAAGCGCTTCCTGCCGGATCGCTATGTTGAAGGCACATGCCCGAATTGCGGTTTCGAACGCGCACGCGGCGATCAGTGCGATAATTGCGGAACGCTGCTCGATCCGATCGAGCTCATCAATCCGCGTTCGAAGATTTCTGGCTCTACCAATGTCGAGCCGCGCGACACGGCGCACCTGTTTCTCAAGCAGCCTAAGATGCAGGAGCAAATCCGCGCTTGGGTGGATAAGGCAACGGACTGGCCGGCGCTGGCGCGCTCGATTGCGTACAAGTGGCTCGATGAGGGGCTGATCGATCGCTCGATCACGCGCGATCTGTCGTGGGGCATCAAGGTCACGCAGAACGGCAAGCCGCGTCCGGGTTTTGAGAACAAAGTTTTCTACGTCTGGTTCGACGCGCCGGTTGAATACATCGGCTCAACGGTCGAGTGGGCGGAAGCGACGGGCGGCGATTGGGAGCGCTGGTGGCGCACCGATAAGGGCGCGGAAGACGTCACGTACATACAGGTGATGGGCAAAGATAACGTCGCCTTCCATACCGTGAGCTTTCCCGTGACGATCATGGGCAGCCAAGAGCCGTGGAAGCTCGTTGATCGCTTGAAGGCGTTCAATTGGGTCACTTGGTACGGCGGCAAGTTCAGCACCAGCGAGAAGCGCGGCATCTTTATGGATCAAGCGCTTGAGCTGCTGCCTAGCGATTATTGGCGCTGGTATCTGATGGCGAATGCACCGGAGAGCTCCGACGCTGCGTTCACGCTTGAACAGTTTCAGCAGACCATTAATGCCGATCTTGCCAACGTCTTCGGTAACTTCATCAACCGCATCACACGTTTTGCCGCGTCGAAGTTCGAGAGCGAAGTGCCGGATGGCGGCGCTGTCGGCGCGCATGAGGAGAAGCTGTTTGCCGAAGTTGCCGAGCGTCTCACCGCGCTCACGCAATTCCATGAGCAGATGGAATATCGCAAAGCGGCCGCGGAGCTGCGCGCGATCTGGGTCGCCGGCAACGAATATCTTCAGGTGTCCGCGCCGTGGACAGCGCTGAAGACGGATCGGGACGCCGCGGCTGTTGGCGTGCGCACGGGTCTCAATGCCTGCGTGCTGTTCGCCATTCTTGCGCAACCGTTTATTCCAGACGCGGCGAAGGTGGTGCTCGATGCACTGGGCGTGCCTGACGATAAGCGCGGCTGGCCGAGAGCTGACGATCGCGGTGTCTGGGACTCGCTAGCGCGTGGCCACAAGTTCACGCCGCCTGATGTGCTGTTCAAGAAGATCGAGGACGAGCAGGTGGCTGACCTTGCAGAGCGCTTCGGTGGCGGCGGCGCAACTTGATCATACGCAGACTCACGCCGGCCGACCTTGCCGCCTACCGCGCGTTACATCGCTTCGGGATGGTGGAATCACCCGAAGGTTTCGTGGACGTCGCCGATACAGACGCTGCGCGCCCGGATGAAGCCGTGGAAGCTATGCTCGGCCGCGGCGAAGGCTGGGGCGCATTCGACGGTGAACGCTTGATCGGCAAACTGACGATCGATGCGCTGCCGTATCCCTCGCTGTCCCACACGTTTTGGGTGCACGCCGTGTATGTCCACCCCGACGGGCGCGGCACGGGCGCAAGCGGTC
>JBEBHI010000244.1:0-3467 GCA_040080935.1 Terricaulis sp.
GTTCCGCGACCGGGACATACTGGGTGACGGGCGAACCGCCAGGGTAGTCGCAATCTCATTTGTGAGGTTGCCGGGCCCCGTCAGATGAAGAAGGCGCCGCTAGCGCATGACGAAGCGTATCCAAGCTAAATACAAGTCGGACCGCCGTTTCGGCCAGAACCTCTGGGGCCGTCCGAAATCACCAGTCAACAAGCGTCAGTACGGCCCGGGCCAACACGGCCAGCGCCGCAAGGGCAAGACCTCTGACTTCGGCCTGCAATTGGTCGCGAAGCAGAAGTTGCGCATGTACTACGGCAACATCACCGAAAAGCAGTTCCGCAAGACGTACGAAGAAGCAGCGCGCCGGAAGGGCAACACTGCTGAAAACCTCGTGGGTCTGCTCGAGAGCCGCCTCGACGCAGTGGTGTATCGTTCCAAGTTCGCGCCGACCGTGTTCTCGGCCCGTCAGTTCGTGAACCACGGCCACGTCAAGGTGAACGGAAAGCGCGTGAACATCGCGTCTTACCTCGTGAAGCCGGGCGACGTGCTCGAGGTGCGCGACAAAGCCAAGTCGATGGCGATCGTTCTCGAAGCTCTGGCGAGCGGCGAGCGTGACACGCCGGATTATCTCGAAGTCGACGCCAAGGGCATGACCGCCCGTTATGCGCGCATCCCGACGCTGTCGGACGTGCCGTATCCGGTTCAAATGGAACCGAACCTGGTCGTCGAATACTACGCGAGCTAAATGCGCGTAACGCACCAAGACGAAAGCCCCGTGGTGACGCGGGGCTTTTTTCTTGCTTGGCTGGCGCCATGACGCAGGGCCGCTTCATCCTCACGCTGCAATGCCCCGATGCTGTCGGCATTGTCGCTGCTGTCTCCACCTTCCTGGCGGAGCGCGGCTTTTCGATTGAGGAGTCAGACCAGTTTCACGATCTGCCGCGCGACTACTTCTTCATGCGAACAGCGTTCTCGCAGCGCAATGGCGCAAGCGAATTGAGCACGCTCAAGAGCGAGTTTGAGCCGATCGCGGCGCGGTTCGGGATGGAATGGCGTATTCACGATTTGGCCGTGCGCCCGCGCGTGGTCGTCGCGGTGTCGAAGATCGGGCATTGCTTTTACGATCTGCTGCATCGCGAGCAGACGGGTTGGCTGGGCGGCGAAATCGCAGCGATCGTGTCGAACCACACCGACATGGCGCCGTTCGCGCGCTGGCGTGAGAAGCCATTTCACCACCTGCCGGTGACGCCTGAAACGAAGGCCGCGGCCGAGGCGCGGATGTTGGAGATCATGGAAGAGACGGGCGCCGAACTGCTGGTGCTCGCGCGCTACATGCAGGTGCTATCACCGGATTTGTGCGCGCGGCTCTCGGGGCGATGCATCAACATCCATCACTCATTTTTGCCGAGCTTCAAGGGCGCAGAGCCCTACACGCAAGCTCATGCGCGCGGCGTGAAGATCATCGGCGCAACGGCGCACTACGTGACGCCCGACTTGGATGAGGGGCCGATCGTCGAGCAGGCGGTGAGCCGGGTGGCGCATCACCACACGCCAAAGGATTTGGTCGAGATCGGGCGCGACATCGAGAGCCAAGTGCTTGCGCGGGCGGTGCGTTGGCACCTCGAAAGGCGCGTCGTTATCGCCGGAAACAAGACAGTGGTGTTCGCCTGAACGACCACGCGCTAGATGGACGTCATGGCAAAGCTCTCCAAAACCATCGACAATGCGATCCTTGTTGCGCCGGGCTCGAAGGCTGCGCTCGCCGATCGCGCCACTACGGCTGACGACCTGTTTCCCGACAAAGCCGCCGCCGAAGACGTGACGAAGGAAAACGCGAAGGCGATCGACGCTTTGCAGGATGCGTTATGGGCCGAACGTTCGCGCGCGTTGCTGGTGATCCTGCAGGGGATCGACACTTCGGGTAAGGATGGCACCGTGCGCGCGGTGTTTAACCGCTGCGGGCCGCTCGGTGTGAACGTCACGCCGTTCGGTAAGCCGAGCGAAGAAGAACTCGCGCATGACTTTCTGTGGCGCATTCACATGGCAACGCCGAAGAAGGGCGTCATCGGCGTGTTCAACCGCTCGCAGTATGAAGACGTGCTGGTGGTGAAGGTGCGCGGGCTCGCGCCGACCGACGTAGTCGAGCAGCGCTATGAGCAGATCAATGCCTTCGAGAAACATCTGACGGACAACGGCACGCGCGTGTTGAAGTTCATGCTCAACATTTCGAAGGACGAGCAGCGCGAGCGACTGCAGGCGCGGTTGGACGATTCCACCAAGAACTGGAAGTTCAACGCGAGCGATCTGGAAGATCGCAAGCTGTGGGACGAGTACGCCAAGGCGTATGAAGTGGTCTTGGATCGGTGTTCGACGGATCATGCGCCGTGGCGCGTGGTGCCGGCGGATCGCAAGTGGCAGCGCAACGCGATCATCGCCTCGGTAGTGCGCAAGACGCTTGAAGATATGGCGCCGGCGTATCCGAAGCCGGATTGGAAAGCGTCGGATTTCAAGATCACTTAGATGCGGTGATGTCGTCTTCCTTGCGGATAATGCCGAGGGAGATGACGCGCTTCAGGGCTTCGTCTGGGGGGATGGCGAGGAGCCTCAGGGTGTTGCGCGGCAGATAGAGCAGGAAGCCGGAGGTTGGGATCGGCGCTTGTGGGACGTAAACGGCGACGAGGTCTGCGCCGACGTCGTGTAGAATCTCTTCGGTGTTCTCGTTGGTGATGAAACCAATCGCGTAAGAGCCGGGCTGCGGGAATTCGACAAGCACAGCCTGTTGGAACGACGTGCGCTCCGGCGCGGCGACTTGTTTGAAGACTTGCTTGGCGCCGCCATAGATGGTGCGCACGAGCGGCAAGTTGGCGATGCCGCTATCAGCCGTGTTGACGATCCAACGGCCGACGAGATTACCAGCGAGCGCGCCGATGAGCGTGAGTACGGCGACCGCCAGCAACACGCCGCCGCCAGGAAAGCGCGTCAGAATATCGAAGCCCGGCGGGACGAGCGGCTCTACGCGCGTGTCGATGAAGGTGACGACCATCCAGATCAGCCACGCCGTCACCACAAACGGCAATACCAGCGCGACGCCGGCCAGGAATGAATTCCGGAGCCACGCGAAGAAATTGAAGCTGCGCGAGGGGATTTTCGCAGGTGTGGGAGGAAGAGGCATTGCCCGGGATGTAGGGCATGGGGGCGGTGTGAGGAAGCGGGTCTAGCGAAGGGAACTGTGCGCTCTTACGTTTCGCCTCATGTTTGGTCGCAAGAGCACGTTTGTCTCGGCGCCGCCGCGGCGTGGCCCACGAGATAGTTTTTCCGAAACAGTCATTCGTGTCGTCGAGCAGATCGGGCCCGCCGTGATTGGCGTGCGGCGCACCAGTCGTTCGCGCGGGCTCTATGACGGCGCAGGATCCGGCGTGATCATTTCGCCGGATGGCTATGCGCTGACCAACAACCACGTTGTGCGTGGGGCTGGTTCGATCGAGGGC
>JBEBHI010000245.1:0-3459 GCA_040080935.1 Terricaulis sp.
GCGAAAATCCAAGAGCGCATGGTGTGTTCCCGTTACCCTTACTGAGCGAAAGCCAAATCAAACGCGCGCTTTGCCTTGTCGGCGCCCTTTTCCCTCGCCACCTCACCTTTCCTGGCGTTAACATGAGACCCGCTAAGCGCTGCGGGGACGGCAAAGAAATTGGCGGACGTTTTCATCTCCTGTTCGCGGCTCGACCGCGATCGCGTGCAGCCTATCGCAGAGAGGCTGAGTTCGCTCGGCTACACCGTGTGGTGGGACGCGCGTGATAGCCAAGCTAGCATTGATGAGATCGAGCGCCAGGCATCGGAAGCACGCGCCGTCGTGACGGTGTGGAGCGAGAGTGCGCGCAATTCGTCATGGGTGCTGGCGCAATCGGCGCACGCTCTGGACGAGGACAAGCTGCTGCAAATGCAGATTGATGACGTGCGCCTGCCCGCTCCGTTCGATGCACTCAAGATAGCTGAAATGCACAGCGGCAAGAGCGAATGGGGCATGCTGGAGGCGGCGTTGGCCGCGCTCGTGCGCGAAAGCCGGCCGCCAGAGGCGATTGATCACCGCGCGGCCCAAAACGCCCGGCCGAATATCGTGCCTGCGCCGCGTTTGTTGCTGACCGCAATAACGACGGCTTTGGTGGCGTTCTCCGGTGCGCTCACGGCGACGTACAATGGCGTGATGCGCACCGATCAGTTGCAGCTCGCTCTTTATGGCGTGCTGGCTGTAGCGGCGCTGTGCGCTGCGCTATCCGGGTTGCGTTTGCTTACAATCCGGCGCGCGGGAGGCTGAGCGCGGATGCCAAAATCAGTTCTCAGCAATTTTGTCGGAAGCACGCGCGCGCTGCTCGTGGCGCAGCTTATTGCGTGCATCGGCGCGATTGCGCTTGTTGGTTGGACGTTAGGCGTCACCAACCAAGTGCTGCGCGAACGTAACCGGCTGCAAGAGCGCGTCATCCAATTGGAAGAAGCGATGGCGGCGGGCGGCGTTGTGCCGCCGGCGCCGACCGCAGTTGTGGCCGCGTCCACGCAGGGCGACGCGGCCTATCCAGGTTCGATCGCCAACGCGCGCGCGCCAAGCGCCGAAGGCGCCGGCGATGTCGCCGCCACTACCGGAACAGACACGCGCAACATCGGCAGCGTCATCACCAGCCTGTTTGGTCCAGCGCCGCCCCTGCGCACTGTCGTGCTGCACGTGCGCTCCGACACGGACTTCGCAGCCGCAGAGAAGATTGCGCGCGCGCTGCAGAGCGATCAGGTGCAAGCGCTCATCAACGTTATGACGGCAAGTGACCAACGGCCCTCAGGCTACGCCTATTTTGACGGTCGCCAGAGCCGCGCGGCCGCGGATATCGTCGCCCGCTTTCATGACCTAGCGCGTGAGCAACAAGTGGCGCAATGGTCAGCGCAGCTGCGCGGCACCGCCCTTCCGGCGCGGGACGAATATACGGCCGATCGCCTGGACATCGTCCTGCCGCCGCTTCCACCACCGCCTCCGCCGCCTCAGCCGGTGGCAGAAATTCTCACGCCACCGGCGACGACGACAACGCCATAATTATTGCGCGGGCTCGTCTAAATATTCGGCGTCAAGCTCGGCCGTACGCATGCGCCTTGAGATATCAGCTTCCTGACGGCGCGCATTCGCGGCGTTGCGGCGTGCGTGGTAGAGGCCATCGAGATAGGCAACATCCCACGTTGTCATACCAGCCACCAGCTGCGCACCGGTGTCGCGATCGGCAAAGAGATTGAGCACGGTATCGACGTCACGCGTATCTGCGCTTGGATCGAGCTGCGCCAACGTCGCCATCGAGATGTAGTCGGCCAGTGCGTCGAACCGCACGCCGGCAGCGCGCGCTGCATCGACTACCAGAATGGCGCGGTTGAAGTCTTGGCGGGTTGTGCGGCCCATACGGCTCACAACGCTCGTCCGCATGACTGAAAGGCCGGTGAGGTCACCGGAGCGCGTCCGGGGCTCAGTGTTCTGCACGAGATAGCCGTCAGCTGAGACGGTCTGCGAGACGTGCCACCAGCGCACGGGCGCATCACTGCTGATGAATTGCGCCAACGCCTCATCGCTCTGCTGATGCATGTTCGGCACGCCGGGATCGAAGACTTCTGGAAACCGATCGGTCAGCGCTGCGGTGAAGCGATCGGCGTCAGGCGCCACGAAGATCAACACATTGGCACGGCAATTCGGACCGCCGGGACGCAGACCGATTTGGCGCGCACGCTGCGACAGACGATCGGCGACAAATTGCGCTTGGCGCTGAGGCAACCCTGCGATCTGCGGACAAATTCGGCGATCCCAGCGCGCGATTTGATTTTCGTCGTCTTGGGCGGTGGATACTTCCCCGACGAACTCGCGGATCATCTCATTGAGGCGCGGCGCAGTGACGACGAGGTCATTCTCGGAGGGAGAGTCTTGCGCCCAGGCCGGGCTGGCCAGCGAGGCGACGGTGAGAGCAAGGACGGCGGCGAGGTGGCGCATGATCAGATCTCCCTTGGCTTGAGAAAAATCGCGGTGCAGCGGCGGCGCAAGCTCACAACGACGAAAGGCGGGGGCAAGTCTGCCTGCGACGTCCCGCCAGCGGTTGAGCCGCCTTGCTTCCGCCCCCGGGGCAGGTGAAAAGCCGAACCGTGACAGCAGCTGGCGCAGCCCTCGATTTTGGTTGGGAGCCCAAACGGGCGCTCACCCTCAAGTCTGCGCGCCGCCGCTCGCGCCTGATCGCAGCTCTGCGGCGGTTTTTCGTGGCCGGCGCCGGCGCATCGTTCGCGGCTGTCTTTGTGTTCATGGCGCTCCACGCCATCGAAGGCGGCTTCAACGCCGGTCAGTACGCGCCCTCCGAGCCGCTACGGATGATCAACCCCCGTTTTATCGGCCGCACCGAAAACGGCGGCCCCTACCAGCTCTCCGCTGAAGTCGCCGAGCGGGATCAGGGCGAGAATCAACCAATCCAGCTGATCGCCCCGGTTTATCGAACCGAAGCCGGAACAATCATGCTGGCCCCCCGGGGCATCTACGATCAACAGGCCCAAACCGTGGTTTTCGACGGCGAAGTCCTGTTCTCGGACCGAAACGGCAACCGGTTCACGACCCCAAACATGCTCGTGGACCTCGAAAAAGGCACACTAACCGGCCGAGGCGGCGTCACCGGCGCCGGACCACTTGGCGTGCTCCAGGCCGGAAGTTATGAATTGCGAGACAGCGACCGTGCTTTGGTGCTGGGCGGCGGGGTTCGGGGACAAATCCCCGACCGCGATCAACAGAATGGGGAGACGCCGCAATGAGGCCCGCAGCATTTTTCATCGCCGTCGGCGCCTTCGTCCTCGCGGCGTTTGCAGCGGCGCCCGCGCACGCTCAGCTGAGCGAAGGCGGCGGCCCGGTTTCGTACTCGGCCAACAATCTCGAATACTTCGATAGCGAACACCGCCTCGTTCTCGTGGGCGACGTCGATATCGTTCAAAACGA
>JBEBHI010000007.1:0-43375 GCA_040080935.1 Terricaulis sp.
GTCGATGACCTTCCTCGCGTCGATCGGCGCGAACGCACCGTTCATCGGTCTGTTCGGCACGGTCTGGGGCATCATGGTCGCGTTCGTCGGTATCGCGAAGACGCAAACCACATCGCTCGCGGTCGTCGCGCCTGGTATCGCCGGCGCTCTGCTCGCAACCGCTGCTGGTCTTGCTGCCGCTATCCCGGCCGTGTTGATCTACAACTTCGCCGCCAAGCAAATCTCCAAGCAGGCCACCAAGCTGGACGACTTCGCCGCCGAGTTCATCGCACTCGTGTCGCGTGACATGGATCGTCGCGCCGGTTGAGGTTGACCTAGCATTGGAGGACGACCCCAATGGCGGGTAAATTATCAAGTGGCGGCGGCGGCAAGAGGCGTGGTGGCTTAGAGGTGACCGCGGATCCGAACGTGATCCCGTTCATCGACATCATGCTCGTGCTTTTGATCATCTTCATGATCGCCGCACCAATCTCGAGCGTCGACATCGAAGTTGCGATGCCCGATGCGCGTATCGTGCCGTCACAACGGCCACCTCGTCCGACCTGGATTTCCGTCAAAGACGGTCCACAAGGCTTGGAAACCTATGTGATGAACGATTTTGTCGATCTGGCTAATCTCGGTGAAGCGACGTACGAGGCGGTGCAAGTGAACACTCCGCTCATCGCCGACGACGACTTCGAGGTTAAGGACCAGCGCATCTACATCCGCGCTGACGGGGATATGGCCTATCGCAATGTCGTTCGGGTCATGAACCAGCTGCAAAACCGTGGCTTCAGCAAGATCGGCCTCGTCGCCGAAGATCGGCGGAGGTAGGTCATGGGTGCGAAAGTAGGTGGGGCTAAAGACGGACCGGTTTCCGAACCGAACGTCATCCCGTTCATCGACATTCTGTTGGTGCTGCTGATCATCTTCATGGTCACTGCGCCGATCCCGACGGTCGACATCCGCGTTGACTTGCCGCCGCCCAATCCGGTGCCAATCCGATTGGAGGGGTTGAACCCAACCATCGTCGGCATCCGCGAAACGCCGGCTGGTATGGCGATCTACGTCGACGAAGAAGTTGTGCTGCTGTCGCAGCTCGGCGGAAAGACGTTCGAACACGCGAGACGCAACAATCCGGCGCTCGACTTCCAGGATCTCTACGCCGAGGCCCGGATCTTCGTTCGCGCGGATCAGAGCACGGCGTACGGAAACGTTGTGGATGTGATGAGCCGACTACAGGAAGAGGGCTTCGTGAAAGTCGGTATCTTCGCTGAACTTGCGAGTGAGGGATAAGACGATGGTAGGTCTTCGCCTCATATCTCTCAGCCTCGCGGCACTCGTCTGCCTGACTCTCGTCTGGATGGCGGTTACGCAGAAGTTTAGCGCCATCGCGGATCTCTTCGATGATGCTGACGCCGTGAAAGTGGAAATCGAGGAGGAGGAAAAACCACCTCCACCGCCGCCTCCGCCGGATCGTCCGCCGCCGCCGCCGCCGCCTGAGCAGCGTGTGCCGCCGCCGGATCTGTCAGCACCGCCGACGCCGACGCCGATTCCGGTTGCGGTTGACCCGCCGCCGGCTCCGCCGACGCCGTCCGTCATCACCAACCCGGTGTTCTTGCAGCGCCCGGATACGCGCCAATTCTCTCAATACTATCCCGAGCGTGCGAACGAGCGGGACGTTGAGGGTCGGGCTACGATCGACTGCCTCGTTGCCGCTGACGGACGTTTGTCCTGCACGGTGACGAGCGAAGATCCGCCAGGCTATGGCTTCGGTGAAGCCACGCTTCGTATCTCGCGCTTCTTCCGCATTGCACCCGCGACGCGGGACGGTGTGCCAACTTCTGGCGGCCGTTGGCGCACCACCGTTCGGTGGCAGCGGCCAGAGTAATGGCAGAGTTTTCTGGTCAGCGGCGACGCTGACGGGACAACGAGCACGTGAACCACGGCGTACATACGCCAGAGCAAGCCGCGCGATCCTTGAGGGTCGTGCGGCTTGTTTCGTTTGCGGCGTCGATAGCGCTGATTGTGGTTGTGCTCCTGGCGCTCGCGTCGATGCGCTACGCGCCGTTGTGGCGCCACGATGATGCGCCTCGCATTGCCGTGGTGAGTGAGGTGCTGCGAGATCCACAAACACCATCGCCCGCGCAACCACCTCCGACGCGTACGCCGCAGCGCGCAGCCGAGCCACAAGAACAAGCCGCGCCGCAGTTGCCGCTCGCGCCTGCCGCACCGAGCGAACCTGTCGTAATCACGTCGGCGATTTGGACTGAGCGGCCACGCAATCCCGAGCGCTATTATCCGCGTGATGCATTCATGCGAGGCATCGCTGGTGAAGTTGTACTCGATTGCGATGTCGATGTTGCGGGGCGTTTGTCGTGCGCAGTGACGTCGGAAACCCCCGCAGGACAGGGGTTTGGCGATGCTGCGCTTCGCATTGCGGGCGCGCATGTGATGCGGCCGGCGATGCAGAACGGAACGCCAGTGCGCGGGCGCTATCGCATGGTTGTGCCGTTTTCGCCCAGCGGCTGAGTTCATCGCGAAGCCGTGATATCGCGCAACCGTGATTGCGCTCGCGCGCCTGTGAATATTCGCGCGATGCGAACGGCCACATGCTTCTCTCGAACCGGCGCCAAGACCGGTCAACAACAGGGAGGCGCATATGACTCAATCACTCGGCATGCGCGCGACGTCGGTCGGCGCGTCGGCGGTGTTGCTCGGACTTGCAGTGTTCGCTGCGTTCAGCGTTACGATTTCATTTCAGACGGAAGACGGCGGGCTGCCGTTTAGCTTTCCAGTCGTGACGTTGGCGCCGCCGGATCCGCCGCCGCCAATTGAGCGACCGCGAACTCCGCCTCCAACGCGGCCGCTGCCGCAGGCGCCGACGGACGTCACGTTCGAGCCGCCGACGCCGACGGACACTGAGGGGCCGCCGACCACAAGCTTCTTTCCGCCGGCAGAAGTGGGGCCAGCCCGGATCACAAATCCGCGATGGCTTCGCCAACCACGCGATCTTGAGAGCTACTATCCGACACGAGCTCTCGCGCGAGACATTCCTGGCCAAGTCGTTCTTGATTGCATGGTGGACGTCGAGGGGCGCCTGAACTGCGCTGTTCTGTCCGAAACACCCGCAAATTGGGGCTTCGGACAAGCGGCGCTGCGTATTTCCCGCGACTATCGGATGGTTCCCGCGAGGCGAGACGGCGTGGCAGTTGAAGGACGTTACCGGATGCGAGTCCCGTTTGAGGTTCGGTAGGCCGTCGAAACCGCGAAGCCAGTCACCGCATTTTGGCCGTGATTGGCTCGCAAATCCCGCGACCGAGGGATAGAACCAGCGCGTTCTGGACAGGAGAAAATAACGATGAAAGTTCTGCTCGGCGCGACCGCCGCATTCGTAATGTTGGCGGCGCCGGCCCTGGCCCAGACCACTCCCGCGGCCCTCCCAGCTCAATGCAACTTCACGGCAGCGCCGACCATTCCTGATGGCGCAACCGCGACGAACACGGCGATGCAAAACGCGCGCGAGGCGCTCGAGGCTTGGCGCACGACGCGTCAAACTGAATTGGCGGCGTGCAACACCGCTGCACAAGCTCTGCAAGCGCAAGCTCAAGCGGCGGCAGCGGCGCACAACGCGGCTGCTGCTGAAACCGACGCCACGATCACGCGCTTCACGGCTGAAAACACCGAGTACAACGCGCGCGGCACGACGGGCCGCCGCGAGCGCGGCAGCTCGCTTACGCGTCCGGATCACTGATCGGCGGCGCCGGCGCATAGCGCCAGAGCGGCGTGAATACAGCTAAAGCTAAAGCGGCGAGCGCTAGTCCCACTGCGGGGGCTAGCGCAGCTGCGCGTGCGCCCCATTGGCTGGCCGCGAAACCAACCAGCGCTGATCCGATCGGCGCGCCGCCCATGAAGCCCATCGAGTAAACAGCCAGAACGCGGCCGAGATAACGTTGGCCGGCGGCGCCTTGAACAATGGTGCGGCTTGTCGAGATCGCGACGCCAGCCGCGAAGCCCCAAAGAACCACGATTAGTGCGAAGAGGCCGAAAGGCTTGTGAAACGCGAACGACAAAAGTGCGAGCGCGCCGATGAGGTGGGAAACGACCAGAGCGCGGCCCGGTTGGCGCAGAGGTTTGAGGCGGCTTAGCACGACGGCTGAGACGAACGAGGCGCTCCAAAAGCACGCGAGCAGCGCGCCGAGGCGTAGTTGTTGGGTGTTGTCGTCGCCGCCATACGCGTCGCGGATGATCAGCGGAAACAAAACCTGAAACGCGCCGATCACAAAGACGCCGACATAAGCGGCGGAGATCAGCATCGGCGACATCACGGGATCGCGGAAAGAATAGACAAGGCCTTCGCGCAGATCGCGGAGCGCGCCTTGAAGTGTCCGCTCGTGGCCATGGGGCTTTGGCGCTTGCATGCCGAATAGCGCGACGGCCGCGCCAAGCGCCAAGGCCAATGCTTGTATGGCGAGATAGGGCGCAGGGGTTCGGCCTGCGAATTGCGCAATGAGAATGCCGGCAATTTGTGCGCCGATTTGTACCGCCGTTGTCACGGCTGCGGCGGTAGCTATGGGTGTGTGTTTGCCGCGTTGGGCTTCGCGCTCGACGATGCCGTTGAGCGCTGCGTCGCGGATCGGCATCGCGAAGGCGGCGAAAGAGCCGACGATGACGGCATAGGTGATGAGAGCCGAGTAGCTGAGCTGTCCCATCGCAACGATGGCGGAGAGGATCAGGCTGGTGAACGCGAAGCCAAGATAGAGGAGCGCCAGCGTCGTCCCGGCGCGCGCGCGCTCTGCGAGCAGGCCGCCAAACAGCAAAAGACAGAACATTGGCGCCGACAGCGCAGATTGAGCGAGGCCGACGCCCGCAGGGGTTGCGTCCAGTGCGAAGGTTACCAGCGAGGGGAACAGCACGAACTGCATCCCGAACGCGAGGAAGTAGAGCCCAACCAAGAGGTAATAGAGATTGAGTTCGGACAAGATGCCCGAACGCTGCTTGCGCACCTGGTCCGCCGCCCCTGGCTCCATGGGGTCTTGCCATAGTCGCGGGGCGCTGGCGGGTCCAGTGCGCCGCGCGTTGACGAGGGCTTAACGCGCCGCGTGCTGGCTGGGGGGATGGCGTTGCCGAATCAGCCCCGGGTCGATCACTCCGACCCGCAGCCGCTTGAGCTAACCGAGCCGCACGCACCGCGGGCGCGGCACGCTCTGGTGCAGCGGCTGTGCGAGATCGTGTCGTGGCCGGAGACGCGGTTGCCATCTTACGAGCGCCAGCTGGCTGCGGATATTCTCGTTGGCTTATTGCGGACCAGTAATATCGAGCTGCGCCGCAAATGCGCTCTAGGCCTGGCGCGCGTGAACGATGCGCCGAAGGCGCTGCTGCGCTACCTCGCGCGTGACGAGATCAGCGTTGCGCAGCCCTTGTTGGAAAATGGCGCCGGCTTTGATGACTCTGATCTGATCGCGACGGTGCGCGCGGGTGTCGCGTGGCATTGGCTGGCGATCGCCAAGCGCCGTGGTTTGACCGAGACCGTAACCGACGCGCTGCTGCAGACAGGCGATACAGCCGCCATGGAAGCGGTGCTACGCAATCCCGCATCGCGGCTTTCTACGCAGGGGGTCGATATCGTGGTGGCGAAGTCGCGGCAGGCGCCGAGCTTGCCAGCGCTGCTCGTTCCGCGATCGGAATTGAAACCGACGCAGGCTCTGGTCTTGTTTTGGTGGGCTGCGCACCAGCCGCGCCTGCAGATTTTGCGACGCTTCGCCGTCGATCGGCAGGTGCTGATCCAGGAATTAGGCGAAGTGTTTAAGCTCGCCGCGGCTGAGGGCTGGGCAGATGCTGACACGCGCAAGACGTTGCAGGTCATCGAACGCCGCCAGCGCAATCGCGCCGCCGCTGCGCAAAGCCCGTACAAATCGCTTGAGGGCGCACTGGTCGCCGCCGAACACGGGCTCGAACGCGGCCTTATTCATGAAATCGCGCACTTGGCCGGTGTGAAGCCGACGACCGCCGCTCAGATTTTTGCGGATGCAGGCGGCGAGGCGATCGGGGTTTTCTGCAAGGCTGTTGGCTTGAAGCGTCCGCTGATGATCGCGCTGTGGAAAGCTCTGCGACGTCCTAGCGGTGATCCGGACAGTAGCGACAATCCGCTCGGGCGCGCCGTCTATGTGTTTGACACATTGGCGACGGCGAAGGCGCAGACGGTGCTACGGTATTGGAACTGGTCGTTTACAGCTGACGCCGCTGGAATCGATCAGCAATCTTACGGCGACGATGTGCTCGAATTGTCGTTGGCGCGGCGCAATGCAGCTTTGTTGTTCAATCGCAACAGCTGAGTCTGTGGCCCGATCAATCTGGCGAATCCACTGATGCAGAGCTAAGCCTTAGCGCCGCGCGATGGCGGCGCGGGGAGGCGAATAAATGCTTCACGCCGCAGCAATGTTTGTTGGCTTGGCGGTGCTGTGGATTGCGGCCACGCAGCGCGTAAGTTCTCCACAGGATTGGGCGATCGCGCTTGGCGCGAGTTTGCTTTGTGCGCTGGTAGCGATGCGCTTTGGCGGGACGACGAGCGCGTTCGCGCGAGCGCCACGATTGCTTGCGTTGAGTATCGCACGAGCCGGCGCCGTGACGCGCGGCGCGCTTGCGACATTGCGCGCGGCGATTTCCGCTGATGTGAAACTGAATCCAGCCTTGGTGCGTGTGCGCACGCGTGCGGATCGGGCTGATGATCGCGCCGCCTTCGCCAACATGATTAGCGCAACGCCGGGGATGGTGGTTGTGGATGCTGACGCTGATGGGTTGCTTGTTCACGTCGCCGACGAGGATGCGATCGATGCAGCGGATCTTGTGCGGCTCGAAACTGGTGTCGTTGGAGGCGGGAGATGACCGCGCTTGCGGCCGCCATTGGCGTTGGCATTGCGTTGCTGTTGTGCGTCGTGCGGCTGTTCGCCGGACCGACGCTTTATGATCGCACGCTCGCGATGAACGGCATCGTGATAAAGGTGGCTATCATTGCCGCCGCCGCGGCGGTCGCAACGGGACGCGCGTCGCTTGCTGATGCAGCGCTCGCGTTTTTGTTGGCGAGCGTCGTGGCGAATGTAGCGGTGCTCAAATTCTTCCGGTCGCGGACTTTCCAAGCGCCGTTGATGCGCGCGGAGGAGCTGTGATGGAGGCGGGCGCTGTTCTGGACGTCCTGCGACTTGGCTTGTCAGGCTTGGTCGTGGCTGTGGGGCTGTTGTTGATTGCGGGAGGGGCGCTCGGGCTGTTGCGTTTCCCCGATCTTTATACGCGCCTTCACGCCGCGAACGTCGCGGATGTGGTTGGTTCAGTTGTGGTGGTGCTTGGGCTCGCCATCGCTGCGCCTGATTGGAGCATCGCAATTCGTTTGTTGTTGCTCGCGGCATTGCTGATGGCGCTTGGGCCGACGCTTTCGCATCTTGTGGCGCAGGCAGCGCATGCTGCGGGATTGGCGCCAATCGCGGGGCGCTACGCCGCGCCGCGTCCGGGCGCGACGCGTACTGGTTCGATGTCATGAGCGCGATTTTGCCTTGGCTGGCGGCTGCGTTGCTCGGCATTGCAATCGCGACGGCTATCGGCGCACTGCTCGCGCGTTCGTTGTTCGTGACGTG
Organism: Terricaulis sp.; assembly: GCA_040080935.1. Classification (GTDB taxonomy): domain Bacteria; phylum Pseudomonadota; class Alphaproteobacteria; order Caulobacterales; family Aquidulcibacteraceae; genus Vitreimonas. Next base: position 7,608 of record JBEBHI010000007.1, read on the forward strand.
CGTGCACGTGACGGTGACGGGCGTTGCGGTCGCGACGGCGGTGTTGCTGCTCGGCGCCGATGACGGCGGCGTGTCGCTGGCGCTGTTCGCGGCAGCTTGGGCGCCGGTGCTCTTGCTGGCCGCGATGCTGCTGAGCGTCCGCGCGACGAAGGCGCAGCAACCGCGCCGCTTGCCGTGGTTGAGCTTGCTTGGTGCGGCCGTCGCCGTTGTTGCGATTTGGTGGCCATTGGTTGAGCTCGCAGCCGCTGCGCCGGTGGAGATCCAAAACGAACTTACTGGCTTGAGCTTTTGGCTCGCGCCGTTGGTGTTGGTCGCGGGGATTGGATGTGTCGGCGTGTTGGGTTTCGGTGAGCGCGGCTCGCTGAGGCAGCGCGCATGAAGGCCGGATCCGATGCCATTGTCGTTGCGGCGGCGCGGTTCTTCGCGCCGTTGATGGCGTTGTTCGCGCTGACGTTACTGACCGGGCGCGTTGCTGGTAGCGGCGTTGGGTTCGTCGCCGGCATGGCGTTTGGGCTGCTGCTGATGTTGCACGCGTTGACGTTCGGCGCTGTGGCGGCGCGATCAGCGTTCCCGACGATGATTGCGCGATTGGTATTGGCGATTGGCATTGGCGGCATCTGCGCTGGGACGGGTCTGCCGGGTTGTGCTTATGCGGCGCAACTGATCGAGGCCGGAGCGTTTCTTTGCACGGTCGCCGCGGCGGCGCTTGTTCTTCAAGTCGTGTTCGGACGCGCGCCCACGTTGCGGGATGGCGAGTGGTGACGCCGCTCTCTGTCGAATTTGTGCTTGTGGGCGGCGGCGCGGCGCTGGTGATGATCGGCGCGGTTGCGGCTTTGCTTTCGGCGAATGCGATCAAGCGCGTCGGTGGATTGCTTGTTTCCGGGTTTGGCGCTGTCGCGGCGTTGGCGGCGATGGGCGCCGGGAGTGCGCCGGTCATTGTCGGCGTGGCGGTGCTGTTCGCCTATGCGGTGGTCGGGACCGCCGTCGTCGTTCGCCTGCAGGAGAGCTATGGCTCAATCGAGGCGCCGGAGATCGATGCGGCCGACGGTGAGAGCGATGCTCAGGAACGCGCCTCATGAGCGCTGCCTATGTGGATTTGGCGCGGGCGCATGCACCGTTGCTGATGATCATGGCGCCGCTGCTCGGCGCGGCGCTGCTGTTGTTGACGGGCGTTGCGCGCGTGAGTTGGATGGTCGCCTGCGTCGCGGCGGCGGCAAGCGCGTATATCGCTATCGACTTTGCCTCCGTCGTGCTGAGCGGTTTTGCGCAGCCGGTCGCGGAGGTTGGCGTCTCGCTTTTTGCGGATGGGGTCGGAGTGTTCGCCGCCGCATTGCTGGCGTTGACGGGCGCGTTCGCTGTTCTGGCTGTGGGCGCATCGTTGAAGGACGGTGGCGACGCCGCGGCGCCGTTGGCGCTCGCGATCATGCTTTGCATCGCGGCCGGTTGGACTGGCGCCCTCGTCGCGCGCGACTTGGTGGCGATCATTGCCGCGGTTGAGACGGCGTGGCTCGCGTCCGTCGGGTTGGTGACGTTGAACGCGCAGCGCGATCGCGCGGCGCTCAATGGCGCGCTCCGCATGTTGAGTTGGGGCGGGGTAAGCGCGGCGCTCATGTTGATCGGCGCAGGCATGATTGGGCGCGCAACTGGCAGCTTCGCGATCGACGCCTTGCCGTTGGCGCACATTCGCATGCCGAACTTGGCTGCCGCGGGTTCTGCGCTGATCGTGATCGGTTTGGCGTTGAAGGGCGGCGTCGCTCCGTTGCACGCGTGGTGTGCGGCAGCGCTGGGCCGGTTGAGTACGACCTATGCGCTGGGCATCGGCGCACTCGGTGTGCTTGGCGCGCTCGCGGTGCTGACGCGGTTCTCCGCTTACGCCATCGCAGCGCCGGAGGTTGGCGGGGCGATTTCCGCGGCGTTGGCGGTGCTTGGTTCCGCGAGCGTGGTCATTGGGTCAGTGCAGGCGGTAGGCGCGCGCAATCTTTTGCGTCTCACGGTCTATGCTGGCGCTTCGCAGGCGGGATGTGTGTTGCTGAGCGTTGCGCTTGGATCGCCGGCTGGATTTGCCGCAGCGTTGATGCAGCTGGTTGCGTTCGCGGCAGCGGCGCTTGCGCTGTACGGCGGAGCGGCGGCAGGGCGCGTGCAATCGCTTGAGATGCTCGACGGGTACGGTCAACGCGCGCCGCTCGCGAGCGTCGCGATCACTGTTGGTGCGCTGAGTTTGATGGGCGCGCCGCTGACGATTGGATTTTTGGCGCGCTGGCGCTTGGTTGAAGCTGGCGTTGGCGCCGGTTGGTGGTGGGCGGCTGGCCTTGTGATCATCGCGTCGTTGGCGGGCGTGTTTTACGGCGGGCGCCTGATCGAGCGGATGTATTTTCGCCGGGCGAACACAGCGTATGCGGGCGAGGGCGGTGTGTGGCGGGTGGCGTTGGCGCCGACTTTGGTCGCCGCGATCGCCGCGATCGCGATTGGGATTGCGCCTGGCTTTCTGTTGCACGCCGCGACCGTGGCCTCGCTCATGCTGACGGGACTGGCGTCATGACGCCGGAGATCGCTCTCTTTTGCGTCCTTGGCGCGCCGGTGCTGCAGGCGTTGTTGGTGATGCTCGTCCCCAAGCCGCCCGGCTTGCGCGATCTCATTCACATCGGCTTTTCGCTGTTTGCGGCAATCTGCGCAGCTTACCTCGTGAGCGCCGTGGCGCATGGGCAGACGGCGTACATCGTCTTGGCGCGACCGCTGCCGAATGTGGACCTCTCATTCGAGATCGATCCGCTTGGCGCGATGATGGCGGCGGTGTTGACCGGGCTAGGCGTGTTGCACGCGGTGCATGCTGCCGGTGTGGCGCGAGCCAAGCAGGAGCGAGCGCCGTCGCGGTTGTTGGCGTTTATTGCGCTCGCGATGGCCGGCGTAACGGCGGTGGCTTTCTCTGCGAACCTGTTCAGCTTGTTTGTTTCGTATCAGGCCCTGGCATTGGCGGCGTTTCCGTTGGTCGCGCATCGCGGTGACGACGAAGCGCGGCCTGCGGCTCGTGCGTTCTTGGCGACGCTGCTCGCCAGTTCGATCGGATTTTTCCTGCCAGCGATGATCTGGACGTATGCGATTTCCGGCACGCTCGATTTTCAAGTCGGGGGCGTGCTTGCGGGGCGCGTCGATGCGTTGACCGCAAACATCTTGCTCGTGCTCTACGTGATGGGCATCGCGATGGCGGCGATCCCGCCGATGCACAGTTGGTTGCCGGCGTCGAGCAGCGGGCCGTTTCCCGCGCTGGTGACGATCCAGGCGTTGGCCGTATTGCCTGCAGGCGGCATCGGCGTCTTGAAGGTGGTGACGTTTGTCTTTGGCGCGGGGATGGCCGAAGCGGCGCTCGCGGCGCAGGTGCTGATCGTGCTCGTTGGCGTGAGCATGATCGTGGCGGCGCTGATTGCGCTGTCGAAGCAGGATATTCGCGAGCGGCTGGCGTATTCTTGCATGGCGCAATCGCTCGCCGGTGTGATGGGCGCGCTGTTGTCGTTGCAGCCGGGGCCGTTTGCGCCGGCGGGATTGTTTGCCGCGGCGGTGCAGATCATCGCGCTCTCGTGCGCGGCGGCGACGCTGTTGATGGCGGCAGGTACGACGGCGGCGATTACGGGACGCACGAAGGTTGCGGATTATGCTGGGCTTGGGCGCGTGATGCCGTGGACATTTGCGGGCTTTGCAATTGCGTCGGCGAGCATGATTGGCATGCCGCCGTTCGCTGGCGCGTGGGCGAAGCTTTGGCTTATTACCGCGGCCGCAGGATCTGGTTTGGTGTGGGCGGCAGGACTTGCGGCGGCTGCGGCAATCCTCACGTTCACGCACCTTGGGCCGCTCGCCGCGAGCGCGTTGGCGGCGCGTGCGCCGACGGATGCGTTCAAGCGGCCTGATGGCGCTTCGATCTTGCTTGCGGCGCCTGTGATCCTCGCGGCGGCGGCGACATTGTCGTTGCTGGTTTCGGCGAACTCACTTGCGGAGTTCTTGGCGCCGATTTGGACGGCGAGGGCCGGTCCATGAGTAAGCAGCCGCGTCCTTCACAACGCAGTGGCGTCTTTGGCTTGCTGCTGGTGTTTTGTTTGACCGCGTTCATCGGCGGAATTGGGTTTGATCTCGGCGCCGGCGCGCGTTTGCGGTTCTGGGTTGGCGATCAGCCGGCAGCTGCTGGCGCTGTTGGTGTAGCGGCAGCGCTGTTCATGGTGCTGATCGCCTACGCGGGACGGATCGTGTTGGATCGGCGCAAGAAGGAAGAAGAAATCGAAGGGGGAGGCGATGGAAGAACTCACGCTTAACCCGGGCTTCGTGCCGATCCTCGCCGCGCTGCTTGTGTTGGCGCTGCCGCGCTCGGTGCGTTCGCCTGTGATTGTTGTGGCGGCGCTTGGCGCGTTCTGGTTCTTGCTCGAACACGAGTTCGGCGCGGCTGCAGCGCGCAATCAGATGGGATTGCCAGTCGTTCTGCTGAAGCTCGACGAACTCAATCGGATTTTTGGCATCGCGTTGCTGACTGCGTTGGTCGCGCTCGGCATTTATTCGGGCGCGCGACGAAACCGATACGAGGACGCCGCTATCTTGTTGTTAGCGGGGAGCGCGGTGTCGGCCCTGTTCGTGGGCGATTTGATCATCAGCTTTGTGGCGACGTTGTCGGTGGCGGGCTTGGCGGCGGCGTGGGTGGTGTTTTCATCGCCGCTGGAGGGCGCCAGCAGAGCGGGCGCGCGGTTGCTGATTTGGCACGGGCTTGAGGGCTTGCTGCTGCTTGTAGGCGTGGCGTTCCATTTGTCGTCCGGCGTGAGTGCAACGCAGGTTGGGCGCTTGGACGTGACCACGATTGGCGGCGCGTTCATTTTCGCGGCGCTGATGATCCGCATTGGCGCGCCGATGGCGCATGTGTGGCTCAAGGATGCGATCGCGCATGCGTCACCGACCGGCGCTGCAGCGATATCAAGCTTCACAACCATGCTTGGCGTTTACGCGTTGGCGCGTTGTTTCCCCTCTGAGCCGCTGCTGATTTGGATCGGCGCGGCGATGGTGTTGCTCGGCGCGATCTATGTGGCGGCGGAGGATGATCTGCGACGCGCGGCGGCGTATGGCCTCACGATGCAGACTGGCCTTTGCGTGGCGTTGGTTGGCATTGGAACGCCGCTGGCGCTGGCGGCGGCGGAAGCAAATGCGTTTGCGACAATCCTGGCGTTCCTTGCGCTGCAGCTGACGCTTGGCGGCATCCTTGAGCGGCATGGGTCGGCGTGCATTTCGCAATTGCCGGGTATCGGGCGGACGATGCCGATCAGTTCCCTGTTCCTGCTTGGATGCGGATTGGCGGTTTCAGCCGCGCCGGGTTTGGCGCTGTTTGCGGCGCATGCGGCGTCGCTTGAGGCGGCGAAGCAGTGGGACCTGCGCTGGCTCTGGGTGATCATCTGGGCGGCGCCAGCGATGTTGTTCACGGCGTTTCTGCTGCGACCTTCGCTGGCGGCTTACACGCCGACAGGTGAGGTGAGCCCGATCCGCGAGGCGCCGTTCTCGATGATGCTCGGTTCGGCGCTGGCATTGTTCTTGTGTTTGTCGGTGGGGCTCGCGCCACGCTGGCTCTTCGATCTGATGCCGTCGGAGATTTCGTTCGAGCCGTTCGTGATCGATCGCGTCGGGCCGCAGTTTCAATTGTTGGGCGCAGCAGGGCTCGCGTTCCTTGCGCTTCGTTTGGCGCGCGCGACTCCGATCGAGCGGCAGGTTCGGTTGCTCGACATCGATGCGCTCTATCGAGGGCCGTTGGCGGATGCGGGCCGATGGGCCGGCGTGCTGGCGCTGCGGGTTTATGGCGCGTGGCAGAGCTGGACGCGGCGTGTCTCTGGATCGGCGGGACGTTCGCTTGAGGCGTTGGCGCGGGCTTGCGATCGGCCCTACGAGCAGGCGGGAACCGCCGCGGCGACGTTCTTCTGCTTGGGAGCGCTGCTCTTGATGATGTTCTTGGTGAAGTAGGAATAACCCTGCCTGCACTAGGCGAAGGTGGGTTTCGACCTTCTCGTATCTGTTACAATGAACGGTCGTTCAATATTTGCGGGGACTTTCCCCTTGCAAGACTTGGCTCTATACTCATACAATATCTGACCTTCACTTGCAGATAAGCACCGTATAATGGAAAACCCGCGCGATCTGGTGCGCATGGCTGCGGACATCGCGGCTGCTTACGTCTCGGCCAATCCGGTCCAAGTGCAGGATTTGCCTGCGCTTATCCGCACTTTGCACAACGCATTGCTTGAGGTTTCCGGAGCTGTCGCGACCACGGCGGAGGCAACGCCCGAGCCTGCAGTTTCGATCAAGAAGTCGGTGACCGCCGATTACATCATCTGCTTGGAAGACGGGAAGAAGTTCAAATCCCTGAAGCGCCATCTGCGGACGCGCTATTCCATGACGCCGGACGAATACCGTTCGAAGTGGGGTCTGCCGCACGACTACCCGATGGTTGCGCCGAACTACGCCAAAGAGCGCTCCAACCTGGCCAAGCGCATGGGCCTCGGGCAGACGCGCAAAGGCGGGTAGGAAAAAAAGCCTATCATAGGTAATAAATCTATCCTACACCTCTGACACGGCCGTATCCTGCTGGTTGGCATGGACGGGTCGTTCAAAAATGAGGTGTGGGAATGGGCGTGTTGTCAAAACGCGCGGAGGACGCTGCTGCTGCTGAGCTGGCGGCGAATGTGGTGAGTTACGCGCTCGGGGTGCCGCCGCAGAATATCGTCGATGACGCGCGTGGATGTTCGCAGACGGCGTATGCGCGCCAGTTGGCGATGTACCTTTGTCATGTCGCGTTTGAGCTGAGTTTGGCGCGCGTGGCGTCGGCGTTCGGACGCGACCGGTCGACTGTCGCGCATGCGTGTCACACGATCGAAGATAGGCGCGACGAGGCGCAGTTCGATCTTTGGATGAATGCGCTGGAGCAGATGCTCCGCGCCGCGCCTGCGCCATCTCTGCCTGTGCGAGCGCAGGCATGAGCGAGCGGCGTATTGGACGCGCATTGGCGCGTCTCGCCGTAGGCGACGCTGTGCTTCGCATTGATGGCGCAGGGCCGGACTATGGTGTGTTCACGAAACGCGATCGCAGGCGGCGCGCACTCTTGCGATTGCGCGCCGGCGAGGTGCGGGGGCTGGAGGCGGATGGGGCGCTCGATCCATTCGAGGATGGCGCGTTTGTCTTGAGCAAGGCGGGGCTCGCGCGTGTTGCGCGGGAGGGCGCAGCGCCGGGCGAAGCGTTTGTGGCGCAACACAATGCGGTCGTCGCGCGAGATGTCATTGATGAGGACGGCGCGTTTCGAAAGGCGCGCGGTTTCGATGCCGAGGCGACGATGCGAAAGCTTGCTGCCCTAAAGGGTCCGAAGGGCGAGCCTTGGCTTAATCAGACGGAGCTTTCTGCGGCGGGAAAGCTGCGCGCTGAGTGGTCAGTCGGTGAGCTTGGTCTGGTGCGTGGCTCTGACTGGATGGCGGCGCCCATGGGAACGACGCGCGGTCCGGCGAATGCGCAGGAAACCGCGATGGCGCGGCGGTGCGATGCGCGACGGCGTTTGGCGGACGCACTGGCGAAACTTGCCAAGCCGCTGCGGCGCGTGGTGGAGCGCGTCTGTTTGTATGAAGAGGGGCTGGAGGCGCTCGAGCGTTCCGAAGGCTGGCCAGCGCGTTCGGCGAAGTTGGCGTTGAAGCTCGGCCTGGCGCAGTTGGCAGCGGCCTTCTAGGCGGCGCGCGCCTCGTCTTGAATGCGGCCCATCATCGAGAAGAGGCCGTTGGAGCGTTGCATTGTCAGCGCGTCCTTGAGGCCGAGGCGTTCGAACACGGCGCGGGGATCTACGGAGAGGATCTCGGCGGGCGTGCGGCCAGAGAAGATTCGCAGCAGCATTGCGATTTCACCGCGCACGAGGTGAGCGTCGGAATCGCCGCGGAAATAGAGCTTTTCCGGCTCATCAGGGCGGGTTTCGCTAACAAGCCACACGCGGCTGACGCAGCCTCGAATGCGGTTTGCGTCCGTGCGTTCGTCCTCGGCCAGCGGCGCTAGCGCGCGCGCAAGTTCGATCACATACGAAATACGCTCCTCCCAGTCAGGGAGGAGCGCAAATTCGTCTGCGAGGTCTTCGATCGTTTGATCGATGCTGGCCATGAGCGTCAGATGCGCCTTGCGGCGCAACTGGGCAAGGTCAGTCGCGTCCGCCGTGGCCTGTAACCGGCGCCATAGCGGTGGCGTCGGGCTGAGCGACGGCGCCGATGCAGGTGCCGATGTCGCGCAGGCCATGCTGGCCGAGGCAGAACGCGTTCTCATAGCGGAAGCGTGCGGCCGACATGCATTGATACAGCTGCAATTGGGCCATCTCGAAGCAATCGCGCGAACGCGGATCGGCGATAAGGCGCGTCACGGCGCTTTGGTTGGTATCGACGGCGTCGAGCGCTTGCAGCGCAGCGACGGCGGCCATGCGGTCCAATGCTTCGCCTCGCGAAGCGTTGACGCGCCATGCGGCTGCGGACTGCGTCGAAGCGACTTCAACGACTTGCTCGCCACCGCGTACCGCATCCCAGAAGCGGCGGCCGCCATAGACGGACGGATCGCTAGAAGGATGCATGCTGAGCGGGGTTACGGTCAGACGGGGCGCGACGGCTGTCGGCACCGCGTCGGCTGGCGCGCCATCGCGGCCGAGCGTGCGAATGCGTTGCACGCGGGCGTTTTGTTGCGGCGCGACCGCGTTCGCCCAGCGCTGGTTTTGCAGCGAGTAAGCCATTTCCTGATAGCGATCGGCAACGCTGATGATGCGGGCGCTGTCGGCGTTGGCCGAAGCGAGCAACATATTGGTTGCTTCCTGACCGCCGCGGAGGCCGCGTGCGTATGAAGGGTCAACCGATACCGCCCAGATCACGGCGTCACGGCCGTAATAGGCAGCGGCGTCACGCACGCCTTGCACGAAGGCCGGCGATTGCGCGGCAGTGTTGGCGCCGTAGGCAACCCATCCGCGCGTCAGCGCGTCACGGTTGTGGCGACCGACGCGATCAAGCGCGGTCTCCAGCGAGGCGGCGTCGCGCATCGTCGATGAGCGCAATTCTGAAACGTCGCTTTGATAAGCGGCGTAGGCGGTAACCGCAGTCTGTAGGTCGACATTGCTCGCGCCCGCTTCCGTCGTAGCGGCAGGCGTTTGTGCGTTGGCGACACCGAGAAGGGCGACAACCGCGGTTGTGGTCCAAACCGCAAGGCTACGCATCGGCTTCTGCTCCCTGATCCTAGATTGGTGAGTCCGCTTTTGAGTCGTACTCATAACGGGCACTCTCTCCCCAGCGCGTTAAGAAGTCTTTTACTCGCGAGCGACGTTTCAGTGTCAACACAACTGGCCGTAACGCCGGGTGCAAAAGCAGCGCCAATGGCAGCTACAGTGGCGTGGACGGGGTGGTTTTGGACCGCTGGCGTCGTTGCAGCCGCTTTTGCCGGTGTTTTAGGTGGGGGAGAACGCCCGGACGTGGCGGCCGCCGCGGCATTAGCGTTAGCGCCAGCGCTTGCCGGATTTACCTTCTTGCCGTGGGTGTCTTTGCGCTGGGGCGCGCTTGGTCTCGTTTTGGTTTGGCTGGTGGCGCTTTCCGGCTTGGTCGCGGGAACCGGCGGCTGGGGTTCGCCGCTGGTCGTTTCGCTGCTGATACCTGTGATGATGGCTCGGACGCTTGGACGCTGGACCAGGATCGCGGCGATCGGCGCGGTGCTGGGCTACGCGGCCACGGGCGCTTCCACACTCATGTATGCGGGGCTCGGTTGGTTCACTGTAGTGCTGACCGTGTGGTCGTTGCTGCTGGGCGGGTGGCTGCTCGGATTTACGCAACGTGGCGAGAAGCGCGAGCAGGCAGTGAGCCAGCGCATCGCCGAGGTGTCGCATGAGCTGCGAACGCCACTGACGCACATTCTGGGCTTTTCGGAAATGATCGAGCGCCAGATCTTTGGCGAGGTCGGCGCGCGCTACGTTGAGTACGCGGGCCTCATCCGCAAGAGCGGCACGCACCTGCTTGGGCTCGTGAATGACCTGCTGGATCTGTCGCGGATCGATGCGGGCAAGTTTGATCTAGCGCTTGGCACGTTCGATGCGCGGGTTGTGATCGAGGACGTGGTGCGTGTTTCGGTCGATAGCGCCGAGAAGAAGCAGATTGCGCTGGGCATGCTGACGCCCGACGCGCCGCTCAGTGTTCACGCCGATGATCGCGCCGTGAAGCGCATGCTGATCAACACGGTGAGCAACGCCATCAAGTTCACGCCTGAGGGTGGGCGCGTGATGGTGCAGGCGAGCGAAGTGAATGGTGTCCTGCAACTCGATACGATCGACAATGGCCCCGGCATCCCAGAGGCCGAGCGCGCAATATTGGGGCAGGCTTATGAGCGCGGCTCAGGTGGCGCGCGCGCAGAAGGCACGGGGCTTGGGCTTTCACTCGTACGCGCGCTCGCGGCGTTGCATGGCGGCACGCTGAGCTTTCACGAAGCGCCGGGCGGCGGCGCATTGGTGCGGATTACGTTGCCAGTACTGGCGAATTAGCGGCGGAGCGTCAGGAACGCGCGTGCTGCGGCAACGTCGCCAACTTCAACAAGCAGGCTCTGCGTGGCGCGACCGGTTTCTAGGCGCAGTTCAACGCTTTCGCGTGGGTCGAGCGCCACGAGATCGCGAAACGCGGTGTCGGGGAAGGTGAACACGGCGGCTTGCTGGCCGTTGCGGCGTTCTATGGTGCGCACTGCGGGAATGCTCGACGCCGCCATAGGTGACGGCAGACCTGCTTCGAGGCCCTGTGAGATGCGTTGCGGCAAAGCGACCTCATGCATCGCGCCACGACCTCTGTCGCGCAGGATCAAACGCACCGAGTCCGGTCCAGTTGCGCCTCGTGCGAGCGGCACCGCAAGCGTGAGGTGCTGGACCTCGCCAAGCTGGCGGACGCCGAACATTGCGGGGATGGGCGCCGCTATCTCTTGGCTGAGGCGCCAGCCCGCCTCATCGACGACGCGGCGCGCGCGCCAAGAGCGATCCCAACCGGGAAATTCCATCGTGCCAGCGTTGGCCCACGAGGCAAAGGAGCGTCGGGCGCCCGCAGCTGCGGCGGCAGTGCGCTCATCGCCGCAAGCGCGACCGCGCGCCGCGTTCACGGCAGCGTTGTCCAGTTCGCGAAGCCGCGCATTGGTCCAGCCTTCGCGCAGCAGGGCGCCTCGGGCTTGAGCAAGGCCAACGTTCAAAGCTGCGCGAATACTTGGCTCAAAGAGGCGGCATTGCGTGTCAGATTCCAGAAGCGCGCGCCGCTCCACGAAAACAGTACGCGCGTTTTCCGTGGCGGAGGCGGTGGTGGCCGTCCCGAGTGCGAGGGCAAGTAAGATGAAGCGCATGCGAGCGCGAAAGGTTAAGCTGAGGTTGTTGAATTCTGGTGAACGGCGTCATGGAAGAACTAAAGACCGATTTTTGGGCCAGCGCCCTCATTCGCCGGGCGTCGAACGCTGGGGCGTTTGCAGGGGTCGTGAAGAAGGGCGACACCGATGCCGGCGCGGTGCTGGTGAAGGTCGCGACTTTGAACGGTAAGGCGCGGCTCTACGGGCCGGCGCGGAATGGCGATGGCGAGCGGATCTGGCTCGACCTGTCGGCGGGATCGCTAGGAGATGCCGAGGCTGACGTGGATGCATACGTCCGCAAATGGCAGGCGGGCGATCCCGATCTGTGGGTGATTGAGATTGAAGACCGCGAGGGGCGTCATTTCCTGATGGAGCCGGTGGATTCCAGCCCCGGCTGACCTGGTGGTTGCCGGGCGTGACGGCACGGCGTAAACGCGCCGCTCCATTTAGATCCGAGACCTAATGTCCGCCGACCCCGCCACCGAGGCCGCCCGCCGCCGCACGTTCGCGATCATCTCGCACCCGGACGCCGGTAAAACGACTTTGACGGAAAGCCTGCTGCTTGCGGGCGGCGCTATCCATTTGGCCGGTGAGGTGGCTGCGCGTGGTCAGGCGCGGCGGACGACATCGGACTGGATGAAGATCGAGCGCGAGCGCGGCATCTCGGTGTCGAGCTCGGTGATGATGTTCGAGCACGACAACATGGTGTTCAACCTGTTGGACACGCCGGGCCACGAAGATTTTTCGGAGGACACGTATCGCACGCTGACGGCGGCGGATTCCGCGATCATGGTCCTCGATGCTGCGAAGGGTATCGAGCCGCAGACGTTGAAGCTGTTTGAAGTTTGCCGCCTTCGGGACATTCCGATCACGACGTTCATCAACAAGATGGATCGCGAAGCGCTCGATCCGTTTGAGCTACTGGATGAGATCCACTCGAAGCTCGCGATGGATACCGCGCCCATGTATTGGCCGGCAGCGTCTGGGCAGCGCTTTGGCGGCATGCTTGATCTCACGACAGATGAGTTCGTGCCGTTCCGCCGCTTGGAGCATGGCGAAGAAGGATTCGCGATCGCGGCGCGGCAGAAGCGCGGGGCGGACAATTTTCTCGAAGGCTTGCGCGATGATGTGCGGGCTGAGTTGGAAGAGACTGCAGAACTCGCGCGCGATGGTTTGCCGAAGTTCGATCTGGCGGCGTTTCGCGAGGGGCATCTGACGCCGGTGTTTTTCGGTTCGGCGTTGCGCCGTTACGGCGTGCTTGAGTTGCTCGCTGGACTTGGCGCCAATGCGCCGCCGCCGCGGCCGTTGAAGGCGACGGTGAAGGGGCAAGAGATTGAAGTGGCGCCGGGGCGCAATGACGTCAGCGGCTTTATCTTCAAGATCCAAGCGAACATGGATCCGAAGCATCGCGACCGTGTCGGCTTCTTCCGAATTTCGTCGGGTAAGTTTCAGCGTGGGATGACCCTGAAGACGGCGGCGGGCAAAGGCTTCAACGTCCACAATCCGATGATGTTCATGGCGCAGGATCGCGAGATCGCGCAGGAAGCATTTCCGGGCGATGTCATCGGCATTCCGAGTCATGGCGGTTTGCGGGTTGGAGACTCGCTGTCGCAGAGCGGCGACGTGGTGTTTCAGGGCATTCCGAACTTCGCGCCGGAAATCTTGAAACGGGTGCGCGTGAAAGATCCGCTGAAGCAGAAGCATTTGCGCAAGGCGTTGGAGTCGCTCGGCGAAGAGGGCGTGACGCAGGTGTTTAAGCCGGTGCACGGCGGCGACTTGGTGGTTGGCGCGGTTGGGCAGCTGCAGTTTGAAGTGCTCGATGAGCGGATGAAGGCTGAATACGGGCTCGAAGTAATCTTCGAGACTTCACCGTATCAAGCGGCGCGTTGGATTAGCTCCGAAACGCGCGCTGATCTGGAGGCGTTCGTCGAGAAGTCAGCATCGCAGATGGCTGAGGATGTCGACAACGCGCCGGTGTTCTTGGGCAAGAGCGCTTGGGAAATCGGCTACGTGCAAGACAAGAACCCGAAGATCAGGTTCTCCGACACGAAAGAGCGCGCGGCCTAATCGTGCGGCACGCCGGGGCGGCGCTGGGCGATATGCCAAAGCACGCCGGCTGGATCGATGACGTAGGCAACGCGCAATCCCCACGGCTGCATCGCTGGCGCTTTGGGTGCGGCGACGCCGAACGTTCCGGGTAGATCGAGCTTCTCGATGTGCGCCCACCATGCGTCGAGGTCGTCGACCATGAGCTGCATCATGCACATCTCAGCCCACGCTTCTGAGTAGAGGCGCTGCAGGATGAATCCGCCGGAGCCTGTGCTGAAGATCGCAACTTCGCTGTCGAGCACTTTCTCGAAGCCGAGCGCTTCGTAAAAGCGCTTTGACGCCTCGAAGTCACGTGTTGGCAGAAACGGGCGTGCGAGTTCGGTGCCTAAGGGCGTGGACATTGCGCGACTATGCGCCGCCTACGCCCGCGGACAAGGCCTAAGCGGCTTTCGCGGCGCTCTTGCGGACTTTGAAGAAGCGCATGGCGCGTTGAGCGGCTTCGATCGGCACGTTGTTATACATGCGGCCGAATTCCTCGGCGCGGGACATGGCTTCGTCGCCGCCGCACGAGAGCACGGCGAGCGTAACGAACAGCGGCCGCTCGATGCCGGCGGCGCGGCAGATCATGGCGAGGCCGTCAATGTCACGACGCTCGATTAGATCGGCGACGGTTTCGGGCTCCAGATTGGTGATTTCGGCGAGGCCGTAGAGGAAGTGCGTTTGCTTGGCCTCGCGATAGAGCGAAACGAGCAGGCGGGCGTTGAGTTCGCCGCTGTTCTTTTTCGAGGTGATGAACGTCATCGCGTTCTTGGCCTCGGCGCTCATGTCGCCGACATTGGCGCTCATGCGCGCTCGGGCTTTGGAGAGCGCCGCATCCAGCGTCGCGGGATCGACAGATGCGTTGCGCTTCATGATCTGATCGCGCAGCGTGTTTTCGACGACGAAATACATCTCGTTCAGGAGATCGAGCGGTAGGTCGCCACGCTTCACCACGCCGTCATGCAGCATGGTGTTGCGGCGCGCGCGATCGACGGCGGCTTCCATGCTGGTGCGGGAAATCTTTGCGCCGTCGTTGCGGATGAGGGCGTCGAGCGCGGTGTCGTCGCCGAACTTAACGATGGCGTCGGACACGTTCTCGGAAACGTCGGGGCGCTGCGCGACAGCGGCGATGTGCTGTTGGCTCTGGTAGTTTACGATCTGCAGCAGCGTTTGCTCATCGAGCACGCGGCTACGCTTCAGAACGGGGCCGGCGATCTCGAAGGAGTGGTTCGCGAGGTCGCGCATGAGGCCGATTGGAGCGTCGGCGGCGTCGGCGAAAACTTCTGACAGCTCAGCCAGCACGCTGTCTTGCATTTCGGCAGCGACGAGTTGGAGCACATCGCCGAACAGCGCGCTTTCGCGCGTCGAACGTGTGCTGGAGGTTTCGAAGAAAAGGTCGGTGACTTCCCGCAGCAACTCGCGCCGTTGCTCGCTATCTGTCGTGCGCGCCAGATCGACGAGCTTCGCAAACCGCGGATTAGACATGGCCGGGGAGTCTCCTGAATCTCGCGCAAATTACTGCGCGGTCGTAAACAAATCTTAGCCGTGACTTCAATTTCCGAGGCCTCCGCGCAGGTCTTCGCCGGTCTCGGGGCCACCAAGAAGCGCGAGTGTGACGTCTTGGTGAGCTGTTGCTTCCTCAGGGATAGGTGCGGGTTCGTCTTCGTGGGCCGCAATCGTCGGCGGGGAGACAACGGGCGGCTCGAAGCGCACGCGCATGGCGGCCGGGGCGCGCAGGCTGACACCGGAGATGATGCCGTCGCGCTCCGTTGCCGCGGGCACGATGGCTTTGAGTTCGCAGGAATTTGCTTGGAAGCTCCACGCCATGCAGAGCGTGTCGTCGGCGCAGAGGCGCTCGCAGCCGACGGCGGTTTCAGCTTCGACAGTGGCGTAAGAGCCGCCGGGGCGGGCGACGTTGTTGTCGCCTATGGCCCAAGCAGCGCCGATCTGGGCAACGACGAGGACGGCCAGCGGGATGAGATAACGCATGCGCCGAAAGTGCACGTGCTTTGGTTAACAACAGATTCACTCTTGTGCGCTGAGCGCCTCGCGGCGGAGCTCGATCTCCAGCCACTCGGCCTCGGCGGCCTCGTGTTCGGCGCGGGCGGCTTCGAGGCGTGCGGCGGTTTTGCTGAAGTCGCTATTGTTGAAAGCGTCGGCGGCAGCGAGCTTTATCTCGAGGGTTTGGATTTCGGCCGAGAGTTTGGGCATCAGTGCGTCGAGTTCGCTGGCGCGGCGCTCATCTTTGTAGCTGAGCTTGGTTTGCTTTTTGGGCGCCGCTGCGCGTGACGCTTCGGTTTGTTTCTTTGGCGCCGCGCGTGGGTTGATCGCTTGGCCGTGTTCGCGTTCGAAATCGGCCCAGCCGCCCGGGGTCTCGACCCATTTGCCGGCGCCGAGAGGGCCGACGATTTGGGTGGCGACGCCATCGAGGAAGGCGCGGTCGTGGCTGACGATAAGGACGGTGCCGTCGTAGGTGGCGAGCATATCCTCGAGCGCGTCGAGTGTATCCATGTCGAGGTCGTTGGTCGGTTCGTCGAGCACCAGCAGGTTCGCGGGTTTCGCCAGAGCGAGGGCGAGCGCCAAGCGATTGCGTTCGCCGCCGGACAGCGCCGTGACGGGCTGCCGGAGCTGTTCGGCGGTGAAGAGAAATTCCTTGGCGTAGGAGGCGACGTGGCGTGCGACTCCGCGGACCATGACTTGATCGCCACCAGCGGGTGTCAGCGCGTCTTTCAGCGTGACGTTCGGATCGATGATGTCGCGCCGCTGATCGACATAGGCGAGCGAGAGGTTCTCGCCCATGCGAATGGCGCCGCTATCCGGCTCGCGGCGCTTTAGCAGGAGTTCGAGTAGCGTGGTCTTGCCGCTGCCGTTGGCGCCGACGATACCAACGCGATCGCCGCGCCGTATGCGAAGCGACAGGTTCGAGATTAGCGTGCGCTCGCCGTACGATTTCGAAACGCCTTTAGCGTCGATGACGAGGCGCGCGGATTCGCTGCCGCGTTCGGCGGTGATGCCGGCTGAGGGCGAGGCGCTCAGTTCTTTGATGTCGCGGCGCTCGGCGCGCATTGCCATGAGCTTGCGACGGCGTCCCTCATTGCGAGAGCGGCGCGCGGTAACGCCGCGCCGTAGCCAGTGTTCTTCGGCTTTTAGGTGGGTTTCGAGACGGGCGAGGTTGCGCGCGTCTTCTTCTTCGACGCCGTCCGCCCATTCTTCAAACGACGCGTAGCCGCGATTGAGTTTGAGCAAACGGCGTTGGCGCAGCCACAGCGTGGCTGTCGAGACGCGTTCGAGGAAGCGGCGATCGTGGCTGATGATGAGGCAGGCGCCGCGCTGGCCGGAAATGATGCGCTCCAATTCCTCGATGGCTGTGATGTCGAGGTGGTTGGTGGGCTCGTCGAGCAGCAAAATATCCGCGTCGGCGGCGAGCGCGCGCGCAAGTGAGGCGCGGCGGGCTTCGCCGCCGGAGAGGCCTTGCGGTGCGCGTTCGGGATCAAGGCCAAATTGTTCGAGCGCCGCGTCGGCGGCGTAGGCAGGAACTTCTATAGTGCTGCCGGCGCGCGCGACCGATGGCGATTGCGCGTACTCGCGCAGAGTCGTGAAGCCTTCGAAGCTGGTTTCTTGCGGTGCAAACGCAATCGTTGTGCCGGACTGATAGACGATCTCGCCGCTGTCAGGCTCGGTGATCCCGGCCATCATGCGCATCAATGTCGACTTGCCGGCGCCGTTTGCGCCGACGAACGCGGCGCGCTCGCCCTTCTGCAGCACGAATTCGGCACGGTCGAAGAGTGGCGCTTGGCCAAGCGTCAGCGCCAAGTCCTTTACGTGCGCAAGCGCGGACATCTAGTTGAAAATGTCGCCGAGGTCGGGGAAGCCGTTGCCGTCCTCGCGGCCGCGGTCGCCGTTGCCGTCACCGAACGCGTTGGCCAGATCGTCGAAGAAGCTCGCCATTTCGACTTGCGCCGGTGTGTAGGCCGGTTGCTCGATGCCGGGCAGCGGATGGTTTTCGACGCCTTGGTGCGCGACGCGCATGGAGTCGGCCCAGATTTGCGCCGGCAGCGTGCCGCCCGTGGTACGGCCCATCGACGTGAAGTCGTCATGACCAACCCAAACACCCGCCGTGAAGTCGCGGCTGTAGCCGACGAACCAAGCATCGCGCCAATCGGAGCTGGTGCCGGTCTTGCCGGCGATATCACGATCGCCGATGCGGGCGCCGACACCGGTGCCGCGCAGGACCACCGCACCCATCATGCCGTTCATCCGGTGCGCGACGGCTTCGTCGAGCACGCGCGCGGGCGTGTAGGGTGGGCGAACGTAGATTTCTTGGCCGGCAGAGTTGGTGACGCGCTGCACGAGGTGCGGATCAACGCGCAGGCCATCGTCCATGAACGTGGCGAACGCAGTGGTCATGTCCCACAGCGTCGTTTCTATCGAGCCGAGCGCGATTGAGGGCGGCACAAACGCGTTGCGCTCCGGCATGTTGGCGATGCCCAAGCGGCGGGCGACATCAGCCACGCGCGCAGGGCCGACTTCGTTGGCCACTTCGGCGGCGACGGTGTTGATCGAAAGAGCGAAGGCCGTGCGCAGGGTCACCGCGCCGCGATAACCCTCGTCGTAATTGCGCGGACGCCAGCCATCGATGACGATCGGCTCGTCGTAGCGGACATCTTCGGTATCGAGCCCGGATTCCAGGGCCGCTGTATAAACGAACGTCTTGAAGGTGGAGCCGGGTTGGCGCCGCGCCTGGGTGACGCGGTTGAACTTCGAGGTGTTGTAGTCCGTGCCACCGATGAGCGCGCGCACGCCGCCCTCGCGATCGAGCGCCATATAGGAGGCTTGTAGCGGGCGGCGGCCGAAGGCGCGGTTGCCGAGACGGCGGCGTATGGAATCTGCGGCGGCGCGTTGCGTGTCGGCGTCGATCGTCATGTGAATGACGAGGTCGGGCACGTCGCGGCCGACAGCGGCGCGTGCTTGCTCAACGGCCAAATCGAACGCGTAACCCAGCGAACGTTCAACGGCCGGGCGCTCAACGACGCGGATGCGCTGCGCGATGGCTTCGTCCCGTTGTTCAGACGTGATGTAGCCGGCGTCGACCATCGCTGCGAGCACGACGTGCTGGCGGGCGGTGGCGCGGTCCATGCTTTCTGTAGGCGCCGAGCGTGATGGCGCTTTCGGCAGACCAGCAAGCATCGCAGCCTCGGCGAGCGTGAGTTCATTGGCGGGTTTGCCGAAGAAGCGGCGCGAAGCGGCGTCAACGCCGTAGGCTTGGTCGCCGAGATAAACACGGTTGAGATAGAGCTCGAGGATCTCGTCCTTGGTCAGCCGGCGCTCGATGCGCGAAGCCAACACCATCTCGCGCAGCTTGCGGTTCACCGTTTGGCGCGGCGTGAGAAAGAGGTTGCGCGCGAGTTGTTGGGTCAGCGTCGAGCCGCCCTGCACAGTTTCACCGGCGCGAAGGTTGGCGAGCACGGCGCGCAGCACGCCGATGCGGTCAACGCCCTCGTGTTCGTAGAAGCGGCGATCCTCGATCGCGAGGAAGGCTTGGGGCACGTAATCCGGAATGTCGGCCAGATGGACGCGGTTGCCGTAGTACGGGCCACGGACGCCAAGAATGTCGCCGTCGCGATCGACGAACATGACCGACTCTTGCCGGTTCAGCGCCCAGATCGTTTCGGCGTCCGGCACACGCGGCAGGCCCCAATAGATCCAGAGCCACAACGACACGACACCGACCAACACAAAGCCCGCGAAGATGCTCGCGGCCTTGCGCCAGGTGAGCCGCTGGCCAAGCATCTGGTTGAGCTGCGCCTGCGCGGCAGCAGCGCGCATTTTCGCCCAGTCGATGCGGCTGCGAAAATCTGGCCTGTTGTTGTCGGACAAGGAAAACTCCGGGAGGGGGTGTCCAATAGAGGTATGGCCGAATTCTGGCCAGGGGAAACGCGGATAGACGCCCTGCGTATCCATGCCGCTTTGGCGGAAAACGTCGAAGTATCAGTGTCAGGCGCAAAATCAATCCGACCGCGACGGGATGGGCTTAGAGTTCCGGCACATTGGAGAACCAGGGACGACACGAAGGGAGCCGGGCGGTGAGCACCGCGGCAGCGTTTCGCAGCTATCTGGACGCGGCGCACGCGGCGCTGAACGGCGGCGAGGCCGTCGATTGCGAACGGCTCGCGAAGGCGATCTCGGTTTTGGTCCGGGCGGAGCGGGACGTGGCAGGGTATTTGAGCGAATTGCGAACAGCGAGTGAGAATGACGACGAAGACGCTGTTCTCGCCGAGTTGCGACGAAGGTTGGATCTTTTCTCTGCCGCCGTCGAAGCGGGACACCCTGACAAAGTCCTTGCCGACATCGCTCAAACGGGCGTGGCTCCGTGACTGGAAACGTTGGGGCCGGCCGGAGCAGCGCGCGCCAGAGGGCGATTGGCGCTGCTGGGTGTTTATGGGCGGACGCGGCGCCGGAAAGACGCGGGCCGGTGCGGAATGGGTTTCGGAACTGGCGCGACGCGGCCGCGCTGGACGCATCGCGCTGATCGCGCCGACGTTTCACGACGTACGCGAAGTTTTGATCGAAGGGCACTCTGGTTTGCGTTCGCTACCGTATGAGCGGCCGGCCTATGAGGCGAGCCGACGACGCCTGGTTTGGAACAACGGCGCGCAGGCCTCGTGTCTGTCTGCCGAGGACCCTGAAGCGTTGCGCGGTCCGCAGTTCGACGCTGCCTGGTGCGATGAGCTTTGTTACTGGTCCTATCCCGACGAGATGGTTGAGACGCTGCAGCTTGGGCTTCGTCTAGGCGGGCGCCCACGGATGATGGTGACGACGACGCCGCGCCCGATGCGCGCGCTGAAGGGGCTGCTTGCGCAGCGCGATACGGTGACGACGCGTTCGACGACGTTGGAGAACAGGCGGAACTTGTCGGCAGATTTCGTTGCGGCGGTGCAAGCGCGTTGGGAAGGTACGGCGCGCCATCGGCAAGAACTGCTTGGTGAGCTGATCGAGGAACCCGAAGGCGCCTTGTGGAAGCGAGCCGATCTCGAAGCGTTGCGCGCGCGGCTTGAAGGTTCGTTTGATCGCGTTGTTGTTGCCGTCGATCCGCCGGCGAGTGTTGGGGCGAAGGCGGATGCATGCGGGATTGTCGCTGCAGCGGCGCGCGGTGAAGGGTTTGCGCGAGAGGCGTTGGTGCTTGCCGATGCAAGTCTGCAGGGCGCGGCGCCGCATGAATGGGCCGCGCGTGCGGCGGAGTTAGCGCGGACGGTCGGCGCACATGCGATCGTCGCGGAGGCGAACAATGGCGGCGAGATGGTGAGGGCCGTGCTGAAGGCCGCGGCGCCTGATTGTTTGGTGCGCTTGGTGCGAGCGAGTGAGGGCAAGCGCGCGCGGGCCGAACCGATTGCGGCGCTCTATGCGCAAGGGCGCGTGAAGCACGCTGCGGCCTTTCCGCATCTGGAAGATGAGATGTGCGCCTTTGGCGCCGAGGGCTTCAACGAGAGCCCCGATCGCTTGGACGCGCTGGTGTGGGCGTTGACGGACTTGTTGCTCGGCGGCGCTTCGTCGCCGCGCGCGCGGATAATCTGACGAAAGAACACAATGCTCGATTGGTTGAGAAAACTCCGCGCCCCTGGCGTGGAGCGCAAACTGCTGGCTTGGCACGCGCCGGGCCGACCTGCGTGGCCGATGCGTGATCCGGCGGCGTTTGCGCGCGAAGGCTATGCGCGCAACGCGATCGCTTATCGTTGCGTGCGGTTGATCGCGGAAGCGGCCGCGAGCGCGCCGTTGCATGTCGGTCCCAGCGATCACCCGTTGGCGCTACTGCTGGCAAGGCCGAACCCTGAGCAGACGGGCGTCGAACTCTTGGAGGCGTTCTACGGGCACTTACAAGTCGCCGGTAACTCGTACCTTGAGGCCGCATGCATCGGCGAAGATGCGCCGTCCGAACTCTACGTGCTGCGGCCCGATCGCATGAGCGTTGTGCCGGGCGCCGATGGGTGGCCGGTGGGGTGGGAGCATCGCGTCGGTTCGAACGTGCGGCGGTTTGAACGCGATCCGATCAGCAACGACGCGCCGATCTTGCATCTGAAGCTCTTCAATCCAACTGATGATTGGTACGGGCTTTCACCGATGGAAGCCGCTGCATTCTCTATCGACATCCATAACGCCGGCGGCGCTTGGAATAAGGCCCTCATCGATAACGCCGCGCGTCCAAGTGGCGCGCTTATTTTCACCGGGACTGGTGGCGCGGATCGTTTGAGTGAAGAGCAATTTCAACGGTTGAAGCAGGAGTTGGAAGATATGCATGTCGGCGCGGCCAATGCCGGCAGGCCGATGTTGCTCGAGGGCGGGCTTGAGTGGCGGCCCATGTCGTTGTCGCCGTCGGACATGGATTTTACGGAAGCGCGTCACGGCGCGGCGCGCGACATCGCACTAGCGTTTGGCGTGCCGCCGATGTTGCTCGGCATTCCGGGCGACAACACTTACTCGAACTATCGCGAGGCCAATCTCGCCTTCTGGCGCCAAACGGCGCTGCCGCTGGCGCAGAAGGCGGCGCGTGCCATCGAGGCTTGGATTGGTGATCGCTGGCCTGAGGCGGGTCCGGCAGCCGTGAACGTTGATGTCGAGAACGTACCAGCGCTCACCATCGAACGCGAAGCGCTGTGGGCGCGCGTCGGCGCTGCGGACTTTCTGAGTGACGATGAGAAGCGGCGCATGGCGGGTATTGAAGAACCGGAGCGCGCGCAATGAAGATTGATGCGCGCATCACGCTGGCGCTGATCCTCGCGCTGCTCTTGGAAACCGCCGGCGGTTTGATTTGGGCCGGACGCGCGGCTGCGCGACTTGATGAAGTCGAACGTGCGGTAGCGACCCAACCTGAAGTGGCGGAGCGGTTGGCGCGGTTGGAGGAACAAGTCTCCGAAGCGCGCCGCTCATTGGCGCGCATCGAGCGGCATCTCGACGAATGATCATCGAAGGCTACGCCGCTCTGTTCGGCGTCGTGGATCAAATGCGGGATGTTGTGCGCGCTGGCGCGTTTGCAGCCAGCCTCAACCGGCGCGGCGGGGATCTGCCGATGCTGGTCGAGCATGAGACGCGTTTGCTCGCCGGCGCATGGATTGAAGCGCGCGAAGACGGCCGCGGCCTGTTCCTGCGCGGCGAAATTCGTGACGATCAGCCGGGCGCTGCGCGCGCTAAGCGCATGCTCGCGCGCGGTGTCGATGGCCTTTCGATCGGCTTCGTGCCGATCGTGCAGCACCGCACGCAATCTGGCCGCGTACTGACCGAAGTCGATCTTTTGGAAGTGTCCATTGTGACCCACCCGATGCAGCCGCAAGCGCGGCTGACGTTCGCGCGAGACTTCGTCCGCGCTGCTTAAGGAGAATAACGTGAATAAGGAAACCAAAGCTGCGCCCCCCGGCGCGGCGGACGCGCTCATGCGCGCCTTCGAGGAGTTCAAGTCTGCTAACGACGCGCGCCTGGCCGCAATCGAACGCGACCGCGGTGACATGCTGCTGGAGGAGAAAGTTGATCGTATCGATCGAGCGCTCGCCGAGCAGAAGTCTTTGATCGAACGCGCGGCGCTCGCCGGGCGACGTCCTGGGCTAGCCGCTGATCCGGCGCTGAGTGAGCACAAGTCGGCGTGGCATGCCTATTTGCGTCGCGGCGACATCTCGGCGCTGACGCAATTCGAGACCAAGGCGCTGAGCGTGGGCTCGGATGCTGACGGTGGCTATGTCGCGCCGCCCGAACTCGACCGCATGATCGAGAGCCGCCTGCGGCAAGTCTCGCCGATGCGCGCGATCGCTACTGTGCGAACGACCGGCGCCAACGTGTTCAAGAAGCCGATCAGTCTGACGGCGGCCGGCACCGGCTGGGTCGCTGAGACTGGGACGCGCACACAGACTACGTCACCGACACTGGCGTTGATGGAATTCCCAACGGCTGAACTCTACGCCAACCTCGCCGCCACGCAGACCTTGCTCGACGATAGTTTCGTCAACCTCGAAGAGTGGATCGCGGGCGAAGTCGAAGAGGCGTTCGCAGGCCAAGAGCGCGCGGCGTTCGTGAACGGCGATGGCGAGGACAAGCCGCGCGGCTTTCTCGACTACGATGCTGTCGCCGAAGGCAGCCACGTTTGGGGTAAGATCGGTCACGTGCTTACGGGCGCCGATGGTGGTTTCGGCGCAACGCCGGTCGATAAGCTGATCGACCTCATCTACGCGCCGAAGACGCAATTTCGTCAGAACGCGCGCTTCGTCATGAACCGCAAAACCGTATCGGCGGTGCGCAAGCTGAAGGACGGCGACGACCGTTACATCTGGGAGCCGAACGACGCCGGTGGGGCGACGTTGCTTGGCTACCCAGTCACCGAGATCGAAGACATGCCGGACATCGCCACTGATGCCCGCGCAATCGCCTTCGGTGACTTCGCGCGCGGTTATCTCATCGTTGATCGCGCCGGCGTGCGTGTCTTGCGCGATCCTTACTCTGCCAAGCCCTACGTCTTGTTCTACGTGACCAAGCGCGTCGGCGGCGGCGTGCAGAACTTCGATGCGATCAAGATGCTCAAGTTCGGCGACAGCTAATGAGCCTCAAAATCGTCAACCCGCCCGCCAGCGAGCCTATCTCGCTGGCGGAGGCGAAGCTATTCCTGCGCGTCGATCACAATGCCGAAGACGATCTGATCGCGTCGCTGATTGGCGCGGCGCGTGAGGCCGTTGAAGCGGGCATCGGGCGCGCGCTGGTGGCGCGGCGCGTGCGCGAGAGCTTGGACATTTGGCGGCGTGATGCGGCGCAGGGTGCGGAGCTAGGGCTCGGACCTGTCACCAACATCGTCGCCGTTCGTCTCCTCGCCAACAACGGCGCGCAGAGTGTGCTCGACCCAGAGCGCTATCGCCTAGAAGGCAATCGCGATCGGCCGCGCCTGGTGTTTCCTTCGGGCTTTCCGTCCACGCTGCGTAGCGCTGGCGGCATCGAGATCGACTACGATTGCGGTTACGCGGATGAAGCGGGCGATCTTCCGATCGCGCTGCGTGTCGCGACGCTGCAGATCGTCGCTTCGCTCTATGAGCTGCGGCAGGGCGAAGGCGGTATACCGGAGACGGCGCGGGCGCTGATGCGCCCGTTTGCGCCGGCGCGGCTATGAGCGAGGCCATCGGCGCGCTTCGCGCGCGCGTGAAGCTGCAGAGCCCGACGCGGATTGCTGATGAACTCGGCGGCACGGCGATCTCATGGGCAGACGCGGGCGATGTCTGGGCGGAGATTGAAGCGGGCGGCGCCGCTGAAGACGCAGCGTTCGACGCGGCGACTTCGGTCGCGACCTACCGAGCCACGATCAATCGCCGCGACGATGTACGCGCGGGCTGGCGTGTGGCGTGGGGCACGCGACGCTTGCGGATCGTTGGCGTTGCCGACGAAGGCGCGCCGCGCATTCAACTCATGTGTCGGGAGGAGACGCTTTGAGTGCCGAGATTGCGCTCGCCGCGGCCATCCGTGCAGCGGCGATGGCCGATGCAAGCGTGCAAACGATCGTGTCCGACCGTTTCTACGATGAGCCGCCGCCCGGCGTGACGTTCCCGTATATCACCATCGGCCGCGTCGACTCTAGGCCGATCGATTCCAGCGCGCGCGAAGCGCTGGAGCATGGGCTGACGCTGCACGTGTGGTCACGCTATGGCGGCCGCGCTGAAGCGCTCGAAGCCATCGCCGCGTTGCGCGGCTGCCTTCACAACGCCGCGCTCGATGTCGCCGAGCGGCGCCTCGTGCTGCTGTTTGCTCAGTTCGCCGACGTCTTCCGTTCTGGCGACGGCATCACCACGCACGGCGTGCTGCGCCTGAAAGCCATCACCGAACCCGAATAGGAGTATGTATGTCAGGTCAAAAGGGCCGCGACGTTCTGATCAAGATCGCCGACGGCGAAGCGTTCGTCACCGTCGCAGGCATTCGCGCCAAGACGATTTCGCTCAACGCCCGCACGGTTGATGGCACATCAGGTGAAAGCCCCGAGGCGTGGCGCGAGTTGATTGCAGGCGCGGGTGTAAAGTCCGCGAGCGTGAGCGGGGCCGGCGTGTTCAAGGACGCGGCTTCCGATGCGCTTATCCAGCAGGCCTTCTTCACGCAGGCCGCGGCGAGCTTTCAGCTCATTATTCCGGACTTCGGCGTACTTGTCGGGCCGTTCATCGTGGAAGCCCTGGACTATTCCGGCGATCACGATGGCGAAGCGGCGTTCGCCATCACGCTCGCCTCCGCAGGCGCGCTCAGCTTTGAGGCGCTCTGATGCGGGAGCCACATAATCGCGCGCGCGGAGAAGTGTTGCTGGAGGTCGATGGACGGGAGCTGCCGCTTTGCCTCACGCTCGGCGCGCTCGCTGAACTCGAGGCGGCATTCGATGTGATGTCGTTGGCCGAACTGGGCGAGCGACTTGCGCGTCTCACTGCGGCCGACCTCATCGTTGTGCTTGCCGCGCTCGCCAAGGGCGGCGGCGAGGCGGTGAGCGCCGCGGAGCTTTGCTCAGCGCGCATTGACGCAAAAGCCGCGGCCGCGGCCGTGGCGGAGGCCTTCCGCGTTGCGCTCGATGACTGAGCGCACGCCGTGGCCGGTGATGCTGGCGGTTGCATGTGCGTTGGGGGTTTCGCCGGCGCACTTCTGGCGGCTCAGTTTGTGTGAATGGCGCGCGCTCATTGGGGCGAAGCTGGGCGAGCTCGCTCTGCGCCGGGCTGACTTCGAGGCGCTCGCCCGCCGTTTTCCGGATTGAACAAGATGGATGAAACGAACCCCACCTTCGCTCTCGGCGAGCTTCACGCGGAGCTCGGAGAAGCGTCCGCAGCACTGCAAGCATTTGCGCAAGGACCTGCGCAGCGCGCAGCGGACGCAGTAAGCGGGAGCTTTGAGCGTGCGGGCCAACGCATCGCGCATGCGCTCGGTTCGGCCGCGACCGGCGGCGAGGCAGCGTTCAAGCGGCTGGCTAAAGTGATCCTCGAAGAACTGGCGAAGATCGCGCTTCAGCAGATTTTTGCGCAGTTGGGCGGCGGCAAGCTCCCGTTCTTCGGCGGCAAAGCCGGAGGCGGCGCCGTCAACATGGGCGGCGCTTATCTAGTGGGCGAGCGCGGGCCGGAAGTGTTCGTGCCGCGTGGCGCCGGCGAGATCGTCGCGCCTGGCGCGGGCGCCGTGAACGTTCACTTCCACCTGCCGAGCGGCGCCGACACGAGCGCCATCACCAAACATCAAGGCCAGATCGCCGCTGCAATTGCGCGCGCGGTCGCGTACGGGAGGCGCAATCTGTGAGCGCGTTTCATGAAGTGTCGCTGGCGCTGCCGTTTGCGCTCGGCGCCAGCGGCGGGCCTGAGCGGCGTGTTGACATCGTCACGCTGGGCTCGGGCGCCGAAGCGCGCAACACGCCGTGGGCGCACGGACGGCGGCGCTACGATATTGGGGGCGCTGTTCGCACGCTGGATCAGATGCATGAGCTGACAGCGTTCTTCGAAGCGCGGCGCGGCAAGTTGCATGGTTTTCGCTTTCGCGATCCGTTCGACTCCAAATCGTGCGCTCCTTCTGGGACGCCGGCGGCGACCGATCAGAATTTGGGTGAGGGTGACGGCGAACGCGTTTCGTTCCCTATCGTGAAGCTCTACGGTGACGGCGCGACGGCCTACGCGCGGCCAATCGCCAAGCCGGTCTCGGGCAGCGTGCTCGTGGCAATTGATGGCGCGGCACTTTCGCCCTCGGCCTATAGCGTCGCAGGCGGTGTCGTGACCTTTGATGTGGCGCCAGCCGAAGGCGCGGTCGCCAGCGCGGGCTTTCTGTTCGATACGCCGGTGCGGTTCGACATCGACCGTCTTGATCTTGCCATCGACGGCTTCGGCGCTGGCCACGCGGTCGCGATCCCGCTCATTGAGGTGAGGCTCTAATGCGTGAGATCAGCGAGACGCTGGCAGCCAAGCTCAGCTCCGGCGTTACGACGCTTTGTCATGTGTGGCGCGTTGGGCGTCGTGACGGCGAAACGTTTGCATTCACCGACCACGATTGTCCGCTCGTATTCGAAGACATGAGTGCGGAGCCCCTTCAAGGACTGAGTGCGGGCGCGATCGAAAAGAGCGTCGGTCTGGGCGTCGACACGGCCAGCATTGAAGGCGCGCTTTCCTCGCTTGCCATCGCTGAGGAGGATCTAGCGCGAGGCCTGTGGGATGGTGCGCGTGTCGACATCTATCGGGTGGACTGGGGCGCGCCGCATGACCGCGCGCATCTCTTCACCGGTCATATCGGCGAAGTGAAACGCGGTGCGCAGGCGTTCGAGGCGGAACTGCGCGGATTGCAGGCGGCGTTGAATGTGCCGGTTGGCCGCGTGTTCTCACGTTTCTGCGACGCGGACTTGGGCGACGGGCGTTGCGGCGTTGACATAGAGACCACTACGTTCCGCGGCGAAGGCATTGTCAGTGAGGTGCTCGGCAGCCACGCGTTCAATGCGTCCGGTCTCGCAGACTACGCCGATCATTGGTTCGCGCGTGGTCGTATTGTTTGGGATGATGGCGGCGAAAGCGAGATCGCGACCCATCGCGCTGAGGGAGCGGATGCCACAATTGAGATACGTGATGCGGCGCCGATCGTCGTAGGCGCGGCGTTCACTGTTTTTGCTGGGTGCGATAAGCGTCTCGCAACTTGCAACGCCAAGTTCGCCAATGTCGTGAACTTTCGAGGCTTCCCGCACATGCCGGGCAACGACGTGATCCAGACCGGCCCGCGCAGCGGTGGTCGGCTTGACGGAAGTTCGCGCCTGACATGATTGCGCGCAGTGCTGTGCTCGTGGAGGCGCGCGAGTGGATCGGCACACCCTATCAACATCAAGCATCCGCCAAAGGCGCGGGCTGCGATTGCCTCGGGCTGGTGCGTGGCGTGTGGCGCGCACTTTATGGCGCCGAGCCAGAACTTGCGCCTGCTTACACGCCAGATTGGGCTGAGCGTCATGGCGCAGAGACGTTGTTGGATGCGGCGCGTCGAAACTTGCGCGAGATTGGGCTGAGCGACGCTACGCCTGGTGACGTGCTGGCGTTTCGTATGCACGCGGCATCGCCGGCCAAGCACGTGGCCATCCTCGATGAAGAGGCGCGCATCATCCATGCCTACTGGGGCCGCGCCGTCGTGCATTCGCGTCTTGCAACGTGGTGGCGCGCGCGCTGCATCGCTGCTTTTTCATTTCCGGATATCGCCGCATGGCCGAGCTAGTTCTTTCCACCGTGGGCCGCGCTGTCGGCGCCTCGTTGCCCGGCGTTTGGGGCGCAGTGGGCTCGCTTGTCGGCCGCACCATTGGTTCGATGCTCGGCGCCTCCATCGACAACCGCCTCTTTGGCGTCAGCACGACGCGAGAGGGGCCGCGGCTTACCGATCTGCACCTGCAAGCTTCGACTGAAGGCGCTTCGATCCCCGCCGTTTACGGCAGCGTGCGTATCGCGGGCCAGGTGATCTGGGCCGCGCGCTTCAAGGAGCACGTCGATACGAGCGAGACGGGGGCCGGCGGAAAGGGCGGCGGGGCGCGCGTTACGACACGCACCTATCGCTACACGCTCTCGTTTGCGGTCGGGCTGTGTGAAGGCGAGGTCGCCCGCATCGGCCGCGTTTGGGCGAACGGCGCGCCGCTCGATCTGTCGACCGTGGCTTGGCGGCTGCATAACGGCAGCGAAGATCAAGCGCCCGACTCTCTCATAGAAGCGATCGACGGGGCCGAGAACGCGCCGGCGTATCGCGGCTTGGCATATGTGGTGTTCGAAGATTTGCCGCTGGCGGCGTTCGGCAACGCGATCCCGCAACTCTCGTTTGAGATCATCCGTCCGGCGCGCAGCGATGACGAAAGCTTCGAGCAGCGCGTTCGCGGTGTCTGCCTCATCCCTGGCGCGGGCGAGTTCGTTTACGCGACCAAGCCTGTGTTTCGGCGCGATGGCCCAGGCGCCGAGGTTGCGGAGAACCTGCATGCGGAGCGCGAGCGCGCCAATTTGCTGGTGTCGTTGGATCAGCTCGCGGTGGACTTTCCCAACTGCGAAACGGTGATGCTGGTTGTTGCCTGGTTTGGAAATGATTTGCGTTGTGGCGTCTGCGAGATCAGGCCGGGCGTGGAGATCGCGGAAAAGCTCAACACGCCGCATCAATGGAAGGTGGGCGACGTCACGCGCGAGAGCGCTCACCTCGTAAGCACGCATGATGACGGTCCGGCGTTTGGCGGGACGCCTAGCGACCTCAGTGTGCTGCAGGCGATCGCGGAGCTGAAGCTCCGTGGATATCGCGTGGGACTCTATCCATTTTTGATGATGGATATTCCTGAGGACAACGCACAGCCCGATCCTTATGGGGCGACTTCGCAGGCCGCTTATCCTTGGCGCGGACGCGTTACCGTGCATCCTGCTGCGGGCGTGCCGGGCAGTGTGGATCAAACCGGCGTTGCGGGCGATCAGGTGGACGCGTTTTTTGGCGACGCGGCGACCGCGGATTTCTCAGAAGGCGGCGATGGTCTGCCGCATTTCTCCGGATCGACGGAATGGAGCTACCGCCGCTTCGTTCTGCACAACGCCAAGCTTGCGGCGCTCGCAGGCGGTGTTGATGTCTTTGTCATCGGTTCAGAGATGCGCGCTCTGACCGCCGCGCGTGACAGTGCGAGCACGTTCCCGGCCGTTGCCGCGTTGCAAGATATTGCAGCAGACGCGCGCGCGATGCTTGGTGAGACGACGACCATCACCTATGCCGCCGATTGGTCCGAATATTCGGGCCATCGCCCCGCTGACGGCTCGGGCGATGTGTTCTTTCATCTCGATCCGCTTTGGGCTGATGCCAACATCGATGTGGTCGGGATCGATTGGTACGCCCCGCTGACGGACTGGCGCGATGGCGATACGCACGCCGACGCGGCATTGGCACGCAACATTCACGATGAGGACTATCTGCGGAGCCGCATCGAAGCCGGCGAGAATTTCGAGTGGTACTACGCCAGTGATGCTGACCGCCGCGCGCAAGTGCGGACGCCAATCGCGGACATCGCCCATGACGAAGCCTGGGTGTATCGCGCCAAGGACCTCCGAAGCTTTTGGTCGCGCGCCCATTACAATCGGCCGGGGGGCGTGCGTTCTTTGACGTCAACGGAATGGATTCCGGAATCCAAGCCTGTGTGGCTGATGGAGCTTGGTTGTGCGGCGATCGACAAGGCGGCCAATCAACCCAACGTTTTCCTCGATCCCAAGAGTAGCGAAAGCGCGGCGCCGTACTTCTCATCCGGCGCGCGCGACGATCTCATCCCACGCCGCGTGCTTGATGCGTATCTGAGCTACTGGACGGGCGCGGCAAATCCCGTGTCGTCGCTCACCGGTGCGCCGATGATCGAGGAGGCGATGTTGTGGGCGTGGGATGCGAGACCCTTTCCAGCGTTCCCTGCGCGCACTGACGTGTGGAGCGACGGCGGCGCGTGGGCGCGTGGGCATTGGCTGAATGGTCGCGCGGGTTTGTCCGGCCTGGCGGAAGTGGTGTTGAGCATTTGTGAGCGAGCGGGGCAGGGTGACGTTAGTGTCAGCGCGCTGCGCGGCGCCGTGAGTGGGTACATCGTCGACGCGCCCGCAAGTGCGCGAGATGCACTTGAGCCGCTGATGGCAGCTTACGATTTCACGATCGCGGAAAGTGAAGGTGTGCTCACTTTCCTCCACAATGATCACGCGCCCACTGCGATCGACATTGCGTCCTTCTCCGCCTCTAGCACAGCGCGCGCCTACGCGCATCGTGACGTGGTCGATGCGCCAATTGAGGCGCGTGTGCGGTTCATCGATGCTGCGAGAGATTATCTCGTTGCGGGTGTGAGCGCGCGCCGCTTGGATCGCGCCGATGGCGGTGTCGCCACATTGGATGCGCCTTTGGTGCTGGATACTTCGGCTGCAGAGGCGTTAGCCGAACGGCTTCTCGCGGAGCGTCGTGTCGCCGCTGAGACATCGCACATCGGGGTTGGTCCAGGCGAAATCGCGCTTGCGCCAGGTGATCGCGTGACCATTGCCGGCGGCAGCGATGTTTTTGAAATTGCGCGTATCGAGGATACGGAAACGCGCGAACTTGAGCTTCGGCGCGTTCGCCACGGTGGCGCGCCCATGCTCAGCGGCGTCGATCCGAGCGCGCCGCAGCCCTTGCCTGCTGCACCGACGCCCGCATTCTCCGTTCTCGATCTTCCGCCACTTGCTGGGGACGAAGACGAAGAACGCCCGCTCGCCGCGGTGTTCGCATCGCCTTGGGTTGGTGCGCACGACATATTCGCAGGACCTGCTCAATCGCGACGCGCGATCATCGAAGCAGCAGCCATCATGGGTGAGCTGGTTTGGGATCTGTGGCCTGGGCCAATCGATCGGTGGGATGAAGGCAATGTTGTTCGCATCGCGCTTTATGGCGGCGCGCTCGCAAGCGTCACGCGCGACGATGTGTTGAATGGTGCAAACGCGTTTGCGATTGAGTCAGAGGGTGAGTGGGAGATCATCCAAGCTGCGCGGTGTGAGCTCGTTGAACCAGGCATCTATGAACTGAGCGACTTCCTTCGTGGGCGCCAAGGGTCGAGCCATGCGATGCGGGCTCCGCATCCGGCCGGTGCGCGCATCGTGAAGCTGGATCAGCGTCTAGCGCGGGCGAATGTCGGCGCTCACGAATGGGGCGAGGATATAGTTTTCATCGCGCCGCCCGCCGGCGCGCTCGCGACAAGTGACCGCGCCGAGACCGCCAGCCTTGTTCTTCCGCACGCCCCGGTGCGGCCATGGGCGCCTGTGCATCTGCGCGCGGTCCGTGATGGGGCAGGCGACGTCTCGATCAGCTGGGTCCGCTGCGCCCGGATCGGGGGCGATTCCTGGGGGGCGGGCGAGCCGCCGGTGGGTTTTTCGGCCGAGCGCTACGTCCTGGAAATCCTCGACGGCGGCGATCCGATCCGCACCGAAGCTACCGATGTCCCCAGCTTTGCGTACTCAGCAGCCGCACAAACGGCGGATTTCGGCTCTTTACCTGGGTCGTTGCACATCCGTGTCGCGCAAGTGGGTGAAAGCGGCGCCACAGGCTTGAACATCGAGTTAACCATAACATTATAGTCCGGCAGGCCAGAATGGCCGGACTCGCCTGATTCCGATTTCGGAGGGGCGACCGAAGCCGGAGCGCGCCAACCTTGAGCTGGGATCCATACGCCTCCCTCGGCGTCAGCCGCGGCTCTAGCGCGGACGACATCCGGCGCGCTTATCGGGCGCTCGCCAAAGAGCTGCACCCAGACGTTCGCCCCGGCGACAAAGCCGCTGAAGACCGCTTCAAGCGCGCGACTGCCGCATTCAATCTTCTCTCCGATCCCGTCACCAAGCAGCGTTTCGATCGCGGTGAGATCGACGCTGATGGCAATGAACGCATGGCGTTCAATGCGCGCGGTGGCCCAAGGCAAGGCGCGCGAACTTATGCCGGCGCTGGCGCCGGTCCGGGACCGAACGCCGGTACAGGTGGCAGCGGCGCTGGCGGCGCGGGCGCGGACCCATTCGATCTCGGCGACATCTTCTCTGATCTTTTCGGACCGGGCTTCGGCGGTGCGCGCACTTATTCGCGCATGCGGGGCCGCGATATCCGCTTCACGCTCGACATCGATTTCCTCGACTCCATCGTTGGCGCAAAGCGGCGCATTTCGCTCGCGGAAGGCCGCACGTTGGACGTTGCGATTCCGGCCGGCGTCGAGACTGGGCAAGTGCTGCGGCTGAAGAACCAGGGCGGCGCGGGCGTGCAGGGCGGTCCGGCCGGTGATGCTCTGGTTGAGCTTCGCGTCCGGCCGCACGCCTTCTTCCGCCGCGAAGGCCAAGATGTTCACATGGATTTGAGCATCTCGCTGACCGAGGCCGTAGAAGGCGCGCGCATTCAGGCGCCAACGCCCGGCGGCGACGTCACGCTCACAATTCCCGCCGGTTCCAACACCGGAAAAGTTCTGCGTTTGAAGGGAAAAGGCGTGGCTGGCCAAGGCGATCAGTTCGTCCGCCTGCTCGTTATGCTTCCGGACCTCGTGGACGAGGATTTGCGTAAGTTCGTGAAGAAATGGCCGAAACGGGACTACACCCCGCCTCGGCCGAATGGTTAAGGGGTAGCGACGGCTACATTCAGCGCCCATTCAGAGCGACTTGCGTATTCCAGAACCGTCATGTGGGCAAAGACTGCACTCCTCTCCGCGATCCTCGCGGCCAGCGCGTTCGTCGCGCCGGTGAGCGCTCAGCAGCGCTCGCATGATCAATCCGCACAGCAAGGCTGGACCATCCCCGTTCAATACGGACGCGGTGGGCAGCAGGACCTTCGCCCCTTGCGCGAGGTCGTTGACGAACTCCGCGCTCAATATGGTGGCGACTACGTCTCGCATCGCCTTGAGCAGGGCGGCAGCCCCGTCTATGTCGTGCGTTGGCGCATGCCCGACGGGCAGATACGCGACATCCGCGTGAGCGCCAGCCGCTAGGGACGGAACTACAAATGCGCGTGTTGGTGGTTGAGGACGATAAGAACCTGCGGGAGCAGTTGAGCTCCGCGCTTACCGACGCCGGCTACACGGTCGACAGCGCTGCCGACGGCGAAGAAGGCCAGTTCCTCGGCGAAACCGAACCCTACGATCTGGTGATCCTCGATCTTGGCTTGCCCAAGGTCGATGGCCTCAGTGTGCTGAAGTCCTGGCGCAAGGACGAAAAGACGATGCCTGTGCTTATCCTCTCGGCGCGAGATCGCTGGAGTGAGAAGGTTGAAGGCCTCGATCTCGGCGCCAACGACTATGTGACCAAGCCCTTCCACATGGCGGAGCTGCTGGCGCGCGTTCGCGCCAATGTCAGACGTCAGACCGATCACCAGTCATCGGTCCTGGAAGTTGGCGATCTGCGCCTGAACTCGGCCACCGGCCAAGTCACGGTCGAAGGCGCGCCGATCAAGCTGACCGCTTATCAGTACAAGGTGCTTGACTATCTGATGCATCACGCGGGCCGCATCGTGTCGCGCACCGAGCTGACTGAGAAAATCTACAGCCAAGACCACGAGCGTGATTCAAACACGATCGAAGTCTTCATCGGCATTCTGCGCCGCAAGATTGGCACGGCCCGCATCATTACCGAAAAGGGCCTCGGCTACAGATTGATCGATCCCGCCACGGAAGCGCAGTGACCACTGCGCCGACCGGCATTCTTCAGAAATTTCGGGCGCTAATCCGCCGCTCAATGGCGGCGCGTTTGCTGACGGTCGCGATCGTCAGCGTGTTTGGTCTCGTACTCATGGGGCTGGTGGCGCAGGCGCAGTTCAATGCGCAAATTATCCGGCTCACCATCGATCCTGAGATCGAAAGCGTCGCCAACGATTTGATTGGCAAGTCGGGACCCGGGCTGTCCCAAGAACTTGTCCTGCAAGATCTCCCCTACGATCCGCGCTATCTGCAGCCTCTGAGCGGGCGCTATTTTCAGATCGCGCCGATCCGCGACAATGCGCCGTTGCGCTCGCAAACGATCTCGCCGTCGCTGGTCGATGCGGAAATTCAGCTGCCTGCAAAGGTGCAACAAGAAATCCGCGAACTGCGCTCAGGCGACGGCGCACGCTATTTCACGATTGAAGGCCCTGACGGCGGTGATTTGCGGATCATCGCGCGCGTAGAGACGATCCCTGAGGTGCAGGGACGCTACGCATTCATCGTCGGCGTTGCGCCTGAGGCGATAATTGCGCCCGCCGCCAACCTTGTTGGCTGGGCGTTTGCGGTTTTTGTGATTTTTTGCGCGCTGATGGTGGCGGCGGTGGCGGCGTTGCAAATCCGTATCGGCCTTGAGCCATTGCACGAGTTGCAGCGAGACATCGCTGCCGTGCGCCGCGGCGATGCCGATCGGCTCGACGGCGAGTATCCAGCGGAAATTCAGCCCGTCACCGATGAATTGAACGCGCTCGTCGATCACAACCGTGAAGTCGTAGAACGCGCGCGCCGTCACGTCGGCAATCTGGCGCATGCGCTAAAGACGCCGATTGCTGTGCTGAAGAACGCCGCTGCAGGTGGCGGTGAAGACGCGGTGCTGAAGCAATCCATCGAAGAGATGGAAGGCTTCGTTGAGCGCCAGTTGCGCCGCGCCCGCGTTGCCGCGCGTGCTGAGGCGAGTTCGGGCGCTACGATCGCGTATCGCACACCGGTGCTGAAGAACCTTGAAGATCTCGTCTTCATGATGGAGCAGCGTTACGACAGCACCAAAGCGATGGATATTTCCATCGAGGCCGAAGGCGACGTGACCTTCCGCGGCGAGCGCGAAGACCTGCTCGAGATGGCCGCCAACTTGATCGACAACGCCTGCAAGTACGGC
>JBEBHI010000246.1:0-3446 GCA_040080935.1 Terricaulis sp.
TCCGCTCTAGCATGAGCGACGCGGCGCTTATGGCTCAATCACCGGCAACGCGAATGCATCGATGGAACGCACCTCTCGGCGTCGGCGCAGCTCGACCGATTGCGCGTTGATGCGCGAAACACGCCAACCGTTTTGGTAAACATCGCCAACGCAAAGCGCGCGACGCTGGTGTGTCTGCGCATAGTCCACGATCCACACGACACGTCCCGCCGCGCGATCCTCAATCGCCGTGAGATCGCGTCGGAAGAGAATTGCAATATCTGGCGGTGGCGGCGTAGCATCGACGACCGGCGGTGGCGCAAGGCCAAGTCTATCAAGCCGCTGGCGCGCATCGTTTGCTTCGGCGCGTGCGTGAACGAGCGTCACTGCGCCCAATGCAGGAGGCGCATTTGCTGCCGGTGTGGGAGCCGTCAACCATCCCACGCCAAGGCCGCCAATAATGCCAGCGGCCAGAAGTAGGAGTTGCGCCCTCACGGCGTTGCCTCCGCGCTTATCGCCGGAACTGAAACAGCGAGCGCAACGCGCTGAACGCCGTCGTCTTCGGCGACATCGATCGAGCGAACAGCGTAGTTCAGTTCGGAGCTCTCTAGCGCTTCGAGAAACGCCAGAAGACCGGCCCACTGGAATTCGGCGTTGATCGAAACCTCAATGGCGCCGACCTGACCTTGCGCGGCGGGTTGCTCGACCAAGGCCACGCGAGCATCGTTGAAGCCGGCTTGCTGGCACATAGAGTCTAGCTCTGCGAGCACGGTCTCGCCCGCAAACGCGTCGTTTGCCTGCGACCAGCGCCATGCGTCGCCCGCCGCCGACGCCAGTCGTTGGCGGTACGCTTCGTTCCCGAAGGCCGAAAGGGCAGCCTCGCTTTCCCCCGCACGCTGGGTGGCCGCCGCAGCGGCGTCCGCGCTCGTACCGGCCCAATCCATCGCATAGACAGCGCCAGTAACGGCAGCGATGGCCGCGAGCGCGGCAATACCCGCCCGCTCTCGCGGCGTCGTCGCGTTGAGCTTTGCCGTGAAATCTCGGAGCGCGTCGGCGATCATGCGCCGCCCGCCGGGCAGTCGTTGATGTCGGCGCGGATCTCAAAGCGCCCCAGCCCGGCAATCTCCGGCACCGCGTTGCACAAGTGCGGCGCTTCCTCGATGGCAGCAACGACGTCGCGAACTGGCGCATCCGAGATCGATGCATCGACAATAACGCTGAGACCCTCTTCGTTTGCGCGCCACGTGCTGGCGCGCAGACCGAACCGCGACAGCACCTCATGCGCCTCAGTGGCGGCAATCAGCACTTGCGGATGGCGCGTCACCGCGGCGTAGGCATTGACCAGGCGGCGCTGTTCAAGCGCCCGTGCGATGTCCCGATCCTCGCGAAAGGTCTGCTCGATCGTCTCCGCGCGCGCCTGTTCGCGATTAGCAATCTGATCTGAGTGCAGGGCCTGACCGGCAAATAAAGCGGCCACCGCAGCGCCGCAGATGGCGACCGTAACCCCCACCTTCTCGGCGTCGCGCCAACCCAACGGCTCTTTAATGATCTTGCCGCGCCACGTTCCGTCGATCAGCGCCAAGGCCACCGGCGCGGGTGGTTCAACGGGCGGCGCCTCTGTCGGCCCCTCGACACTTAGCGCGAAAGCGTTCCATTGCGCCGCTGTGAATGCTTGGCGACGCCAGGTTGACGCGAGCAATCGCTGCTCTTGCCAATACTGCGCTTCAAACCCTTCGACGCAGGTCACGACGCGCCAGCCTGCACCGGCCTCGCGCCATACACTTTCGGGCGACACTTGGCCCACCGGCTCATGCACCGCGAGCTTGGCGCGATCCCAGTACCAAATGCCCGCGCCGTTCAGCGACCGCAGGATCAGCATCCCGGTGTTTGCAAAGGGCGCGTGCGCTTCGGCGAACACGCGCGCCGCCTTCGCGAGTTGCGAACTGGTTAGGTTTTGTGGCGCGCGATAATGGCGGAAACGGCAGAGCGCGCGGCTCAATACCAGGTCGCGCGCGCCGACGCGACGCGACACCGCATCAGCTTCAAGCGCACCGCTTTCAAGAAGCAGGCGCGTCGAGCGAGAGAGAGTTGAATGCGTCGCCATTCCGAAACGGAGCCAATCTGACTTCGCGTTCTTCCACCCACTCGAAGGGCTGCGCGGACTCAGCGCCCCCAAGCACCAGCCTCCTTTCAATCCCATGAAGGCGCCCGCGCGAACCGAAAACGGCTTGGACGCGAAATCCCCGCGCGGGCGCCACCACAAAGATTACGCCATTCGCGCGAGCCGTGCCGCCAGTCAGCGCTGCAACTTGAGCCGTATCAGTGAGTGGGGACGCATCGCGCTGCGCAATGATGGTCTTCGCGCGGCGGCGATCGCCTAAGACCGCTTCCAGCACCGGCGCCGGCGCGGTGTTGATGTTCAGACCCGTATCGCTAGGCCCCGCCGCGACCCATTCCCAAACACGCCCGCGTTCAATCCGCCGATCGCGCCAGCCCAGCACTTCCATAGCCTGCCAACGCGAAGAGAGCGCGCGATCCGCCGGCGGCGGCAACCCGGCGCGGCTGTAATCCGGCGCTTCTGCGCCACGATCGCGCGTGAGGTCGTCGCCATCCGTGTAGTCCATCAAGCTCGCGGCCAACGTCGCGCCATTGTTGGCGCCAGCCATTGCAAGAAGAGCTGATAAACCTTGCTCGTCAGCGCTGTTGAGATTGAAGAGACCCGCCTCGTCCTGAACGGAAAGATAAGCGCCGCGCGCACCGGCAAGCGCGTACCAAGTACCGTCGAACCGCAACGTGTCTCCGTTCCAACGCTCGTTCACGCCGATCGCCAACGTTCGCGCCTCCGGCTCTTCTGTCAAAAACGCGAAGGCGACGCGCGACATCAGGCTCTCAGCGGAAACCAGTTCGTTGCGGCTTTCCTGCAAACGCGCGGCCGAGGTGTTGACGTCGCTCAAGGCGCGCGCAGACGCGAGAACGGCAAGCGCTAACGCCGCGACCACAGCAATCGCCAGCAGCAAGGCGTATCCGCGTTCGCTGTTTCTCATGGCGCGGCGCCCATACCGTGCTCGGCCCAGCTCGTCTCAACACGTGCGCCACGGCGAAGCTCGAAACGCACGTAAGGCGCCGCCGCATCGCTCCAATTGGCGCGCCAGGCCACGCCGTCCGCGCTGTAGGAAAGCGCGCCAGCACGATCCGCCTGCCAGCGCAGCAAAACGCGTCGACGGCCATCGCTGCTGCAAACCAACGCGCCGCGCTCCACTGTCAGGCGAACAACCGGCGCGCCAGGACGTGCGCAGGCCGTCGAAGCT
Organism: Terricaulis sp.; assembly: GCA_040080935.1. Taxonomy (GTDB): domain Bacteria; phylum Pseudomonadota; class Alphaproteobacteria; order Caulobacterales; family Aquidulcibacteraceae; genus Vitreimonas. The sequence continues at coordinate 3,288 of JBEBHI010000246.1, forward strand.
TGCAAACTCGGTTGAAGCAGTACCGCGACCGCCGCTCCCTCGATCAGAACCTGCGGCGCCTCATCGATCTTGCGAGGCGAGACGGCGCGAATGAGAGTCCGAAACTCTCGCTCAGCCCGCATCTGGTCCAGCGCATCGATGCCACGCTCAGCGATTTGC
>JBEBHI010000102.1:0-12691 GCA_040080935.1 Terricaulis sp.
CTCGCGATTGGCGCCGCGGTCGCGGGCGCTCTCTCAGCTTTTGCGCAAGCGATCGGCTTGTTCCGTTGGGTGTTTGTCGTGCCAGGGTTGGCGCGTGTGCACGCTGATGCGAACGCCGTCGAAGAATCCAAGCGCGCCGCAGAACACACGTTCGACCTGATCAACCAATATGGCGGCGTCGCGATTGGTGAGCACTTGGGGCAGTTGTTGTTGGCTTTGTTCGCGCTGCTGCTGAGCGCGATGCAGTGGCGCGAGCGCAAGCGCATTAGCGCGCTGCTGGGATTTGTTACCGCGGGCGCAATCGTGGTTGGCACGAATGAAGGCTTGGCGTTGGCGCTCGGCCAATCTGGCGAAGCCTTTGCTATGGCGACAATCGGCGGCTTCGTCGGCCTGACACTGTGGTTGATCGCAACCGGCATCGGCACGATGCGCGGCGCGCGTTAGGAGAGAACCTATGTTTACGAGACGCGATTTCTCTTTGATGGCGGGTGCGAGCACTTTTGCGCTAGCGAGTTGCACCACGACCGCCGCTGATCCGAGCAGGCCACTGGAAGCAGAAGCGGGCTCGGTCCTGCAAGACGCGATGGCAGGCAAAGCCGTGCCAGGCATGGCCGCTGTCGTGATCCGCGATTTCCGGTTGGAAACAGAGTATTTTGCCGGCGTCCGCGCGCTAGGTTCGCCCACAATGATTGCGCCGAATGATCGCTGGCACATCGGTTCCGACGGTAAGGCGATGACGGCGACGCTGATCGCCAAGTTGGTCGAGGCGGGCGCATTGTCGTGGGAGCGGCCGCTTTCCGAAATGCTGCCGGACCTCTCTACCAACATGCAGCCAGCCTATCGTGATGTGACGTTGCCAGATCTGCTCTCGCATCACGGGGGTCTGCCGGAAAACACATCGGACATGGATTTCTTCGCGACGTTTTACGAGGATCAATCGTCGCCGACCGAGCAGCGCCTGCGCTACATCACGCGATGCCTCAGTGAGGCGCCGATCGGTCCAGCGCGCGCGGCGCCTTCATACTCGAACACCGGATTGTTGGTCGCGGCCGCATGCGCTGAACGCGCAATGAATCGTTCATTTGAGTCACTGATCGTCTCGGAAGTCTTCACACCGCTCGACATGGCCTCCGCCAGCTTTGACCAGTTCGGCGGTCCGGGCGAGCCGATGGGGCACGTTGACGGTCGTATTGCCGATCGCCCGCAAGATGCAAATCCGCGTATGTTTGCGCCGGCCGGCGCAATGCGCTTTTCGATGCGCGACTGGGCGAAATTTTGCATCGACCAGATGAAAGGCGAACACGGGCAGGGCCGCGTGCTGACGGCGAATTCCTATCGCTTCTTGCACACCGCTCAAGGCGCGTCTGTCGATGGCGCTGGATGGGCGCTTGGTTGGGGCGCAGCGCCACATCCAATGCATCTGCGCGGTCCCGCACTGACGCATTCGGGATCTGACGGCAATTGGTACGCGCTGGTGTGTCTCTTTCCTGAAACCGGCAATGGCGTGCTTGTCGCGGCCAATGCAGCCGAAAGCATGCAGGGCGACGCGGCAACGCTCGTAGCGTTGCGCGCGTTGGCGGCGACTGTGGCGGAGCCGTTTGAGCAATAGCGCTAGGCAGGTGGGCGCACCCACGCCCAGGCTAAGCCGATGTGTCATCTGTTGTCTCGCCGGCAAACTCAAACCCGTTGCGCCGGAGAATTGTCGTTGAGGCATTTTCTTGCGGAAGGGTCTTGGCGGCCGTCGCTAGGCCAATTCCTCGAACAAGCTTGGCTCATTCTCGCGCCAGCCTTCGATCTTCAGCATCTTGAGCTTAGTCTTGATGCCGCCATTGGCGCTGAAGCCGACGAGCTTGTCGTCGGCGCCAACAACGCGGTGGCACGGGACGACGATCGCGAATGGATTGCGTCCGAGCGCTTGGCCAACCGCTCTGGCGCCGTCCGGCTGACCAATAGCGCGCGCGATCTCGCCATAGGTGCGCGTGGCGCCAGGCGCGATAGCGCGCGTGGTTTCATAAACGCGTGCGTTGAACGCCGGCACGCGGCTCATGTCGAGTTGTACCGCACGGAGTGATTTCTTCTCGCCACGAAGCAACGCGCTGATGTCTTCAATTGCGCGCGCGATTTGCTTTGGCGGCTCAAGCTCCTCGGCGTTGGGGCAAAGACGCATGAGGCGGATGCGCGTCGCTTCCGGACTGCGCTCCGGCAATTGCGCGCCGATGATCCCACGCGGTCCCCAAGCGAGGGCGCAGCGGCCGATGGCGGTATCAAACAGCGCGTAGGCGAACATCTGCGATCTGCCTCCATTTCGTTCCGCAACCGCCTTGCCGCGGGGGACTCGAAGGGGTAGAACATATAGAGAACATGAGTCTTCGTCCAGTCTCCTTTGGCCTCTTACAGGCCCCCACCCAAGATGCTGGGTTCGCGGGCAAGCTCGCCACTATGGCTGGTCAGCCGCTGCATGAGATCGGCCCTGTGGGGCCTGGGTTTGAGGCCGCGGCTTTGGGTTTCACATTGGCTTTGGCGGCGCATTGGGTTGGGCCAGCTGGCATCTTTTGGGCTGGCGAAGACGCAGCCTTCGCCGAGGAGGGCGCGCCTTATCCCGTCGGCCTCGCGCAATATGGTTTGCCGCTTGATCGCCTGATCGTGGCGCGGGCGCGAAAGCGCGAAGACGCACTCTGGGCGGCAGAGCAAGCTTTGGCGGCGACAGGCGCGATCGTGATCTGCGCTTTGGGCGCCCAAGGCAAACCGCTCGATCTCAAAGCAAGCCGCAGATTGCTTCTGTTCGCCGAGCGCTACTCATCACGCTGCTTGCTGCTGATGCCAGAGAACGGCCCGAGCGCAGCGTGGACACGTTGGCGTGTAGCGCCGGCAGAAAGCGATGCGGAGCCGGATGAACTTGGCCTGCCGGCATTTCGTGCAGAACTCACGCGCAGCCGCGGCGGACCGTCTGGCGCGCACTTCATCGTAGATTGGAACGCTCATGAGCGCAGCTTCGCCGAACGCGAGATGGCTCGCGATTTATCTGCCGAGGATACGGACGGATCGTCTGATCCGCTCGGGACAGGCTGGGACAGATCAGTATCCGCTCGCGGTGTATTCGAAACAATCAAACGGGCTTGAGATTGTAGGCATTGATGCTCGTGCAAGCGCACTAGGCTTGCGTCTCGCCATGTCACTAGCCGATGCTCGTGCAATTCAACCCAAATTAGAAGCTGTTGAGGCGGAGCCGGAAGAAGATGCCCGCGCGCTCGACAATATTGCCGCGTGGTGCGAGCGATTTACACCAATTGTGGTCGTCGATCCGCCTGAAGGGCTTTTTCTCGACATAACAGGCTGTGCTCATCTCTTCGGCGGCGAAGAAAGTTTGCGCGCGGAAATTGCAGCCCGATTGAATGCACAAGGCTTTGGTGTACGCGCGGCGATCGCGCCGACGCCAGGGGCGGCATGGGCGTTCGCGCGATATGCGCGGCAAACGCGACCTCAGCCGACGCTGCATGAAAGTCTGAAGCTCTCGCTCGCTGGGGCTGACGATTGGAAAACGCAGCTGGGTGGGTTGCCGGTAGAAGCGCTGCGTCTTGATCCAGATGCTGCAGCGCTGTTGCAGCGGCTTGGTCTGAAAACGATCGGTCATATCCAGCAAGCGCCGCGGTCTTCATTCACTGCAAGGGCGGGTGTGCGAGCAATGCTTCGGCTTGATCAAGCTCTCGGGCTTGCTCAAGAAGCGCTGACGCCACGTCGTCCTGCGCCGCCGATCTTTGCGCTAAGACGGTTTTTAGAGCCCATTTTTTCAGCTGACGCGATCCTGCAAGTCGCGGGGGATCTCTGCGGGGATGCGATTGAGAAGTTGGATGCAATCGGCGCTGGCGTGCTGCGCATAGAACTGGTGCTGTTTGGAGTTGATGGTCGCGACCGCGTAGTAGGCGTCAACGTCAGCAAACCGCTTCGCGAAGTGAAGCCTCTCATGCGGCTCTTTTGTGAGAAACTAAATATCGTTGGCGAAAATTTGGATGGAGAATTTGGGTTCGAGGCCGCGCGGCTCGATGTTGTGCGCTTGGCTGAGTTTGATCATCGAACGCGAACATTAGCCTCTATAGAGGCCAGCGTAGCGAGCGCTGAAACGATTGACGCCGTCGTGGACATTCTAAGCACGCGTTTAGGTTCAAAGCGCGTCGTTCGTTCTCAACTGCACGATGAGCACGCGCCGGAGCGTGCCGTTGGTTGGCTATCTGCGCTTGGAAGAGGCGGGAAGGATAAGTCTGTAAAGCCTCCATCCGACGCGGTGCAAAGGCGTCCAGTTCGTTTGTTTTCTCCGGGGCAGGCGATTGAAGTGGTGGCGGGTGTGCCTGATGGTCCGCCGGTCCGCTTTCGCTGGCGCCGCGTGATGCGTGAAATTGTGCGAGCAGAGGGACCAGAGCGGATTGCCGGAAGCTGGCTGCGCGGAGAGATTGCTCGCGACTATTATCGCGTCGAAGACAATCAAGGGCGCAGGTATTGGCTCTACCGCGAAGGAATTTATGGAGAGAATAAAGTCTCGCCTCGATGGTATGTGCACGGTCTGTTTGCATGACAGGCTTCGCCGAACTCTGCGTCACGACCAACTTTTCATTTCTGCATTCCGGTTCGCACCCCGAGCAGATGGTGAAACAAGCTGCGGCGAACGGTTTAGCTGGCATCGGTATTGCGGATCGCAATACGCTTGCCGGTGTTGTGCGCGCACACATGCAAGCAAAAACGCTGCGAGAAGAAGGCGAGGGTGACATCCGTATGATTGTCGGCTCGCGCGTAGTGTTTCGTGACGGATCGCCAGATCTCGTCGTCTATCCGAAAGATCGCACTGCTTTTTCTAACCTCACACGCTTGCTCACTGTAGGGAATAGGCGCGCGCCAAAGGGGCAATGTTGGTTGGACTTTGCAGATTACCTCGAGCACGCGGAAGGTCTGCAAACAATTTTGATTCCGAGGTTCAATCTCGGGGAAGAGCCATATTATCTCGGTCGCTATCTGCAAGCCATCAAGGCGGCTTCGGGTGATGCGTGGCTCGCTGCGCCATTCCAGTTCAATGGCGAAGATCGCCGGCGGATTAAACATCTAAATCAGCTTGCGGCTCAGTCCGGAGCGCGACTTCTTGCGACTACAGAGCCCCTAATGCATCACGCGGATGCTCGCTCTCTTTTAGATGTCGTCACCTGCATTCGCGAAAAGAAGAAGTTGAGCGAGGCGGGAACGCTATTAGCTAAAAACGCAGAACGCCAACTCAAGCGACCTGAAGAAGTGCGGAGGCTTTTTGCGGTTGTGCCCAAAGCTGTTGAAGAAAGTCTCCGTTTTCTCGAAAGTGTCTCCTTTTCCATGGATGACCTTAGCTACGAGTATCCCGAAGAAACGGCAGACGGCTTTTCCGACCCGCAAGTCGCGCTAGAGCATCTCGTATGGGAGGGCATCGCTAAGCGCTATGCTAATGGAGTGCCAGTTAGCGTAACGAAAACGCTCAAGCGTGAACTGAAGATCGTCAAAGAATTGAATTACGCGCCGTACTTTCTAACGGTCGCTGACATTGTCCGCTTTGCCCGATCCGGAAAGGATAAAGACGGCAACGAGATCGATCCTATTCTGTGCCAGGGACGCGGCTCGGCAGCGAATTCAAGCATTTGCTTTGCGCTCGGTGTTACGGAAGTTAATCCCAAGGGCGGCAATCTCTTGTTTGAACGCTTCGTTTCTCCGGAGCGTGGCGAGCCGCCGGATATCGATATCGATTTCGAGCATGAGCGCCGCGAAGAAGTCATTCAATATATCTACCAAAAGTATGGGCGAGACCGTGCCGGATTAGCTGCTGTTGTTATTTGCTATCGCGGGCGCAGCGCCGTTCGAGAAGTCGCTAAGACGCTCGGATATTCCGAAGATCAGATTAGCAATCTCGCGAAGACATTGCATTGGTGGTCTAAAGGACTGGAAGAGAAGGATATGATCGAGCTGGGGCTCGACGTTACCGATAAACGCCTCATGCAATGCATGGAGCTATCGAAGGCTCTCGAAGGTTTCCCACGTCATCTTTCGCAGCATGTCGGTGGCTTCGTCATTACGCGCGAGAAATTGCATGACGTGGTGCCGATTCAGAATGCGGCAATGGATGGTAGAACTGTCGTTGAGTGGAATAAGGACGATCTTGAAGCGCTGAAAATTCTCAAAGTGGATGTGCTCGGCCTTGGAATGTTGAGTTGCTTGAAAAAAGCGTTTGATCTGCTGTCCGAGAAATACCCAGAGTGGAAGAAGCAGAGCGCAGGCCTGTTTCGCGACGTGGAGGGAAGCGAACGCAAAAGAGTCGATCTCTCCTATTTTGCCCCGCATAAAGATAAGCGCGTATACGCGATGCTGCATCGCGCGGATTCGATCGGGGTGTTCCAGGTCGAAAGCCGAGCACAGATGTCGATGCTGCCGCGGCTTAAACCAGAGAAATTCTACGACCTCGTTATTGAGGTGGCGATCGTGCGTCCTGGACCAATTCAGGGCGGCATGGTTCATCCGTATTTGCGACGTAAGCAAGGGCGAGAGAAGGCGAGTGCGCCCAAGCCCGAGCTCTGGAAAGTTCTCAAGCGCACGTTAGGCGTGCCGCTCTTTCAAGAACAAGCGATGCAGATCGCAATTGTGGCAGCCGGCTTTTCGCCTGCAGAAGCTGATCGTCTTCGCCGCGCTATGGCGACGTTCAAAAGAACGGGCACCATCGGAAAACTCAAAGACAAATTCATCAACGGCATGATTGGCAAGGGATACGAGAAGGATTTCGCCGAAGCCTCGTTTGCCCAGATTAAAGGCTTTGGCGAGTACGGGTTTCCAGAAAGTCACGCCGCCAGCTTTGCTATTCTCGTTTATGCATCCTCTTGGCTGAAATGTTATTATCCTGATGTGTTCGCAGCGGCGTTGCTCAATGCGCAACCCATGGGGTTCTACGCGCCGGCGCAGATTGTGCGCGATGCAGCGGATCATGGGGTCCAGATCAGCCCGATTGATGTGAACCACTCGGGCTGGGACAACTCACTGGAGGCCGGGCCGGAAGCTGCGAGCCGACTGCATCAACGTCATATCGAAATGGTTGGCGACATTCACTCAACTCACGCTCTGCGGCTGGGATACAGACAGGCGCAAGGCTTAAAGGAAGCGGAGATGAGCCAACTCGTCGCTAATCGCGGCGTCGGATACGATTCCGTGCGTGATGTTTGGCTGCGAAGCGGCTTGCCGCCTTCAACCATCGAACGTCTCGCCGACATCGACGCGTTCCGTTCCCTTGGCCTCGATCGCCGCGATGCGCTGTGGGCGGCGCGTGGCTTAAATCGCGTTGGTGGGCAGGAGGATTTGCCGCTGTTCAAGTGCGCTAACGTCGATCGCACGCGTGAGCCGGATTTTGATCTGCCGTCGATGTGTCTGGGCGAGCATATCGTGGAGGATTATCGGACGATGGGATTGTCGCTGAAGGCGCATCCGGTGTCGTTGTTGCGGGAGGAGCTTTCGGCGCGGCGAGTGATCAAGGCTGAACAGCTTACGCAGATTAAAAATGGCGAACGCGTACGCGTTTCGGGTCTTGTTCTTGTGCGTCAACGGCCGGGCACGGCGTCAGGAGTTATCTTCATGACGCTGGAGGATGAAACCGGCATCGCGAACATCGTCGTGTGGCCGAAATTGTTTGAGCAATACCGACGCGAGGTGCTGGGCGGTCGTCTCATAACGATCGATGGCCCCGTGCAAAGCGAAAGTGGCGTCATTCATGTTATCGCCGAACGCGTGCATGACTATACGCCGCTTTTAGCGAAGCTTTCTGCGCGTGGAGAAAAGCTAGACGCCACCGGCCCAACCGATGAACCTCGCCGCGGGACGCACGAAGATCCGCGCCAGTCAGGCCACCCCCGCAACTTCCGCATCAATCTCGATGTGAAGAAGGCCGCCGGCGTGATGCCGAAGGGGCGCAACTTTCACTAGCCACGCCAGCGCGCGAAGATCGCGGTTGGCAACAGTTCGCTGCGGCCTTCGTGCGGCAAGCACATTTCGCCGGCTTGCCATTCGCCGCCTTCGAACATTTGTTGCGCGGTCTGCGCGAGCGCGAGATATGAGAGACGCACCGCATAAACCGTAGCGATCATGAAGCCCCTCGCGCTCGCGCGATCGTTTGGATCGGTGCGGAGCAAAGTTTGGCAAGCGTCGAGCAATTCCGGCAAATCGCTTTCGAGCTTCCAGGTCTCACCATCAGGCCCGCGGCCAAATTTCGGCGGATCGAGAATGACGCCGTCATAGCGTCGGCCGCGGCGGATCTCGCGCTTCACGAACGTCAGCGCATCGTCGCAAATCCAGCGGATCGGGGCTTCGCCCAAACCCGCAGCTTGTTGGTTGTCGCGCGCAAAGCCGATGGCTTTCTTAGACGCATCGACGTGCGTGACTTTCGCGCCAGATTTGGCGCAGACAAGCGAGGCAAGCCCGGTGTAGCCGAACAAGTTCAGCACTTCCGGCTGCTGTCCGCGATGCGTCTTCAGATACTCGCGCGCGTAGCGCCAATGCACTGAGTGCTCAGGAAAAAACGCCAAATGGCGGAATGGCGTCGGGCGCGACACAAACGAGAGATCGTCCCATTGCAGCATCCAGTTCTGCGGCAGTTCGCGATTGAAGCGCCAACGGCCGGCTTCATCATCATCCTGTGACGACGGTGAGAAGATCGCATCAGCTGCATCCCACTCCGCCGCCGCGCGCGCGGGCGCCCACAGCGCTTGCGGCTCCGGGCGCACGAAGCGGTAGGGGCCGACTTGCTCGAGCTTGCCGCCATTGCCGGAATCCAGCAGGCGGTAGTCCTTCCAATCGTCGGCGATTAAAAGCTCAGGCGCGCGCGCCGTCATATCCGCGTCTCCGCCAAAGATCGTAGAGCATCACGCCCGTTGCGATCGCAAGATTCAAACTGTCGGCTCGTCCGCGCATCGGCAGCTTCACCAGGGCGTCGCAAGCGTCCTCCATGTGCGCCGGCAAACCTGATTGCTCGTTGCCCATGAAAATGATCGCGCGCGCGGGCGCGGGGTGATCAACTTCAAACGCGGCGCCTTTGAGCGAAAGCCCCATCATTTGAGCGCCGCGTTCCTTCTTGAAGCGCAGTAGCTCTTCGAACGAGGCGCGCGCGAGCTTCATTGCAAACAGCGAGCCCATGCTGGCGCGCACGGCCTCAACAGAAAACGGATCGCAGCTCTCGCCAACCAGGATCACGCCGCCGGCGCCCGTTGAATCCGCGGTGCGCAATATCGTGCCGAGGTTGCCGGGATCGCGAATCCCCTCAAGCGCGACCACAGTATCGCCGCTGATCTGATCGAGCGGTGTTAGGCGCTGCTTGTAAGCGCCAATCACCGTTTGCGGATTGTCGCGCTTACTGATCTGCCCAAGCACGCTTTCGCTCGTCTCGATCAAGCGCACCCGGCGCGTTTCGGCGTGCTCGATCAGCGCACGCACTTGGTCGCGTTGCAAAGCTGCGGGTGAGAACACCAGGATTTCGGGCCAGACGCCGAGGTCAGCCGCCTCGACAGCCAGTCGCGCGCCTTCCGCGAGGAACAAGCCGGTTTCGGCGCGTGCCTTCTTCAGGTGCAGGCTCTTCAGCGTCTTGATCTGCGGGTTGGAGGTGCTGGTGATGTGCTGGGCCATAAAGCCTGGTTTGGGGTTCGTCCCAGATGTTCGCTCTGAGGGGTTTTCCGGTTTTCGCTTAGTTCTTCGGGTATTAGAAGGGCGTTAAGGCGTTAACGCGTGCGCGCAATGCGGGAAAAATGATCGGCCTTATCCTCTCAGAGGTGATCCTCTTCGCCGTCGCGGCGTTGATTGGCTTCGGCATCGGCTGGCGCGCGAACGTCATGGCGGGCGCGCAACGCCGGTTTGAGCTCGCGCGGGAGACTGAGGAGCTGCGCACGGCTTTGACCGAGGCGCAGGTTCGCCGGGCGCGCGGGTCATGATTGCGCTTGGCGATCAGGCCGGCCGACGGCGCGTCCTATTCTTCGCCGGCATAGGTGCCGCTCTGCTTGCCGTGCTGTGGGGCATGCTGGGGCCGCACAATGGCGCCTTCTGGCGCGTGCCCGGCGTTCTAAAAGAGCGCGTAGCGACGGCGCTGATGGCGCAGGGCTTTCCGGGGTTGGACGTCGAGATGAACGGCCAACGCGTGATCTTGCGCGGCATAGTTGAGGACGAGGCTGACATTGCTGCAGCGCGCGAGGCGGCGTTGAAAGCTGCGGGCGGCGGTGGACGGTGGTCGGGCGGCGTGACGAGCGTCAACACTGCGGCTCTGCATGTTGGCAACATCGAGCGGCCTTTTGCGTGGAGCGTTCGGCGCGAAGCGACGCGCGTGGTGCTGAGCGGCGCTGTGCCGAGCGAGAATGCGCGGGTCGACCTGATGACCACTGCATCGCAAGCCTTTCGGGATGTCGAGGCGATTGACGACATGCATGTCGCTGGCGGCGCCGCATCGCCGCTGTTTTCGGAACTGGCGCGCGAAGCAGTGCGCGCAGTGGCCCAACTCAATACCGGTGAGGCGCGGATCATTGACGGCCAGATCGTCGTGATTGGCGACGGCGGACAGGCAGGCGTTAGCGCGGTGCGTCAGGCGCTCGCCGAACCGCCGGCGCCGTTTCGCTCGCGACTGGCGGTTACGATCGACGGCCTAGATGTCGATCATCCTGAACTGCAGGGGCTCAATCTTAATAGCGGCGATGCCGAGACGTGCGAGCGCGCGTTCGATCGGCTGATGGAGCGCAATGTCATTACCTTTGCAGAGGGTTCTGCTTCGTTGGCGCCTGGCAGCCGCGACGTGCTGAACGCGCTCGCCTCCGTTGCATTGCGCTGCGATCGGTTCTCGATCGAGGTGGCGGGCCATACTGACAATACAGGCGATCGCACGTCGAACATGGATTTGTCGCGCCGCCGGGCAGACACCGTTGCGGCTTATCTGGCGGGCCAGGGCGTAGCGCGCGCACGTTTGACGGCGCACGGCTATGGGCCCGATCGGCCGCGTTCGAGCAACGCGACGCCTGCCGGGCAAGCCGCGAACCGGCGCATCGAATTTTATGTGAGCAGTTGAGATGATCTATCTGATCGGACAATTGGCGATCCCGCTTCTGCTGACCATGCTCGCGATGGTGTTCGCAGGGTGGATGTTCGCGGCCGAGCGCGCGGCGCCGAAAGAGGCGGCTGCGAAGCGCGAACGTGACAATTTGCTGCGCGATCTGATCCGCTTCACGGGCGATGGACCGGTTGAGCGCGAGGCGGAACTTGATGCAGCCCCAACGCAGCGTTTGCTGGAAATCCGTGATGGACGTGTCGCTGAACTGGAACGTGCGCTTGAGACAGCGCGCGGACGCACCGATGAACTCGCGAGCCAGCTGGCTGTGGCCCAGCGCGGCGGGCAGTTGAACGATCTTGATGCGGCTGAACTGGCGCGGTTGCGCGCGGCGGAGATTGAGCGCGCGCGGACCGTCGATGTTGAGGTCGAGCCGGTGAAGGAAGAGCCGGTCGAGGACGAGACCATTGCGCTGCAAGCATGGCGGCTACGCTATTTCGAACAGCGCGTCGCCTATCTTGAGGCGCGAGCGCCGGTCGCTGCTGCTGCGCCATTGATGGATGCGCCCGAAGCGGACGCGCCGCCGTTGCAAGAATGGGTTGCGCGTGAAGCGACGGCGCGGGCGGCGTTCTTGGAAGATGAATTGCGCCGGGCGCAGGAGACGCCGGAAGCCGAGCCGGCGCCTGTCGAAGCTGAGCCATTTGCGGCGAATGCCGATGTCGACATGTTGCTGCGTTGGCGCCTGCTTTATCTTGAGCGGCGCGTGGCGCATTTGCAGAGCACGCCGAGCGCTCAGTCGGAGCTGGTTGCACCGCTTCCTGTCGCGCAGGCTGATCCTGATCGCTGGAAATGGCGCGCGCGCTATCTTGAGGCGCGGGTGCGGCACTTGGAGCAGCGTCCGCCGCAAACGGTTGCGGCGCCTATTGCTGCGGCGGCGCAGGAGTCCGAGCCGGTTCGCGTTGCCGCGCAAACAGCGGCGCGTCGTTCAAAGCCGCCGGTTTTGCCGGCTGCGCGTAATGGCGCGCCTGACGATCTGACTTTGATCGAAGGCGTCAGCTTGCTGCAGCAGACGACGATGTATTCGCTAGGCGTCTTCCACTTCGACCAGATCGCGGCGTGGAGCGAAGAGAACGTGGCGTGGGTCGATCAGTATCTGCGTTTGCAGGGACGGATCGGTGACGAAGAATGGGTCGAGCAGGCCACGGAGCTTGCAGCCCACGGACCTGCAGCCGCGCGTCGCGCGCTTGAGAGCGAAGACGCCTGAGCGTCTAGCCCTTGTAGTAAGCGCAGAACTTGTTGCCTTCGGGATCGCGAACATATGCGCCGTAGAATGGCGGATCGGTTTCGCCGCGCACACCTGGTGCGCCTTCGTCCTTGCCGCCGCTTGCGAGCGCTGCCGCGTGGAACGCTTCGACCGCTGCGCGTGATGGCGCTTTGAACGCCAGCATCGAGCCGTTGCCGAGTGAAGCGGATTGGCCGTTCTCAGGCGTCGCGAGATAGATCTCGAAGCCTTCTTTCTTGCCGTCAGGGCCGTACCCGGCCCAGCCGCCGCCTTCGAAGGTGCGCTGATAGCCGAGCGGTTCGAATGCGGCGTCGAAGAAGGCGCATGAGCGCGCAATGTCGTTCGAGCCGATG
>JBEBHI010000103.1:0-12688 GCA_040080935.1 Terricaulis sp.
GGCTGCGGCATGGTCCGAGAGCGCGGTGAACAGATGTATGTAACGGGCGGCATCGGCACGAGCATCGCGCCGGTGCGCTTTCTCAATCCGCCCGAGATCGTGCTGATCACGCTGCGCGGCGCGGCCTAAGCGCCTGCGGCCTCGCCCCAGCCAAACAGCGAGAGCTGCTTGCGCTTTGGTTTCACTGGCTTCGGGCCGATGCCGCGGGCGTCGAGCCACTGCAGTGTGAGCGCTGAGACGTCCGCCGCTTCCGGTTCTCCGATGAGCCAGTGACTCATCTCCGGAAATTCGTGGAAGTGCGCTTGATTGCCGGGGAAGCGGCCGATGACGCGGCGCACCGTGCTGGATGGGTTCACGCGATCCTTGCCGCCGGCGAGGCCGAGCACTGGCGCGCTAATGCGATAGACGGGCGCTTGGCTCGCCATCGAGTGATCCATGAACCACTGCACCGTCTCGCGAATGACGCGACCGCTTTCAGGCACGAAGCGCGCGAACGCGTGGCGCGCATCTTCACGGCTCAGGCGATCCAAAGTCGTCGCGCGTGCAACGCGATAATCTGGCGGAACCGGGCGGCGCCAGTAATCGCCGAGCAGGGCCAAGCCGAATTGGTTGCCGTGCTCGTCGAGCGTCGTTGGCGGTACGCCCCACGGTGCGCTCGGCGCGAGCAGAACGAGGCCTGCGATCGGCATGTGCGTGGCGACGAGTTGAGAGACGAGGCCACCTAGCGAGTGACCGACCAACACTGGCGGGGCGCGCAAACCGCGCGCGTAGGTCGCGATCGCTTTTGCGTAATCTTTGAGGCCGGTTTGTGCGAGCTGCTCAAGATCGGCGCCGCGTTCGTGATGGGGAAGATTTGGCGCGTGCGTTTCAAAGCCAGCAGCTTCGAAAGGTTCGCGAAAACCGTCAAACGCCCAGCCGCCGCAAAACGCGCCGTGCACAAACACGACCGGCGTCACCACTTCAGCGCGCTTCACAGCGCAAACGCTTCTGCAGTGCCCATCAGGCAGACAATCACTTTGAAGCCCCCACGGTATGTTTCTTAAACCGGCGCGCCACTTCTTCGTACACGGGGCGCTTGAACGGTATGACCAGACCGGGCGCGCTATCGAGTGCGGCCCAACGCCAATCTACAAACTCCGGGGTATGAGTATCCAGTCTAATATCTGAGTCACGTCCCTTGAACCGAAACGCGAACCATTTTTGACGCTGCCCCAAATAGCGTCCGCGCGGCTTCATTTTCGTGCGCACGTCGATGGGGAAATCGTAATGCAGCCAATCTGGCGTCTCTTCGATCAGATCGACGTGCGCTGACCTTACGCCAATCTCTTCTTCAAGTTCGCGATAGGCGGCTTCTTCGACTTTCTCACCGCGATCGACGCCGCCTTGCGGCATTTGCCACTGATAGGGGCCTTCGGTCGCGACGCGCTTGCCGAGAAACACCAAGCCGTTCGTGTGGAACAGCGCGAGGCCTACATTCGGACGGTAGAGCTTGGGATCTATCGGCGCCGTGTTCATCGGCGCGCGGCGCGTGCATTGAGCACGGCCGAGGCTGGCGCCAATTGATATCCGCGCGATTCAACATCACGCGCCCAGCGACCGACTTGCTCCATGGTCACAGGATACGCAAAGCCCGCGCCAATCGCGCTCTGATTCTGCAGCGCGAGAGCTTCCAAGTTCAGCAGCTGATCGTCGATTGCATCGGCTTCACGTCGCGCGTCGATAATGCGGTCAGCGGCGGTATTCGGCAGCTGCGCGCGTTGCGCTTCGACGCTGAGCGCGGTGCGCTGGCCGATGCCGGATGAAATGAAGGTAAGGCCGCGACGGCGGAGCGCTTGCACGACCGGCGCTGATGCTTGTGACGATGTTGCGAAGCGGGCGCCTTGGTAGTTCGTGACGCCGAAATAGCCGCTGCCGCGCGAGAGCAATTGCTCAAGGCGTGAGACGTTCTGCTGCGCGGTTGCAGAAGCCAGCAATGTCTGCGGGCCGGTATCGTCAGCGTCCGGGTCGAACGGCTCCATCGGCAGTTCGAGCATGACTTCGTGGCCGCGCGCGCGCGCGCGATCGATCCACGATTGCAGGTTCTGCGTGTAGGGCACGAACGAGAGCGTGATCTCTGCTGGCAATTCGTCGATCGCTTGCGTTGTGGCGGTGGCGTTGAAGCCGAGGCCGCCAATCACGATCGCGAGCTTCGGGCGCCCTTGCTGCGCTGTGAACGGGCGCGCGTAAGCTTGTGCAGACGTGCGGCCGTTGGCGGCGACGATCGGCAGCGGGCCGTTGGGTCCGTTCTCGAACAAACCCGCGAGTGGCGCGCGCGGCAGGGGCGGCGATTGTGGGCGGCCTGCGTTGGGCGCTGCTTGCGACTCGACCACCGAGACGCGGAGTTCGCCGTTGGAATCGATCTCGCCGTACTCGCCGGTTTGCGGCAGCTCATCGATGCCGAACGTGTGCATCTCCGCGCCTTCTTCGGCAGCGTCGGAGAACGAGACGCGAGGTGCGTTTGCTTCAGCGGTGGAGGGTTGCAGCGAGAGCACGCGGCGCGGGCCGGCGGCGCTTGGGTCGCCGAATACCTGCACAGCGCCAAGCGCGCCCACTGCCAGCACGCCGACAAAGGCGAACGCAACAGTGCGGTGCGTTAGTTTTGGCAGGCGTCGCGCGGGCTTTGGCGGTTGCTTTGGCGCGAAGCCGCGCAGGTTTACGCGCGGTCGAATCATTACGCGCAGAATCGCTGAATTCGCGCCAGCCGTCACTAGGACGGCTGGACGCTTCACATTGATTTACGAGTAGTAAATTCGGCCTAGCCGGCGCGGGCGCGGAGTTGTTCCGCAACCGTGCCTTGGCGCAGGAATTCCATCGCGCGGCGCAGCTGATAATCGTCCTCAGCGTTCCAGTTTTCCGGTGGTTGGTCGTCCGGAATGTGGGCCGCGCGGCGATGGGCGCCGGACTCGTTGTCGAGCGCGTTCGGCAGATCTTCTTCCGACACCGCCAAACGCTGCAGGCGTGCAACTTCGGCTGCGTCGATGCGGCGCGACGCGACTTCCATGTCCGGAACGATGCCCGGGCCTTGGATCGAGCGGCCAGCCGGCGTGTAGTAACGCGCCGTGGTGAGGCGGAGCGCACCGTCACGGCCGCCTTGCAGCGGGATCACGGTTTGGACTGAGCCCTTGCCGAACGAGTCGGTGCCGACGATCAGCGCGCGATTGCGATCTTGAAGCGCACCCGCAACGATTTCAGCGGCAGAGGCCGAAGCGCCGTTGATGAGCACGACCACCGGCACGCCGGCGAGATCGTCGCCGCGGCGGGCGTTGTAGCGTTGCACGTCTTCCGGCTGACGGCCGCGCGTGGAGACCACTTCGCCGCCATCGAGGAATGCGTCGGAAACTTCAATCGCTTGATCGAGGAGACCGCCCGGGTTGTTGCGCAGATCGATGACGACGCCGCGCAGACGGCCGCCCGTATCGCGCTTCACGGTGCGAATTGCGTCTTGAAGCATCGAGCCGGTGCGCTCGTTGAAGGTCGAGATGCGGATGACGCCGATATCGCCGCCTTCAACGCGCGCAGTGACGGCGCGGACATTGATGGTTTCACGGCGGAGCGTAACGTCGAACGGATCGGTGTTTTCACGGGCGATGGTGATGGTGATGTCGGTGCCGGCTTCGCCGCGCATGCGGGTGACGGCTTCGTTCAGCGTCAGGCCGACAATGCTCTCGCCGTTGATTGCGGTGAGGTAGTCGCCGGCTTGGATGCCAGCGCGCGCTGCCGGCGTGCCGTCGATCGGGGAGACGACCTTCACCACGCCTTCTTCGCTGGTGACTTCAATGCCCAGGCCGCCGTACTCGCCGCGGGTCTGGCTTTGCATCTCGCGGTAGTCTTCCGCGTTCATGTAAGAGGAGTGCGGATCCAGCGAGGCGAGCATGCCTTGGATGGCTGCTTCCATAGCCTGCTGTTCGTCGATCGGGGTGACGTAGTCTTGCTCAACGCGCGCGAGCACGTCGGCGAACAATTCGAGTTGGCGGTAGATGTCGCCGTTGGCGCGATCTTCAGGAGCGGACCAGGCAAGCGCGCCGACCAGAGCGGCCGCACCAGCAATCGGCGCCAAAATCCAAGCTACGCGCATCGCTTACTCCCCGGGTCGTCCTGCCCGATTCGCGGTTAACCAGCTCGTACGCCGGCCTCCGCAGTAAGGCCACGCGCGCTAAGCCAACGTCCAGGATCGACCGGCTGATCGCCCCTGCGTACTTCTACATACAATTCCGGCGCCGAAGAGGCCGCCGCTGTCATTTGTCCGACAGTTTGCCCAGCTCGCACCGTCTCACCGACGCGGACATTGATCGTGTCCATGCCGGTCAGAACGAGAGCGTAACCACCATCCAGATTGAGGATCAATACGTTTCCGTAGCTTCTAAAGCTTCCGGCATAGGCAACCTCGCCCGCAGCGGGAGAAACTACCTGAGCCCCTGAATTCGTGCGGACGGTAGCGCCCTGCGCCGCGGGGCCGCCGGCGGTGCGCGCGCCGTAGTTTCGCGTGATTTGGCCCTGGGTTGGCGCGACCCAGGCGGCTGGAACAACGCTTGGACCGGTGGGCGCTGGTGTCCCCGGTTGGCGCCGCGTGGAAGCACGCTGAACGCGCTGTGCGAGTTCCCGGAGGGAACGGGCTTCGGCCGCCAATTGGCGGACCCGGCGCTCGGCGGCCGTGGCTTCGCGCGCTAGGCGCGTTTGGGTAGAGCGGCGCTGGGCTAGCAAGCTGACGAGCTCGCCGCGCTCCTGGGCGATCGAAGCTTGCGCATCGGCCAGGACGCTTTGCTCTGTTGTGATCGTGGCCTCGTCCTGCCGGGCGGCGGCGAGCGCCTCTCTGCGCCGCCGTTCCTCGGTTTGGTAGGCCGGCGCGAGTGCGCGGGCGACGATGTTGGCGCGCACCGAGCGTGGCTCAACCCGCCGCTCGGCGAACGCGGCGGCGATCACGGATGCTTCGAAGGCGTTGCGGGCCTGTGCGCGTGCGGTGCTCTCGGTGGCGACTTGTTGTTGAACTGCGCCGAGGCGCTCGCGGGCCGTAGCTGCGGCTGCTTCCGTTTCTTGGCGGCGGCGGCTGGCTTCGACGAGGCGCGTGTCGAGCGCGCGAACATCGCGTTGAGCGGCAGTGGCTTGTGTGCGCAGCCGTTCGGCGCGCTGCGTTTCCGCGCGTCGATCGCGATCGGCTTGTGCAGCCGTGCGTTGGGTCTGGGCGTCCGCCGTCCCTAGCAGGAGCGCGAAAGCTCCTGTCGCGCATGCGATCAGGGCGCGGGCGCGTTTTGCGCCTCGTGCCAATTCACCACCACCATATCGTCCAGGAACTTCAGTCCCGGTGATACGGAGTAGAGCAGAGTATCGTCACAGCCCGGTAAACTTGCTCGGAAATCATGACGCGAACGAGCCTGTGAGGCCATGTTTGTCGGCCAAAAGCGAGCTTTTCGTCAGCGTTATCCTTAACGCCTTGTGAAGCGCCATCAGCGCCGCCGATCCAGAACGTCGTGCACGCAACGCCGTCATCGCGCCAACGCGCGAGCTTTTCGGCGAGTTGACGAGAAGTCCATTCTGCGCCGCGCTCGTCGAGCAGGATTTTGCGCGCATCATCGGGCGTTGCTTTGAAGAGCGCGACAGCTTCAGCGCGCATATCGCCCGATGGCTTGCCTTCGACTTCGACGAGATCGAAACCCTTGAAGCCGATCTGCCTGCCCGCCTGCGTTGCACGCTGCAGATAGTCGACGGTCATCGCCGCTTCAGGCCCGTCGCGCAGACGGCCAACGGCGGCGACGATCACGCGCACGGCTTAGCTTGGCTGCGAGTCAGGCGTGGCGCCCGCCCAGATTTTTTCGATGTTGTAGAAGGAGCGAACTTCCGGGCGGAAGAGGTGGATCACGACATCGCCCGCATCGACCAGAACCCAGTCGCCCTGCGGCATGCCTTCAACGCGCACGTCCTTAACGCCGGCCTCTTTGAGGTTGCGCATGACGTGATCGGCCAGCGCGCCGACGTGCCGCGCCGAACGCCCTGAAGCGATGACGAGCATGTCCGCGAAAGAAGATTTGCCGCGAATGTCGATGGCGAGGATGTCCTCGGCCTTGTCGTCATCAAGCGATGTCAGCACCACCTTGGTGGCCGCGTCGACATCGATGCCAGGAGCGGGCCGATTGGCTGCTCGCGGCGTGCCCTCGGCGTTTGCGGCGGCCGATGCGCGTTTCATTTCAGACGACAGGTCCTTGATCCTTCTTTGGCCCAGACAGCTAAACGCTATCACTTCCGCTTGGGTTTCGCCAACGCCGCACGCCTGTTGGAACGGATGGCGGTGGAAGATTCCGTGTGGAGTCTGGCGTTTAGGTATTTCCAGCCGCGCGGCGCCGCGAGCCGTTCGGCGGCTCCCGCGCCCGGCCGGGCGACAATTGCGACCGGGATGGCGTCGGCGACCTCGCGCCAGTTCCGCCATTTGCGGAAGTTGGCGAGGTTGTCGGCGCCCATGATCAGGGTGAATTCCACGCCGGGATAGAGTTGCTTGAGGGCGCGCAGGGTCTGGTAGGTAAACGCGCAGCCGAGTTGCGCTTCCAAATCGGTGACAACCATCTTGCGGCCGTGCGCCATCGCATGCGCCGATGAGACGCGCTCGGCGAGCGGGCTCGATTTTGGCTTGAGTGGATTTTGCGGGGAGACCAGCCACCAGACGCGATCAAGGCCGAGCTGTTTAAGCGCCGTTTCTGCCACGTGTGCATGGCCGCCGTGCGCGGGATCGAAGCTGCCGCCGAAGAGGCCTATCTTCATGCCGGGATAAGCGAGGGGCAGGTCGCGCTTCATGGTCTGATCTGGCCGTCACCGTGGATGACGTACTTGAAGGTCGTCAATTGCTCGGCGCCAACGGGCCCGCGTGCGTGGAGGCGCCCTGTGGCGATGCCGATCTCGCCGCCGAAGCCGAACTCACCGCCGTCGGCAAATTGCGTGGACGCGTTGTGCAGCACGATGGCGCTGTCGACTTCTCGGAGGAAGCGCGCGGCGGCATCGACGTCTTCAGTGACGATGGATTCGGTGTGTTGCGATCCATAGCGAGCAATGTGAGCGATGGCGGCGTCGATGCCGTCGACGACGCGCACGGAGAGAATGGGCGCCAGATATTCTGTGCGCCAATCGTCCTCGCTCGCGGGATCCATTTCAACGATTGCTCGCGCTGGGTCATCGCCGCGCAGCATGCAGCCGGCGTCACGCAGTGAGTGCGCGATTCGAGGGAGGAATGATGGCGCGATCGCGCGGTCAATGAGCAGTGTTTCCGTCGCGCCGCACACGGACACGCGGCGCATCTTAGCGTTGAGCACGATTGCTTCCGCTTTCGCGGGATCGGCGGTGGCGTGCACATAGGTGTGACAGATGCCTTCCAGGTGCGCGAACACCGGTACGCGCGCTTCGTCTTGCACGCGCGCCACAAGGCTTTTGCCGCCGCGCGGCACGATCACGTCGATCGCGCCGTTAAGGCCGGTCAGCATCAGTCCGACTGCGGCGCGATCTTGGGTGGGCACAACTTGGATCGCGTCTTGCGGCAAACCGACTTCGTCAAGCGCAGCTCGCAACTCAGCGACGATGGCGGCGACAGTGGCAGTGCTGTCAGAACCGCCGCGAAGAATGACAGCGTTTCCAGATCGCAGCGCGAGCGCCCCGGCGTCAGCGGCGACGTTTGGCCTACTTTCGAAGATCATGCCAATAACGCCGATGGGCGTGCGAACGCGTTGAATGCGGAGGCCATTCGGACGCGTCCAGTATTCTGTCACAGCGTCGACGGGATCGGGCTGTGCGGCAATCGTCGCGACGCCATCGGCGAGAGCGGCGGCGCGACCAACATCCAGCCGCAGACGATCAATCAGCGCGGGATCAAGACCGTTACGCTCGGCCGCCGCCACATCGGTCTCGTTCACGGCGGCGATTGCAGAGGCGCGCGCGCGCAGGCGGGTCGCGATCGCGTTGAGCGCCGCGGTGCGTTCATCGCCCGATGCGAGACGCAGGGCATCGGCCGCGTCGCGGGCGCGACGGCCGATCTCCAACATCTCCTCTTCGAGCGTGCTCATGGCTCACACTTGGGCGAGGTCATCGGCGTGCACCAGAGCAGGGCCGGCGTCAAAGCCAAGCGTTTCGACGATTGCCGCGCTTTTCATGCCTTTGATGCGTGAAGCATCGCCGGCGTCGTAGCGAGCGAGGCCGCGTGCGATTTCGACGCCTCCGGCGCTCATCAGGCGGATACAGTCGCCCTTCTCGAATGCGCCTTGAACGTCAACGACACCGGCGGCCAGCAGGCTTTTGCCGGCACGCACTGCTGCAGCGGCGCCGTCGTCCACGATCAGCGCGCCTTGCGGCGCAAGGCTGCCGGCGATCCAAGCCTTGTAGGCGGCGCGTGGAGAGGCGTGCGGCAAAAACCAAGTCGCGCGTGCGCCCGACGCTAAGCGCTGTAGTGGGTTGGGTTGTGCGCCTTTGGTGATCGCGACAGCGCAACCGGCGCGCGTGGCGATTTTTGCTGCCTCAATTTTCGTGCGCATGCCACCAGAACCCAGTGCGCCAGCATCGCCGGCCATGGCCTCGATGGCGGGCGTGATGTCCTGAACTTCAGCCACGAAAGGCGCTGACGGGTCCTTGCGCGGATCGCGTTCGTAGAGCCCGTCTATGTCCGACAGCAAAACCAGAACGTCCGCCGAAATCATCTGCGCCGCGCGCGCCGCGAGACGATCATTGTCGCCGTAGCGAATTTCGGCAGTCGCGACGGTGTCGTTCTCGTTGATGATTGGCACGGCGCCAAGTTGAAGCAACGTCTCTAACGTCGCCCGCGCATTGAGCCAGCGGCGGCGGCGTTCGGTATCGTCCGGCGTGAGCAGGGCTTGCGCGACTGGAATGTTGTGGCGCGAGAAGGCTTCCTCGTACGCGCCCATTAGGCGCGCTTGGCCCGCGGCGGCAGCTGCTTGCTTCTCCGCAAGTACGGATGAGCGTTGAAGTCCCAATGCGCGGCGCCCGAGTGCGATTGCCCCGGATGAAACGATGACAACTTGCTTGCCGCCGGCGCGCAGCGTCGCAACGTCGTCTGCAAACGCTGCGAGCCAAGTTCGTGCGGGGTTGCCTTCGCTGTCGACGAGGAGGGCGGAGCCAATTTTTATGACGAGACGGTTCGCGTTGGCGATCCGGCTCACGGCGTCCAATCCTGTTCGGATTCGACGGCGCGCGTTTCTTCCGTGCGCCGTTCGCGCAGCATCGCCGCGATTTCGTTGAGAAGATCGCGCACGCCGGCGCCCGAGACGCCGGATACGAGTCGTACTTCCTTGCCAATCGCGCGTGACAATGCCGAGCGCTTGCGATTGGCTTCAGCCGGCGTCATCGCATCGATCTTGTTAAGCGCGACGATCTCCGGCTTCTCAGCGAGACCTGCGCCGTAGGCTTCAATCTCGTGACGCACGGTGCGGTAGGCGTCAGTCGCGCTTTCGCCTGTCGCGTCGATGAGGTGCACAAGCGCAACGCAGCGTTCGACGTGGCCGAGAAAGCGCGTGCCGAGGCCGGTGCCTTCAGCGGCGCCTTCGATGAGGCCAGGCAAGTCCGCCATGACAAAGCGTTCGCTGTCGCCGATGGTGACGACACCAAGGTGCGGATGGAGAGTCGTGAACGGATAGTCGGCGACCTTTGGCGTCGCGCTCGATACGGCGCGAAGGAATGTGGACTTGCCTGCGTTGGGCAAACCGACGAGACCCGCGTCAGCGATCAGTTTCAAGCGCAGCCAGAACACGCGCTCTTCGCCCTCGAGGCCAGGGTTGGCGTGCTCAGGCGCCTGATTCACAGATGATTTGAAGTAGGCATTGCCGAAGCCGCCATTGCCGCCGCGCGCGAGAAGCACGCGCATGCCGGCCTTGTTGAGATCGGCGATCACTGTCTCTTTGTCTTCGTCCAGCACTTCGGTGCCGGTCGGCACTTTCAGAATAGCACTCTCGCCGTTGGCGCCGTGGCGGTTCTGACCCATGCCGTGGCCGCCGGTCGCGCCTTTGAAGTGCTGCTGGAAGCGATAATCGATGAGCGTGTTGAGGCCGTCAGCGGCCTCGATCCAAACATCGCCGCCGCGCCCGCCGTCGCCGCCGTCTGGGCCGCCGAACGGAATGAATTTTTCGCGCCGGAACGAGACCGCGCCGGCGCCGCCGTTGCCGGAGCGCACGTAGATTTTGGTCTGATCCAGGAATTTCATCGCGCTCTATATGGCTGTGACGCGCGGGCGCCTCAATCGGTTTCGCGCCGCCAACGCAGTGAAACGCGCTGGTCGCCATTGGTCAGGAAGCTGGTGATGAGCACGAGGCGCGGGCGGATGGTCCATTCCACGCGTGTTTGAGCTTGGCCCAACCCCGTTCGCGCGACTTCGACATAAACGTCCCGCGTCAGATAGACGCCGCCAGCAACGAGGAAGCCTCCGTTTTCGTCCTGGCGCACATTGAAGCGATCGAGGCCGGCCGCCGCGCGTGCCGCATCCACAAGATCAAGCGAGGCGCGACCGGAGAGGGCGGCCAAGCTCGCGGCGAGCTGTGCGGCTTCAAGCGCCGACAAATCCTCGACCGAACGGCCAAACAGAATCTGCGGCAGGATTTCGTCTTCTGGTAGCGCGGGATCGGAGGTGAAGGTGATCTCCGGATCGCGCGCCGTGCCGATCAGACGAACGCGGGCCGTGAGATCGGCGGTGTCGCGCACGGCTGTGAGGTTGATGTGTGCGTCGAGCGGATCGCCGGTAAATTCGATAATGGCGTCTTCGATCTCGAAGGGCTGGCCCGACAATGCGAGCGTGCCGCGCTGCGCACGCGCTGTACCGAACACCAGCGGATGCGCCGAAGTGCCGCCGAGCCGCATGTCGAGCGCCCATTCCGCATCAACGCCGCGGCCGCGCGTGAAGACACGGCCGGGGGCTCTCACATTGACGTTGAGCGTCGTTGCGCCGTTGCGCCTCGGGGCGGGCTCATCTCCAAGCGGCTCGTCCTCTTCGCCGGGGCGATTGATTTCGATGACATCGAGAGTTGGGATGCCCGCTTGCGGGTTGGCGGCGATGTCGATGTTCGCTTCGACGATGTTGAGGTCGCCAGTGAGGGATGAGTTCAGGCCTTCCCAGGCAAGTGTCAGCTCACCGCTGGCGACGGCGCGCGCGTCGGGCCGATCGGCGACACGCATGTTGTCGACATCTACTGTAATGCTGCCTTGGCGATCGTTGACGCTTCCGCCCGTCGCGGAGATACGTCCGCCGCGCGGGCCCGAAGCGGTGAAGTTCTCGATGGTCACGCCGCGCTGGTCGAGCGCGACGCGGGCGTAGAGATCCACGAGGCGGACGCCGGTGAGCTTGTCCTCAAAGCGTCCGTCGACGATCTCCATGTGGCCTTCGCCAGAAAGATAGCCGGCGCCGAACTCGATTGTGCCTTCGCCATCGAGCGCGCCTTCGAGCGATTGATCGGGCAGGCGCGCGGCGGCCCATAGCGCTTCAGCTGGGCCGTGCACGGACCAGGAGGCGCGACCGCGGCGTTCGCGCGCCAGCGCGATGCGCAGCGGCGCGGCGCTGGTTTCTACGGGCGCATCGGCCTCGAAGTGCGCGACCAGGCCGCCTTCGGATGTTGCATCGACCGTCGAGGTCAATCGGCTTGGCGTCAGGTTGCCGACAATGTGCATGTCCAGCGTGTTGCGTTGGCGTCCGGAGACGCGCGCATCGTCGAGTGTCACGTCGGCGTTGCCGCTGAGGCCGCCGCCATTGTTTGCAAGCGAGATGCGGCCATCGATGCGTCCAGTGGCGCGCTCGCCCCAGATCGCGGCAAGGGGCGCCAAGGGCGCATCTTCGATTTGCGCCGATCCGGTGAGTGCGCGCCCGCGCTCTTCCCAGTTCGCCTGCACGACGCCATCGCCGACCGCGACATTGACGACGGCCTGCGTGCGCCGCTCGCTCCAATCAATGGTGATCGGAGAGCGCGAGTAGATCGGAGAGTCGGCCAGCGTGCCGCGGCCTTCTACGCTGGCCGCTTGCTCGTCCAGGTTGATCGAAGCCGTTCCCGCAAACGCCAACGGCGCTTGCCGCAAACGTCCGCGCAAGTCGAAGGTGGCGGCAATCGCTTCGAGCGGGCCTTGGGCGTGCAGGGTTGCAGCGCGTACGCGCAGATCCCCGGCGCGCGCATCTGAGATGTTTGCGTCGAGGAGGATGGTCTCGGGTGTGAGCGTGAGGTCGCCCGCAAGGCGACCGGTGAGGCCGGGCACGAGCCCGTCGACTGCGCCGTTGACGTCCAGTTGCGCGGAGACGCCGCGGCTCGCAAATTTCGCGGAGCCCTGCGCAGTCAGTGCGCCCCACTGCGCATCCAGCGCCTCAAGGCTCAACGCACCGCCGCCAATAGTGACGTTGGAGCTGGCGGTGAGTGCGTGTCCCGAAGCCGTGCCGGTGACGTCTGCGTGGCCGACGTAGCGATTGCCGCTCGGCGCGAGCGTGAAGTTGAGCACCGGTTGTTCAACAACGACACCGCCGGTCGAAAAACTCGACATTGCGCCGCGCATGGAAAGCGCAGGACGCGAGATGCGGCCTGTGAGGTGTCCGGTCGCGTCGATAGCGCCGTCAATCTCTGCACCGCCAAGATCGATGGGGCCGCGCGCGCTGGCTTCGAGCGCGAGTGCTGCTTCGCCGCGCACAATCCGGCCGGTCGCG
>JBEBHI010000247.1:0-3374 GCA_040080935.1 Terricaulis sp.
AGGTTCAGGAAGATGCGATCTTTATCCGCGAGCATTTCTATTCCTCAGACCTTCGGCGTCAGGCTTATGAAGACGCGTAATCCAAACCAAAGCGCGCCGATCGCCGGAGCGACGACACGCATATCTGTTAGCGGCATCTGCTGAACGCGCGCCATATAGACCGCGCCCACACCGCAAAGCGCCGCCAGCACGGCAAACACAAATACCTTGCCGCCCTTGCCACTCAGCGGCTTCATCGGCGTCAGCGGTGAACGCGACGCACGACGCTGGTAAAGCGGCGGGGGCGTTTCGTTCGTCATCGCCGTGTGAACGCTCCCGCTTGCGCCATCAGCAACAGAAGGATCGCAGAGCCAAGTACGATTGCGCCAATGATCCACGCAATCTGCCCGGTACCCAGATAGACAGCGAGACCGACGGCAAGCAGCACGCCCTCAGCGATCGAGCCTTTCACGACGGCAGACGTAACTTCAGGATTGCGTTGAGGCGCTGCCATCACACCTTCTCCGGCAGCCCAGGAATCTTCACCGGCTTGCCGAGTGAGCCATCGAACAACGCCGGGTCAGTCAGCGTCTTCTGCTCGCCTTCAGGCGCGGAGGTTTGACGCTTGATCGCCGAACCCGGCTCGATCGCCTCGCCGCGCGCGAGCTTGTCCATCAGCGCCTCGAAAGATTCCGGCGTCAGGTCTTCGTGGTAGTAATCATGGATGGCGACGATCGGCGCATTCACGCACGCGCCCATGCATTCCATTTCCTCCCACGAGAAGAGGCCATCGTCCGTGACGTGGTGCGCGGCGCCTATGCGACGCTTGCAGACCGCTTTCAGCTCTTCAGAGCCACGCAGCATACAAGGCGTCGTGCCGCACACTTGCAGATGGTGCTTACCGACCGGCTGCAGGTGGAACATCGTGTAGAATGTCGCCACTTCCAGCACGCGGATCGTCGGCATCTCGAGCAAGTCAGCGATCACGCGGATCGCGGGCTCACTCACCCAGCCTTCTTGTTTCTGCACAAGCCAAAGCGCCGGAATCACCGCCGATTGCTTCCGCTCTGGCGGATACTTGGCCATCCACCAACGCACTTGCTCCATCGTCTCTTTCGAGAACGCAAAACTATCAGGCTGCTCTGCGGCAAGGCGGCGGACGCTCATGGTGCTCTCACGAAATCTACGCGGGCGATGAGCCCGTCTTTCACTGTATAGATGGCTGCGGCGTTGATGCGCTCGGACGGCGAGCGCGTGATGTCTTCGTGGTCGATCACGACATTTCCGACGACGACGCGGTTGACCAGAGCTGCGTGATTTTCCGGGTACGCCGTGAACAGCGTCTCGTAGCGCTTCCGAATGGCGCTCATGCCTTGCTGCGTCACGGCGCCGTTCAACTCGCTCAGGATGCAGTCGGCGGCAAAACATGCACAGAACGCATCAATATCTTGCGCGTTGTAGGCGTCCAACTGACGCTGCACGATATCGACAGCGCTCATGGCCGCCCTCCCATGCGTTCGAGCGCAAGCTCAAGCCGCGTTCGCGCAAGATCGCGCAGCAGCGGGCCGGTGACCGGCAGAAAACGCAGGATGATGACCACGAGGACGCCCGCCATTACGGCGAGAAATACATCCAGCATTGGCCAGATCGGTGCGCCGAGCAGATAGATCAGCACAAACGGAATCGGGATCATGAAGCCCGCGGCCTGGATCGTGAGCGCTGTCAGATAGCGGCCTTTGCCGCCCGGATAGCGGTCACGCACTTTCGGTCGCAGGAAATACGAACTGGCCACCGCGATCGCGATCGCTGCGGCAACCCAGAGCCCCATCTGCATCAACAGCGATTCCGCGGAAACGACGTTCATGCCGCCGCCTTCCGCTCTTCGATCGCGTCCAACTTAGCGAGCGCGTTGTTTGCATCATCGCGCGCTTTCAGCAGAGTCGCGCGTCGATACGCCCGCAGGTAGCGCGACAGCATCGGCACTTTCAGCAACGCGCCGCGACGAATGACGATCAGCATACCCAAAGCGGGCAAGAACGACAGCGACGACATCGCCGGCGAAATGCCCGGATCCAGGCCACGGATGTCCATGTAACCCATGCGCAGCGGGACGATCACGAAGCCGACAAACAGACCAATCGTCAGTCCCTGGATTGCTGCGCCAATCCGCACGCGATCAGGGTGATGTTCAACGTGCTCGGGCTTGAACGCGAAAAAAGCGTGCACAAGGAACGCGAGCATAAACACGAGGGCGACGACGCCCTCGATCCAAAGCATGAGCGGGGCATGCTCCCCGTTCACCGATCGATTTCCCCGAACACGATATCGAGTGAACCCAACACGGCCGAAACGTCAGCCAGCATGTGGCCCTTGCAGAGATAGTCCATCGCCGCGAGGTGCGGAAAACCAGGCGCCCGGATCTTCAGGCGATACGGCTTGTTGGTGCCGTCAGCGACGAGATAGACGCCGAACTCGCCCTTAGGCGCTTCGACGCACGCATAGGCTTCGCCAGCCGGGACGTGGAAGCCCTCTGTGTAGAGCTTGAAGTGATGGATGAGCGCTTCCATCGATTGCTTCATCTCGGCGCGCCGCGGCGGCGCGTACTTCGAGTTCTCCGTCATCACCGGGCCGGGTGTCGACTTCAGCAGCTTCACGCATTGCTGCATGATCTTCGTCGACTCGTACATTTCCTCGACGCGGCAGAGATAGCGATCATAGCAATCGCCGTTCTTGCCGAGCGGAATTTTGAAATCGAGTTCGCTGTAGATTTCGTACGGCTGATTGCGGCGCAGGTCCCAGGCCATGCCTGAGCCACGCACCATCACGCCGGAGAAGCCCCACTTCAGCGCGTCTTCGCGCGTCACGACGCCGATATCGACATTGCGCTGCTTGAAGATGCGGTTGTCCGTGAGCAGGCCCTCGATGTCGCGGACCTTTTGCGGGAATTGTTCGCACCACTCGCCGATGTCATCGATTAGTTGCGGCGTCAGATCTTGGTGTACGCCGCCCGGGCGCACGTAATTGGCGTGCATCCGCGAGCCAGACGCGCGCTCATAGAACACCATCAGTTTTTCGCGCTCTTCGAAGCCCCAGAGCGGCGGCGTCAGCGCGCCGACGTCCATCGCCTGCGTCGTCACATTCAGAAGATGGTTCAGGATGCGGCCGATTTCGGAATAGAGCACGCGGATGATCTGCGCCCGGCGCGGCACTTCGATGCCGGCGAGCTTCTCGATCGCCAGGCAGAACGCGTGCTCCTGGTTCATCGGCGCGACGTAGTCGAGCCGATCAAAGTACGGGATCGCCTGGAGATAGGTTTTGTATTCGATCAGCTTCTCAGTGCCGCGATGCAGCAAACCGATGTGTGGATCAACGCGCTCGACAACTTCGCCATCAAG
>JBEBHI010000104.1:0-12546 GCA_040080935.1 Terricaulis sp.
GAGCCGCTCGAAACTCGACGGCAGATTCACCAGCGGATCGAGGATCACCGGAATGCCCGAACGCGCCAGTTCGTCTGCGACTTGCCAAGCTTCCGCGCCACCATGAATGACGAAGCGAAGGCTCGGGTTGGCGCGCTTGTAGCGAATGAGACGACGGATATCGGTCGCGCTTTCAATGTGGACCAAGAAGAAGCCCTGACCACGCGCGTAAGGCTGCAGCGCTTGAGCATCGATTTCGTTCAACACCGCGCCACCTTGGCCGCTGCGGTAGCGGGCCGGATATTCGCGGGCATCGCGGAGCGCAGCTTCGAACGCCGGCCAAAGCGCAGCGCGTGAACCGCCGGTGCGGTTGGCGCCGGATTCTCCGAGCTCGACCACCATGAACGCGCGGTCGCGAAAAACGCTGTCCGGATCACCGCTCATCGAGACCAGTGCGCCGCGCCCATCGAAAATGGTGCCGTTGGCCGACGGCGCAATCGCGGCGCGGGTGACACCTTCAATGCGAGTCACCGGAATGGCGGTGACGTCAGGGTTGAACGCGTCGCCAGCGTCAGCTGCGGCAGAGATGAGGGTGCCCTCGATGTCTGCATCGTTGGGAGCGCCGGAGCCTGAGATTTCGCTCAAGCCCACCTCACTCATAGCGGCGAAAGCGCCGGGCGTGACGAAGGCGCCGTTGGCTTCAACAACGCGTGCGCCGCGCGGCGCGACAATGTTGGCGCCGACGGCGCTGATGCGGCCATCAACGATCAGGACATCGCCGTTCTCGATGATACCGGCGGCGCCGTTGGTGACGACACGGCCATTATTGATGAGCACGGTCTCAGCAGCAGCGGGCGTAACGATCGCGGCAGCGAGAAGCAGAGCAGCTAGCGTTCTCATTGGGCGCGCTCCCGCGAATAAGTCTGGCCAAGCTCGAAATCCGAAGGCGGATCGCCTTGCGCGCCGCGCTCGTACATCACGGCGCCATCGATGAAGACGCGTTCAGCAACGGCGTAGCTGGAGAGTGGATCAGCTGACCAGATCACCACGTCGGCGCGGCGGCCCGGCTCAAGCGTGCCGGTTTCGTCTTGGATGTGGAGTGCGCGCGCTGGATTGCGCGAGAGCCACGTCCAAGCCTGAGCACGGGTGATTTCGATCCCCGCGCGTCTGCCGTCAGCCATAGCTTTGGCGGCCTCCTGATTTAGTCGCTGAATACCCACTTCACTGTCTGAGTGGACTATCGCACAGGCGCCCGCGGCGTCGACGAACGCGATATTTTCACGGATGCCGTCATAGGCTTCGAGTTTGAAGCCCCACCAATCGGCCCACATGGCTGAGCAAACGCCTTCTTCGCGTAAAAGGTCGGCGATCTTGTAGGACTCCACCGCGTGGTGGAAGGCCGCGATCTGGAAGTGGAATTCGTGCGCGACTTGGATGGCGTTGGCCATCTCGTCGGCGCGGTAGCAGTGCCACTGCAGAATGATGTCGCCGTTGATCACGCCGGCGAGGGTTTCCATTTCAAGATCGCGATCCGGCGGTTGGCCGTCGCCGTTTTCGGCCGCTTCAACTTGGTGGGCGTAACGCGCGGCGTTGGCGAAAGCTTGGCGATAGCCGGCAACGTTGCCCATACCAGTCGCTGGCGATGAGTTGCGCGAGCCATAGACGCGCGCGGGGTTCTCGCCGCACGCCATCTTCAGACTTTGCGGCGCGCCGGGAAATTTCATTTCTTGCACGGTCGTGGCGCCCAGCACGGGGCGCAGTGTCACGCCGCGGCCACCGAACAAATTGCCGGAGCCAGGCAGGATGTGCAGCGTGGTAATGCCGCCGGCAACGGCACGCAGGAAGCCCGGATCTTGCGGCCAGACAGAATGTTCAGCCCACACTTCGGCGGTGTTCGGCTGCGTGAGTTCGTTGCCGTCGGACGTCGCGTCGATCGACGGTGAGGGATAGACGCCCAAGTGCGAGTGTGCGTCGATGATGCCGGGCGTTACAAACTTGCCGGTGCCATCGATGACTGTTGCGCCTTCGGCGCTTAGGTTCTGACCAATTCCGACAATGCGGCCATCGCGCATCAGCACGTCAGCGTTGGCGAGTTCGGCGCCATTGCCGTCGAACACGGTAGCGTTGCGGATCAATGTCGGTGTCGACGGACGCGGCGTGTAAGTCGACGCGTACGGAACCGGACCTTCATCTTCGGTGGTGTCCGAGCTGGTCGTCGCGCAAGCCGCAAGGCTCAGCAGCGCAGCCAACGCAATGGCGGGACGCAAATTCAGGCGCATGTGCCCTCCCCTCTGGAGCGGGCGGCATCTGAGGGGGTTCGGGCAACGCGGACAAGGCTTTGCGCGCGTTTCGGGAGAATTCTTCGACAAGGCGCAGCTGGCGCCTCAGATCACCCGTTCCACCCCGCGCGCTGCCTTCAAAGCCGCACGCGCAGAAGGGCTTCCCGAGGCCAGCCGCTTGGTATTGAGTTCAATTTCGCGGCCGTCCTTGAGACGAAGCACGAGATGGAGCGGACGCGCCTCTCCGGGTTGCGCCTTAGGCAGCGCCGCGAGCGTTTGCGCTAGCAGATCAAGTGGCGCGCCTTCCTTCAGAACGATGCGCAGATCGTCGCCGATGCGAGCTTCGGCAGCTTCGACCGGTTCAAACGAGTCCGCCGCGAGTTTGAGATCACCGTCGCGCCAGCGCACGCGCCCGCGGAAGCCGAACGCCTTGCCCACCTCAATTACGTCGCGCGCGGCTTGCACGTTTTCCGGCATGATCATGCCTTCAAAGTCACCCGTCGGATCTGACATCGAGACGAATGCCAGCGTGCCGCCGGACATGGCAGGCCGATATTGAACGCGGCGCACGACGCCCGCCATCATGTAGGCGCGAGGCTCGGTCTCACCCTCTTCGACAATGTCGGCGTAGCTTGAGTAACGATCACCGGCATCGATGAAGAAGTCTGAGAGCGGGTGACCGGAAAGATAGAAACCCACGCTTTCGCGCTCAGCGTCGAGACGATCTTGCGCCGACCAAGCTGGCGCCTTCGGAAAGGCCGGGCGTGCACTTGGTTCTTCCGATCCAAAGAGACTTGCTTGCGAACTCGCGCGCTCTTCTGCAACCCGCTGTGCGTAGGCAGCAATGATCTCGCAGGCCGCTAGGGCGCGAGCGCGATCCGGCTCCATTTCATCTAACGCGCCGGACTTGGCCAGATTTTCGAGCTGCCGCTTGTTGATCGCCTTGGAATCGATACGCTCGGCAAAATCGTAAAGTGCCTTGAATTTTCCGCCGCGCTTGCGCTCGGCAACCACACTTTCCATCGCCGAAAGGCCGACGTTCCGCACGGCGCCAAGGGCATAGCGAACGCCCAAGCCCTCCTCGGTTTTCTCGACGTTGAAGTCGGCTTCCGAGTGATTGAGGTCGGGCGGCAGCATCGTGACTTTGATACGCTTGGCGTCCTGCACGAAACTCGCAAGCTTGTCCGAGTTTGAAAGATCGAGGCTCATCGAGGCCGCGGTAAAATCGACTGGGTAGTGCGCTTTCAAATATGCGGTCTGATACGCGACCACGGCGTACGCTGCGGCGTGGGACTTGTTGAAGCCGTAACCGGCGAACTCTTCAACGAGATCGAAGATGTGCGACGCGAGATTCTCGCCAACGCCGCGTTCTTTGGCGCCTTCAATGAATCGCGATTTCTGTTTGGCCATCTCCGCGGGCTGCTTCTTACCCATCGCGCGGCGGAGCAAGTCGGCTTCGCCGAGTGAATACCCGGAGAGCACCTGCGCGATTTGCATCACCTGCTCTTGGTAGACGATAACGCCATAGGTCTCTTCGAGGATCGGCTTCAGCGTTTCGTGCAGATAGTCCGGCTGCTCGCGGCCGTGCTTCACGTTGGCGAAGCGGTCGATGTTCTTCATCGGACCCGGGCGATAGAGCGAGATGAGCGCGATGACGTCTTCGAGGCTTGTCGGCTTCACCTTGCGCAGCGTGTCGCGCATGCCTTGGCCTTCGAGTTGGAACACCCCGAAAGTCAGGCCCGATTGCATGAGCCTGTAGGTGTCTTCGTCGCCGTAATCACCGGTGTCGAGGTCAATCTTATCCCCGCGCGCT
This sequence comes from Terricaulis sp., assembly GCA_040080935.1. Classification (GTDB taxonomy): domain Bacteria; phylum Pseudomonadota; class Alphaproteobacteria; order Caulobacterales; family Aquidulcibacteraceae; genus Vitreimonas. Next base: position 4,072 of record JBEBHI010000104.1, read on the forward strand.
CTGATAAATTTCACCGCGCGATCAATGACGGTGAGCGTCTTCAAGCCGAGAAAGTCGAACTTCACGAGGCCCGCGGCTTCGACCCATTTCATATTGAACTGCGTCGCCGGCAGGTGGGCGCGCGGATCGCGGTAGAGCGGGACGAGTTCGATCAGCGGCCGGTCGCCGATCACAATGCCGGCGGCGTGCGTTGAAGCGTTCCGGTAAAGCCCCTCAAGCTGAAGCGCCGTGTCTATCAGATTGCGCACCTCAGCTTCGTTGCGCTTGGCCTCCTGCAGCTTCGGCTCGATCTCCATCGCCTGCGCGAGCGTCACGGGGTTCGCTGGATTTGCAGGGACAAGCTTTGCGAGTTTGTCGACTTGGCCGAACGGCAATTGCATCACACGACCGACGTCACGCAACACGGCGCGCGCTTGCAACGTGCCGAACGTGATGATGTGAGCGACCCGGTCTTCGCCGTATTTGTTCTTCACGTACTCTATGACTTCACCACGGCGCTCTTGGCAGAAGTCGATATCAAAGTCCGGCATCGAAACGCGTTCGGGATTGAGGAAGCGCTCGAAGAGCAAACCCCAACGCAACGGATCAAGATCGGTGATCGTGAGCGCCCAGGCGACGACGGAGCCAGCGCCCGAACCACGGCCCGGACCAACCGGAATGCCGTGCGATTTGGCCCACTTGATGAAGTCCGAGACGATCAGAAAGTATCCCGGGAACTGCATCTGCGTGATGACTTGCAGTTCGAAGGCGAGCCGCTTCTCGTAGTCCTCAACGGGCGCAGCAAGCTTATCGCCGAGCGCCTTCAAACGCTCTTTCAAGCCTGCTTCAGCCTGCGCTTTGAGTTCCGCGGCCTCGTCCCGGCCACGCTTAGTGTCGAAGCGCGGCAGGATTGGCTTGCGTTTCTCGACCTTGAAGGCGGTGCGGCGTGCGATCTCCACGGTGTTGTCGATAGCTTCCGGCAGATCCGAGAAGAGCTCAGCCATCTCCTGGGCCGAGCGAAAGTAATGCTGGTGCGTGACACGCGGACGGTCGTCTTCGCCGAGATACGATGAGGCCGCGATACACATAAGCGCATCGTGGGCGCCGTGATCTGATTTCTTCTGAAAGCGAATGTCGTTGGTGGCGACGATCGGAAGGCCAAGGTCGTAGGCCATTTCAAGAAGCGGCCCTTCAGTCTCCACTTCAATCAGTTCGCCGTGGCGTTGCAGCTCGACGTAGAGCCGGTTCGGGAAAGCACCAGTCAGTTGTTTGAGGGCTTCAATCGCAACATCGCCCTTGCCGCTCGCGATAAGTGAAGCGAGCGCACCATCGCCGCCGCCTGTCAGTGCGATCAGACCTTCGGCGTGCTCTAGCACGCGCGCCAGCGGCACATTTGGATCGTCGTGTGACTCAGCGTCGAGGAACGCCGCGCTCGAAAGTTTCATGAGGTTCGAGTAGCCGGCATCGTTTTGCGCGATGAGAGCGAGCGTGCCCGCGAGGCCATGCTCGCCGCGCACATCCAGGGTGACGCCAACAATCGGCTGGATACCGAGTTCTGCGGCCGCTTCGGAGAACTCCAGCGCGCCGAACATGTTGTTGGCGTCCGCCAGGCCAAGCGCGGGCATGTCGTGTTTCGCGGCGATCTTCGCCAGCGATTTGACCTGAATGGCGCTTTGCAGCAGCGAGTATGCCGAACGTGCGCGGAGATGGATGAAGGGCGGGGCCATGTGATTCTCTGGCCCAAAGATAGGCGCTCGCGCTCCTTGCCCGAACCCCTGTTAGCTGCGGCGGACGAGCTTTGCGTGGTCCAAAGCCATCACCCGATCCATGAATTTCGCCAGTTCCAGGTTGTGAGTAGCGATCAAAGCCGCCGCGCCCTCGTTGCGGACGAGGTCCGAGAGAGCCCCGAAGACGACCGTGGAGGTATCGGGATCCAAGTTGCCGGTGGGTTCATCGGCCAGGATCAGGATCGGATTGTTGATCATCGCGCGCGCGATCGCGACGCGCTGTTGCTCACCGCCCGAAAGCTGCGCCGGCTGGTGATAGATGCGATCCGAGAGACCCATGATGCCAAGCAGACGCTCGGCTTCATCCATCGCTTGCTTTCGCTTGCGGCCCGCGATGAGTGCCGGGAGCGCGACGTTGTGAATGGCGTCAAACTCGGGAAGTAGATGGTGGAATTGATAGACGAAGCCGATGCGGTTGCGGCGGATGTTCGTGCGCTCACCGTCGCCCAAATCCCAACCAGACTGTCCATCGATCCAAACGTCGCCTGCGCTCGGCCGTTCAAGCATTCCCGCTGCATGCAAAAGTGACGACTTGCCGGAGCCAGAGGGGCCGATGAGCCCAACGATCTCCCCCGGCACGATATCGAGATTCACACCGTCGAGCACAGTGAGTTCGCTGGCGCCAGAGGTGTAGACGCGGCTGACATTGTCAAGACGTAGGATCGATTGCACGGCGTGTGGAGCGTTACTCATAGCGCAGCGCCTCAACTGGATCGAACCGCGATGCCCACCACGAGGTCATCAACGTCGCCGAGAACGTAACCAAGATCGTGAAGATGGAGATGCCGAGCACTTCGGTCCATTCGACGCGCGCAGGTAGTGTTTCAAGCGAATAGACGGTGCCGGGGAAAATATCGAAACCCGTCACCGCCTGGATGAAGTTCTGGATCGCCTCGATATTGAGGCAGAACCCAACGCCGAGCAGTAGGCCCAAACTCAAACCCAAGATACCGAGGCTAGCGCTCGCCATGAAGAAGACGCGCATGATCGCGCCTTTGGTGGCGCCCATGGTGCGCAAAATCGCGATGTCCCGGCTCTTGTTCTTCACCAGCATGATGAGGCCGCTGACAATGTTTAGCGCCGCGATGGCGACGAGGATCATCAAGATCAGGCGCATCACGTTGCGCTCGACCACGAGCGCGTCTGAAAGCCCCTGGCTCTTGGCGCGCCAGTCATAAATGTAGACGTCCGGCCCCAACCGCGAGCGCAGATCCATCATGATCTGCGCCGAGCGATCGGGATCGCGAATGCGAATCTCGAGTTCGTCGGCCCCGTCGCCGCGGCTGAACATGATCTGCGCCTGTTCGATCGGCATATAGACGAGCGCCGAGTCAAACTCGGCCATGCCGACGCTAAACACGCCGCCGATAAGGAACGATTTACGGCGTGGTGTCAGCCCAAACGGCGTGGCCGCACCCTGTGGCGATAGAATTGAGATGGCCATGTTCTCAGTGGCGCCGAGCGACGCCGCCAAGCGGTCACCCACAAGAATGCTTGGTGATTCGATGCCTTCGAAATTCTGGAAGCTGCCGCCGCTGCGAATGCTGTTCGCTACGATTGGCAAGGCTTCAAGATCTGCGCGCGCGATGCCGCGAACGATGACGCCGGCAGCCATGCCGTCGGGGGACGTGGCGAGCGCCTGCGCATTGATGATCGGCGCCACGTGCAAAACATCTGGGGCTTCACGCGAGAGTGCGGCCAAACGCTGGATTTCGGTATCGGGCATGTTGTGGACGTCGATATAAACGTGGCCGTTCACACCAAGGATGCGCGAGAGCAGCGTTTCGCGAAATCCGTTCATAACCGACATGGTGATGATCAGCGCCATCACAGCGAGCGTAATCGCGACAACCGAGATAACGGAGATAAGCGCGACACCGCCGTGCGCGCGCTTGGCGCGGAGATAGCGGCCCGCGAGCATGCGCTCGAACAGGCCAAACGGCGCGCTACGTCCATTGCTCATCAATAAGCCCGTGCGATCAGAATTTCTTCTACGGCTGGAGCGCCGGAAAAGATGCAGGCGCCGAACGAGGACGGTTGCGCCATTGGCGCATTCCGAATGGTCAGCTTCAACGCTTTCAGACGAATCCCCACTTCTTCCAACGCAACGCCGGTCGGCCGTGACCATTGCACGCGCGCCCAGCCCTTGAACTCGCCCTCTTTGTCCTCGGTTCCGTAGTACTTTTCTATGTCGGCAAAAGTCGCGAAATCGCCACGGATACTGCCGTCGAGGCGCGCCTTAGCTTCGTCGTAGAGCTCCTTTTGCGTAACCTCCAAGAGCCCAGCCGCCTGCGCAACGAAATCGGCGCGCGCCAGCGTATGCGAATTGATCTTCTCGCCTTCGCGCAAAGCGTTGCGCTTGATGAACGTGACGTTGCCCCCGGCCGCGTCACGCGGGCCGATTTCGCAGATGAGCGGCGCGCCGCGACGGACCCAATCCCAGCGTTTGTCTGCGGGCTTTGCGTCCTTAGTGTCGACATAGGCGCGAACCGGGAAACCAAACGCGCTCAGCTTGTTGAGTTCGCCGACAAGCGAGGCGCAATACGCCTTCAGGTCTTCGTCTTCCGGTTTGCCGCGCAACATCGGCACGATGACGATCTGACGAGGTGCAATAGCGGGTGGCGTGCGCAACCCGTCGTCGTCGCCGTGGGTCATAATCACGCCGCCGATCATGCGCGTGGACACGCCCCACGATGTCGTGTGCGCCAGCGTTTGACCGCCATCCTTGTCCTGGTAGCGAATATTTTGCGCTTCAGCGAAGTGGGTGCCGAGATAGTGCGAGGTGCCGGCTTGCAGCGCTTTGCCGTCTTGCATCATAGCTTCAATGGAGTACGTGCGCTCGGCGCCGGGGAAGCGTTCGTTCTCCGGCTTCTCGCCGGCAACAACGGGCAACGCCAAGAAGTCTTCCGAGAAGCTACGATAGATCTCTAGCGCGAGCATCGTCTCGTCCATCGCGTCGGCTTCATCGACGTGCGCGGTGTGGCCTTCCTGCCAGAGAAATTCCGCAGTGCGCAGGAACATGCGCGTGCGCATTTCCCAGCGCATCACGTTGGCCCACTGGTTCAGCTTCAGCGGCAGATCACGATAAGACTTCACCCAGCGGCTGAACGCGTCGCCGATGATGGTCTCCGACGTCGGGCGGATGATGAACGGCTCGGCCAGCTCCGCTTCTGGATCGGGCTTCAACGTGCCGTCGATCTTCTTAAGGCGATGGTGAGTCACCACCGCCATTTCCTTGGCGAAGCCCTCGACGTGATCGGCTTCCTTGGCAATGAAGCTCAAGGGGATCAGCAGCGGGAAGTAATAGTTGTCGTGACCGCTCTCTTTGATGCGGCGGTCCAACTCGCCCTGGATCCGCTCCCAGATGCCATAGCCCCACGGCTTGATGATCATGCACCCACGCGTCGGCGACAGCTCCGCGAGATCCGCTTCACGGACCACGGCCTGATACCATTCGGGAAAATCTTCGGCGCGCGTGACCTTAAGCGCATGCATCTCGGGGAGTTCCTTTCGGGCGTCTGGATAGACTGCGCCGGGGCTCCCCGCAACGCGGCCTTAGGGCCCGCGCATATGCCAAATGTCGGTCGAAATGCCCCAGGCAACGCCAAGCCAGACTACGGCCGCGATCCCCGCCGCGTAGAGCGCCTTTTTGCGGAGGTTGTGCACCCTTGGGGCGCCCCGCTCGGTGCCGGGCACAGTGGCCTCATCCGCCTCGTGATGGCTCTGGGCGCCCATCGGCAGCATCAGGAAAAACGAAAGCCACCAAGCAATCACGTAGATCGCGATACCGAGAAAGATATTCATCCGTGCGTCGCCTTTGGCGTTTCCATGAGTTCGATCAGCACGCCGTCAGAGTTCTTTGGGTCAATGAAGATGATCGGCGTTCCATGCGCACCGATGCGCGGCTCGTTCAACACCTTGGCGCCCCGCACGACCATCTCGTCTCGCGCGGCGTAAATGTTCTCGACCTCAAAGCAGATGTGATGCTGACCGCCACGTGGGTTCTTTTCAATGAACCGCGCGATCGGGCTATTTTCGCCAAGCGGCTCGATAAGTTCGATCTGGCTGTTGGCGATGTTGACGAAGGCGAACTTCACGCCCTGCGCCGGCAGCTCACGCGTTTCTGTGATCGCGCTTTCAGGCACGCCGTAGAGATCGCGATAGGTTTTCTTCGCCGCCTCAATGGAAGGCACAGCGACGCCCACGTGATTCAACCTGCCAATCATGGCCCTACTCCCGTCTCCCGCCGCGACAACCTAGAGACGAAGAACGGAAACGTCGACAAGCGGTCTCTTCTTCCAAAGACGTTCTGCGGCTTTGCGTACCGCACGGACAACACTGGCCTCTATCGCGTCATCGTCGTCGCGTTCGCCGTGGTTGAGCTTGGTGAAGGCCGCTTTGGCTGTGTCCTCGAGTTCTTCGAGAGCAAGCTCGAAATCCTCTTCGTCGGGCATAGTAAGGCCACGCACAGAGACGGTCGGGCCAGCAGCGATGGCGTTCTTAGCGGTGAGTGCGAACGCGACGTTGACGGCGCCTTCGGCCGCCAGGCGCTTGCGATCCCGGATCGCGTCGTCCTCGGTGTCGACAATGACATTGCCGTCGACGTAGAGGCGCCCGGACGGCACTTCGTCGATCACCTCGGCCGGACCCGGCGCGAGGCGGATCAGGTCGCCATTCTTGGGCGCAACCGTTTCAGGGATCTGCAGTGACTGAGCCAGCTTCACGTGCTCGCGGATGTGCCGGATTTCGCCGTGGACAGGCACGGCAATTTTCGGACGCGCCCACGCATACATCTGCGCGAGTTCATCGCGCGCCGGGTGCCCGGAAACGTGGATGAGGTGTTCGGTGTCAGCGGTGATGAGTTCGACGCCGCGCTCTAAAAATTGATCGTACAGCTGATGGATCGCTGTCTCGTTCCCCGGAATGACGCGAGATGAAAAAATCACGGTGTCGCCGTGGCGCAGCACAACGTTGCGATGCTCGCCACGCGCAATGCGTGACAGAGCAGCGCGCTGCTCGCCTTGGCTGCCGGTGCAAAGGTACAGGACCTTCTCGTCGGCCAGATCGCGCGCTTCATCTTCGTCGATCACCTGTGGCACATCCTGCAAGAGGCCAACGCTTTGCGCGGCTGCGTAGATCCGATGCATTGAACGGCCGACCAAACACGGCGTACGCCCCGCTGCCCGCGCCGCCTTCAGCGCCGTTTCTACGCGCGCGACGTTCGACGCGAACGCGGTCACTGCGACCTTGCCGGTGCAATTCTTGATCACCTCGGTGAGCTTCACGCGCACCTCGGCTTCTGAGCCAGTCGTGCCTTCGACAAACACATTCGTGCTGTCGCAGACCATCGCGAGGATGCCCTCATCTGCCATCGCGCGAAGCTTGGCTTCGTCGGTCGTCTCACCAATCAGCGGATCAGGATCGATCTTCCAATCGCCCGTGTGCCAAATGAGCCCAAGCGGAGTGCGGATTGCGAGGCCGTTCGGTTCAGGGATTGAATGCGTCAACGTGACGAAATCGATCTCGAACGGCCCGAGTGTGAGTTGGCCTTTGAGCGGAATTTCGGTGAGCGATACTTTTTCGAGCAAACCACGCTCACGCAGTTTTTCGCGAACGAGCGCAGCAGTAAACGGCGTTGCGTAAACAGGAACCGGGAACCGCGGCCACAGCCAGCCCAGCGCGCCAATGTGATCTTCGTGAGCGTGCGTCAGCACGATCGCGATGATGTCGTCCTTGTGCTCTTCCAGATAGGCCGGATCGGGCAGAATGAGATCGACGCCAGGCGTCGTGTCCTCACGTCCAAATGTGACGCCGATGTCGACGATGATCCACTTACGCGCGTCCGGCGGGCCGTAGCCGTAAGCGTTCAGATTCATGCCGATCTCGCCCGAGCCGCCGAGCGGCAAAAAAACGAGTTCGTCGGCTGGTGCAGGCTTTTTCAAAGCTTGCCGCCATTCCTGCGGAAGATTTCGAGCAGGCCGCGCGACGTTAGATCTTGGTCAAAGTGATCAATGGTGGGGAACGCGCCTTCGAAGAGCGAGGCGACGCCGCCAGTGGCGATGGTTTTCATTGGCTTGGCGTACTCTTCGCGGATGCGGCGGCATAGGCCCTCGATCATCTCGATAGAGCCCCAATAGATGCCCGATTGCATGGCCGTCACTGTGTCCTTGCCGATGACGCGGCCTGGATCGCGGATTTCCACGCGCGGCAGCCGCGCCGCGTGCTCGTGCAACGCCTGGAGCGAAAGGTTGATCCCCGGCAGGATGATGCCGCCTTCGAACGCGCCATCGGCAGCGACGATATCGAACGTTGTGGCGGTACCGCTATCGATGACGATCGCTGGACCGCCATATTCCACGAACGCGCCGACAGCGTTCACGAGCCGATCGGCGCCAGCTTCGTTGGGCTTGTCGATGCGCACTTCAATACCGAGCTTCAGCCCATCTTCGCCAATGACCATTGGCTCGGCGCCGATGTAGCGACGCGAGAGATTGCGCAAATTGAAGAGCGCTTGCGGGACGACGGTGGAGATGATGCAGGCGCTGATGTCTGAGAACGACAGCTTGTTGAGCGCCATGATGTTGTGGAGCCACGGCGCGTACTCATCGGCGGTGCGTGTGGTGTCGGTCGAAGCGCGCCACTGCGCGCGCCAGGATTGGCCGTCCCAGATGGCGAACTTGGTATTGGTGTTGCCGACGTCGATGGCGAG
>JBEBHI010000105.1:0-12533 GCA_040080935.1 Terricaulis sp.
CTCACTCCCACACACAGAGCAGAAGCGTCGCAGCTTGCCGGGCGTGGATTCAAACGCATTCAGCTTGTCTTCGCCTGCCGTGAATCGAAACGCACTCCGGGCAACGCGTGCCGTGCTCGTGTAAGCGCTCGAGTTTGCCTTTCGACAAGTTCGGCAATGGCAATGCCCTATCGGCGACGCGAGTTGATCGGCCTCGTATCTCACCGCCCCACACAAGCAACTGCCAACTAATGCCATCCGGCGCTTCCTTCACGGCTTATACGTGATCGAGATGCCCTTGAGCTCGGTGTACTTCTCAAGCGCATGCAGAGAGCGATCGCGCCCGAAGCCGGATTGCTTCGCGCCGCCGAACGGCACGGTGATGTCGCAGGCATCCCAGCCGTTGATCCAGACCAAGCCGGTCCGCAGCTTCCGCGCCACGCGATGCGCGCGCGAGATACTCGCGGTCCACAAACCGGAAGCGAGCCCATACACCGTATCGTTCGCGACCTTCACGGCGTGGTCTTCATCCGTGAAACCCAGCACGCCGAGCACCGGCCCGAACACCTCCTCGCGCGCCAAGGTGTGCGTGTTGTCCAACCGGTGAAACACCGTCGGCTCAACATAGAACCCGCCGCTCTCCTCGCGCACGCGCGAGCCGCCCAGCGCTAAAGTCGCGCCTTCTTTCCGCGCCGTCTCGATATAACCGAGCACGCGCTTCATCTGGCTTTCGCTGACGAGCGCGCCAGCCACGCTTTCCGGATCGAGCGGATCGCCCGGCGCATACTGCTTTGACCGTTTCAGCACGCGATCCAAGAACTCGTCCTTGATCGACGCTTCGACGAGCAGCCGCGAAGCGGCGTTACAAATCTCGCCCTGATTGAAGAAAATCCCCCACGCCGCCGCATCCGCCGCCGCGTCGAGATCTTCCGCGTCTGCGAACACGATCTGTGGACTCTTGCCGCCCAACTCCAACGCCACGCGCTTCAGATTGCTCTCGGCCGCATAGACCATCAACTTACGGCCGACTTCGCCAGAACCGGTGAACGCGATGAGATCGACATCCATGTGCCGCGCCAGCGCCTGCCCCGCGGTGTCGCCGTATCCCGGCACGACGTTCAACACCCCCGGCGGGATTCCAGCCTCAAGCGCCAACTCACCAAGCTTCAGCGCTGTCGACGGAGATTGCTCGGCCGGCTTGAGCACGATCGAGTTTCCGGTCGCCAAGGCCGGCGCCACTTTCCAGCACGCCATATGCAGCGGGAAATTCCACGGCACGATCGCGCCAACCACGCCCAACGGCTCGCGGACAATGAAGCTCAAGCGATCAGACGGCGTCGTCGCCACCTCGCCATAAACTTTATCCAGTGCTTCCGCGTACCAACGGATCGAATTGATCGCCGTCGGAATGTCGACGCTCAGCGTGTCGCGAATGGGCTTGCCCATATCCAGCGTTTCGAGAAACGCCAGATCCTCTAGATCACGCTCCATAAGCTCTGCGAGCTTGAACATGATCTTCTTCTTTTCGCGCGGATGCTTGTTGCGCCAACGTCCATCTTCGAACGCTACGCGCGCCGCCTTCACGGCAACATCGATGTCTTCGGCATCACCGGCGGCGACTTTCGAGACGATCTTCCCGTCGCGCGGCCCGACATTGTCGAATGTCTTGCCGCTCTTGGCCGCGACCAACTTGCCGTCAATCAGCGCTTGAGTGGGAAATTTTTTACTGCCCGCGCGGGCGAGATTTTGTTGAAGCGTCATGCCCGCTGGTTAGCGCAAAAGCAGACGCGCTTAAAGCGTGTTGCAGCTCGGAACGTAAGCTTGCACCAGGTCGCGAACCACCTGCGCGCGCTTGTTCGGGTCGAATTCTTCAATCAGAAAGATGAGCGTGACCCCGAACCGGGTGAAACACGGCTGCTTGTCTGGGCTCAAGGGCCGCTTGGAGAGATCGGCGGTCTCACCGACGAAGCAAAACTCGTATGTGTTCGCGACACCCGCCTTCTCACGCGCCATCACGTAAACGCCAGGCTTATCCAAGAAGGTCGTGCTGCGAGGATGGATGTTGAACTGATATTGCTTACCCGAACTTCCGGTAAGCAGGGTCGTGTCGCCGTAAGTCGTCATCAAAGTCCTCGCAGTCGAGCGCGTCGCCCTCTTTAGAGGGGCGCCGCTGGAGTTGAAAACGCTTTCTTCCGTCCCGCGCCGCTCTGCGCTACCAAATCTCATAAGCTGGGGGACGGACATGCGCAGATTGGCGATCTTGATCGCGGCGATAGCGATCGGAAGTTGCACGCCCGCCCCGCTCGCGCCGGCCCGTCAGTATAATCCCACCATAACCCGCGACGCCTACGGCATCCCAAGCGTCCATGGCCGCGACGACCAAGAAGCTGCCTACGGTATCGGCTATGCGCACGCGCAGGATAATTTCGCCACGGTCCAGCTTGTCGTTCTCGCCGCGCGCGGCCGCCTCGGCGCGCATTTGGGCGAGGATGGCGCCAAGTCCGACTTCCTATGGCATCTGCTCGGCATCCAGGAAGCCGTCGACGCGGGCTTCGAGACGCGCATTTCGCCCGAATTCCGCGCCGTCGCGCAGGGCTATGCCGATGGCCTCAACGCCTATGGCGCTGAGCATCCTGATGAAGTTTTCCCGGGTGCGCGCAATGTCACCGCGCGCGACGTCGTTGCCGGCTCCGCGCTCACCGTCCCGCTCTTCTGGGGCTTCGAGCGCACGCTTGGCATGGTGGCAAACAAAGAGAGTCATCCCTGCGCTGTGCACGAAGCAAGCGCCGACAACATCGACAACGGTTCCAACGCATTCGCCGTAAGCCCACGCCGGTCCAGTGACGGTCACACGCGCCTTATCGTGAACTCGCACCAACCCTGGGCGGGCCCGGTCGCTTGGTACGAAGCCGGCGTTTCATCCGACACTGGCTGGCGCATGTATGGCGGCCTCTTTCCCGGCTCGCCTTTCCCTGTGCTCGGGACCAATGGCGATATCGCCTACGCGGCGACCGTGAACTTGCCGGATCTCGCCGACATCTATCGCCTCACCACCGACGACCAACATCGAGGCCAATATTTCTTCGATGGCGAATGGCGGCGCTTCGAAACGCGCACGATCTGGCTCTGGGTGAAGATGGGGCCGGTCACCGTCCCGATTCCGCGCACGCTGCGCTTCACCGAACACGGCCCAGCATTCGAAACCGCCGATGGCTGGGTCGCAGTGCGCTATGCCGGCGCCGGCGAAATCCGCCCGCTCGAGCAATTCTATCGCATGGGCCACGCGCACAATTACCAAGAATGGCGCGAGGCCATGTCGATGCGCGCCATCCCGTCGTTTAACTTCCTCTACGCCGACAACACCGGTCACATCGCCTATCACTACAACGCGATCCTGCCGCGCCGCCCTGCTGGCTACGATTATTCCGGCTGCCTCGCCGGCGACACCAGCGCCAACATTTGGGCGATGGACGATCGCCTCGACGCGCCTGTCCTCGACAATCCCTCGAGCGGTTGGCTCTACAGCACCAACGGCGCGCCATGGTCGTCCACCGATCCCAGCGCCGACATGCGTCCCGAACAATATCCAGAGGCCGCGCCCGCGATTGAAACGTACCTCACCAACCGCGGCTATCGCGCCGTCGAAATCCTCTCGCCGTTACGTTCGATCAGCGAAGAACAATTGCTCGCCGCAAAGTTCGATCTCATCTCCAGCGAACGTTCCGCCACGGTCGCCGCGATCAACGAAATCCTTGCAGCCGACTCAAGCAACGATGCTGATCTAGCCGCAATCCAAAACCTGCTACGCACCTGGGATCGTCGCGCCACCAACGACAGCCCTGCCGCGGCGCTCGTCGGCATGACTTATCAGGCCATCTATAACGCCCAACGAGCCGGCAGAACGCCGCCAACACCAGTTGAAGCTGCACGCGCCGCCGCGACGCATCTACGAACCCATTTCGACCGCATCGATCCACCGCTCGGCGACGTGCTTCGCCTGCGCCGCGGCAACGTTGATCTTCCGCTCGAAGGCGCTCCGGATGTTCTGCGCGCCATCCGCTGGCACGAAGATCCAGATGGCCGCCTTAACGGCGATTTCGGCGACGGCTTCATGATGATCATCGACTGGGCGCCCGATCGCACGCTCACCACGCGCGTCATCAGCCAATGGGGCGCAAGCGATCGCCCCGAAAGTCCGCACTACAACGACCAAGCCGAAATGTTTATCCGTCGCGAATGGCGGACAATCGACGTGCAGTCCGCGCCGGCCAACTGAAGGTATTGCGCACACCGCCACGCGGCGTGACAATGTCCTTATGTCCGCCGACACACCGCGCCCGAACTCGTTCGACTCCTTCTGGATGCCGTTCACGCCGAACCGCGCATTCAAAGCCGATCCGCGCATGGTCGTGCGCGCCGAAGGCATGCACTATTATGCGCCCGATGGCCGCGCGATCCTCGATGGCACTGCTGGTCTCTGGTGTTGCGCCGCCGGCCACGGGCGCCCGCGCATCGTCGAAGCCATCCAACGCGCCGCCGCTGAACTCGACTACGCCACCAACTTCAATCTCGGTCACCCAGCCGCGTTTGAATTCGCCAACCGCCTCGGCGAAATCCTACCGACAAATCTCGACCGCATTTTCTTCACTAACAGCGGCAGCGAATCCGCCGACACCGCGCTGAAGATCGCGCTCGCGTACCAAAAGGCGCGCGGCAAGCCCGGCAAGTATCGCCTCATCGGCCGCGAGCGCGGCTATCACGGCACAAATTTCGGCGGCATCAGCGTCGGCGGCATTGTCCGCAATCGCATGACGTATGGCCCCATGGTCGCCGGTGTCGATCACCTGCCGCACACGCTCGATATTGCCCGCAACGCCTTCTCACGCGGCGAGCCACCACATGGCGCCGAATTCGCGGACGCGCTCGAACGCCTCGTGCAACTGCACGACGCCAGCACCATCGCCGCCGTGATCGTCGAACCCGTAGCGGGTTCAACCGGCGTGATCATGCCGCCGAAGGGCTATCTCAAGCGCCTGCGCGACCTCTGCACCAAGCACGACATCCTGCTCATCTTTGACGAAGTCATCACCGGCTTCGGCCGCTTAGGAAGCGCCTTCGCCGCAGACTTCTTCGACGTGAAGCCTGATCTCCTCACCATGGCCAAAGCCATCACCAACGCCGCCGTGCCGATGGGCGCTGTCGCCGCCTCGCGCGAAATCTACGACACCATCCTCGCCAATTCCGACACGCCGATTGAGCTTTTCCACGGCTACACCACTAGCGGCCACCCGCTTGCCTGCGCAGCCGGCATCGCGACGCTCGACACGTTCAAAGACGAACAACTCTTCGAACGTGCCGCAGACCTCGCGCCCTATTGGGAAGACGCGATGCATTCGCTGTGCGACGCGCCGCACGTCATCGACATCCGCAATCTCGGCCTCATCGGCGGCATCGAACTCGACCCTCGGCCAGGCGCGCCAACGCAGCGCGCCCTTGAGGCATTCAAGAAATGCTTTGACGCAGGCGTCCTCATCCGTGTCACCGGTGACATCCTCGCTTTCTCCCCACCGCTTATCATCGAGAAGAGCCAGATCGATCAGATCGCTGACACCGTGGGCGGCGCTTTGAAGAGCATCGCGTAAGCCCTCACGCTTGCGCAATCGGACACACACGCACTAAACGTCGCGCATGACCGAAGCGCTGCCGATCCTCCTCACCAACCTTATCGTCACCGGGATTTGCTTCACGGCGCTTTGGCTCATCAGCATTCCGCTGAAGGATCCGAGCTACATCGACTCATGGTGGGCGCTCGGCGTTGTCGTCCTAGCGTGGTCGACCTTCGTTCAACTCAACGACCCAGGCCCGCATGCGGTTGCGCTTCTTTTCCTCGCCACCGCTTGGGGCTTACGCCTCGGCGTTTATCTCTTCTGGCGCTGGGCCAATCATGGCGCGGATCGCCGCTACGAAAAGTTGGCCAAGCGCGCCAAGGAAAAGCACGGCCTCAACTTCGCGCTCTTCTCGCTGCTTTGGGTGTTCGCGCCGCAACTGGTTCTTCAATTCATCGTCGCGCTGCCCGCGCAGCTTGGACCGATCCCAAGCACCACAGACTTCAGCACGCTCGCCTATATCGGCCTTTGGCTCTCGCTCGCTGGTCTCATCTTTGAAGCCATCGCCGACGCCCAGCTCGCGCACTTCAAGTCGCTCGAAACCAACAAGGGCAAGGTCATGGACCAAGGCGTCTGGCGCTACTCACGTCACCCAAATTATTTCGGCGACATGGTTGCGTGGTGGGGCATGTGGCTGATCGCGCTCGACGCCGGGATGGGTCTCTGGAGCATCGCCGGCCCCATCCTACTCACGTTCCTGCTCACCCGCGTCAGCGGCGGCCCCACAACCGAGCCGCACCTGCAACGCACGCGCCCGGACTACGAAGCTTACAAAAAGCGCACCAGCGCCTACTTCCCGCTGCCGCCGAAGAAAGCCTAAGAGAAGCGCGAACGCGCCTTCGCAGCGAGATCAATCCTCGGCAATGGCCCACTTACCGCTGCCGCGCCCGGCGCTGCTTCCGGCGCCCAAGCCGTCTGCTGAAATTTCGACGCTACGTATTCTGGAATGAAGCGCGAGCGGATCGCGTACACGTGCTTATCGCCGCCCTTGCTTTGCTGCGTGTGATAGAAACGCTGCGGCGTGATGAGATGCAGCTCATCCTTCGCGCGCGTCATCGCCACATAGAGCAGGCGCCGCTCCTCCTCCAATTCCGCCGTCGAGCCCGCGCCCAAATCCGAAGGCATGCAGCCATCGACAACATTCAGCACGAACACATTCTTCCACTCCTGTCCCTTGGCCGAGTGGATCGTCGACAAGATCAGATAATCATCATCCTTCGACGACTTGCCGCTCTCATCGCTGGTGGAGTTCGGCGGATCGAGCGTCAGCTCGGTCAGGAACGACGTGCGTGAGCCAAACGTCGCGCCAATGCGCTGCATCTGATCGATATCGCCCGCACGCACGCGGGCATCGTCGTAGCGCTCGTTCATCATCGGGCGATACCATTGCGCCGCAAGATCAAGATCGCCCGGCCACGTCGCGCCCTGCAGATCGCCAAGCATCTGCTTGAGCGCCTCCCACGCTTCACTCGCACCCGCCGGCGGCGCCGTGTTGCGCACCACGCCATACGCGCCGGTTTCATCCGCCGCGTCCAACATCCGCGACGCCTTCGCCGGACCGACGCCGGGCACAAGCTGCAATGTACGAAAGCCCGCAATGCGATCGCCGCCATTTTGCGCCCAGCGCAAGATCGCCAAGAAATCCTTCACGTGCGACGCTTCGAGAAACTTCAGTCCGCCGAACTTCACGAACGGAATGTCGCGCTTCGCCAGCTCCAACTCTACCGGCGCCGAAAAATCCGCCGCGCGGAAAAGGATCGCCTGTTGCATCAAAGTCAGCCCACGCTCGCGCGCCTCCAGCACACTCTCTGCAATGTAACTCGCCTGCGCCGCCTCATCGCGCACGCTCACCAGCTTCGGCGCAACGCCACCGCTGCGCGTCGTGCGCAAATTCTTAGTGAAGCGCTCTTTCGCCAGATCGATCACCGCGTTCGACGCTTCAAGGATCGGCGACGTCGAGCGATAATTCTGCTCTAACGTCACCAGGCGCGCTTCCGGCGTGAACGCCTTCGGAAACTCCAAAATGTTGCGTACATCCGCCGCGCGGAACGAATAGATCGACTGCGCGTCATCGCCGACCACAGTAAGCCCACGTCCATCCGGCTTCATCGCCAACAGAATGCGCGCCTGGAGCTTGTTGGTGTCCTGATATTCATCGACCAGCACGTGATCGAACCGCGCGCCGACCTCCCGCGCCAACGCCGGCTCATTCATCGCCTCAGCCCACAGCCAAAGCAGATCGTCATAATCCAGCACGTTCTGCTTCTGCTTGGCTTCTACGTACGCACCGAACAGCGTCTTCAGCTCCGCGTTCCACTCACGGCACCACGGAAACTGCGCCACCACTGCGTCATCGATCGACTCATCCGCATTCACGACGCGCGAATAGATCGCGAGGCACGTCCCCTTCATCGGAAACCTTTTCGCGCCCGTCGCCACGCCAAGCTCTTGGCGCACCATGCCCATCAGATCGGCGCTATCGCTGCGATCATGGATCGTGAACTCAGGATCAATACCGATCACCGGCGCCAGTTCGCGCAATAGCCGCGCACCAATCGCGTGAAACGTCCCCGCCCACGGCATGCGCACATCGCCGGCCATCACCTTGCCGACGCGCGCAATCATCTCGCTCGCCGCACGCCGCGAAAACGTCAGCAACAAAATCCGCGACGGATCGGCGCCCTGCGCAACCAAATGCGCAACGCGGCACGACAACGTCTTCGTCTTCCCCGACCCCGCGCCCGCAATCACCAGCAACGGCTCGAGCCCATGCTCCACCGCCGCCCGCTGCTCCGCGTTCAGATCGTCAAAAGCTGCGCTGTTGATTCGCGACATCGCGCGAGGCTGACGTGTTTCGCCTTTGTTCGCAACGCGGGGAGTGTTAACGTCGGCTTCAATGAACTGGACATTGAGCCCCTTAGACTCAATCGGCCCACTCAAGCTGGGAGCCGCTCGCTCGCGCATTCGCGATACCGCTGCACAGCTCGGACTGGAGCTGAAGCACGTCACCGAAACCGCCGACTACTTTACGCCGGAGGCGTCAATTCAGGTCGAATACGACAACGAAGATCGGGCTTGGTTCATTGGCATCAACGCAACGCCCTCAAGATTTCGCGTTCTCTTTGACGGCGTTGATCTCTTCACGACCGATGCCACCGGCGTTTTTGATCTGTTTGACAAGCACGAAGGCAACCGCACACGCGAGCCTGAACCAAACGGTTTCACATTCGACCGACAGATTGTTGCTCTTTGGAAGGATGACCCAGATTCAGCGGCGTGGTCGCAGATCGCGATTGGTACGCCGAAGTATCTGACCGCGGTTCAAGAAGTCATGGGTCGCCCATGATCTCCCCAAACGGCATCGCCCACATCCAGCTCACCGTCCGCGACGTTGCCGCGTCGCGCATCCTGCAACATGGTGCCCATCCACTTCACCAAGCCACCCGCCCAGACGTGACCAAACCGCCTATCCGCGTGAGTTGCGTAAATTCTCGCGACAGCTGCACGGCCTCAATCTCATCGCGTGAAAACAACGGAAACACATCCGCGACGTCCGCAGCCATCAACACTTCGGTTTTCTGTCCATCGCGCGAATGGCGCCCGTCGAGCCAATATTCGACCAGCCCGCACGTCGCCGCTGTGCTGCAGATCCAAGCGGCTCTTCGCACCAGATAGAGATCGAGCGCACGCTGCAGCTGCGCGTAGTGCGCGCGCAACATGTCCAGTTCGCTGAATTGCAGTCGCGACAAATCCGCATCTGGATCGATGATGTGGATCGCATCGGCTGCCGCAAACACTGGGATCGCAGAATGCATCCTTCCCAGTTCTGCAAGCTCGGCGAATGTCACCACGTCTTGAAAGCGAAGAAGGTGAAAACCAAAACGACGATGCATAAATAACGTAATGGACATTTCGGCTAAACCGCAACAGGCGCAAACAAGTGTGCTGGCATCGTCTACGCGCACGCACATTGCGCTGTAGTTTACGCAAATTTGTGCGGCGCCCAATTTGGGTAGCATCGCGTGAGGTCAGCCTTCCACGCGTGCGCACTTAGGCAGTAGCGTTCTGCCGCTACCTTCCGCCCGCAACACCCGCACGGCGAAGGCGATAGGTGCAGTGCCGCCACCGCAAGCCATCGTTGGCCCCTAAGCCCCGCGGTGGCGGCAACGCATTTTCTGCAGTATCGAACACATTTTCTAACCACGCCGCGCAATACGATCGCGAACGATGTCTGACGTTCCCGCCTTCACACGCCCAGCTGCTTTTGCGGCGACCGAACTCATCCTCGACATCTTCCATACACTGACCACGCACTATCAGCTCGATCTTGAGGCGATCTGGATTCTTACCGTGGTGGGCCACGAGACCATGCGCCCCTGGATTCTTGATCCCGAACTTGCTGCAAAGCACATGACGGAAGGACGCGTGCCTGATGACGTCCGTGGATCGATCAGTCGCCTTATGGTCGCCGATCGCACCGGCCTTCCGCGCGAAACCGTTCGCCGGCGAATTTCAGAACTGTCGGCCGCTGGCTTCATCACATTGGACGAGAAAGGCTACGTCCGGCTGACCGGCGACAAAGTCTCCGGCGCCGCGTATCAAACTGGTGTGGGCGAGATATATTCAGCTGTAGAGCGCTATCGAAAACGGGTCGCCGCATTGACCGGCAATCCCGGAGATCGGGGCGCCCACGAGAGCTGAGCCACCCATGATCTCCCCTAACGGCATCGCGCATATCCAGCTCACCGTCCGCGACGTCGCCGCGTCACGCCCGTTCTATCATCGCCTGCTCGTCGAAACCTTCGGCATGGCGATCCAGTACGATGTGCCCGGGCAAATCTTCTACTGCATCGGCGCGCGCACCGGCGTGCTCATCCGCCCCGCCGAGCCGCAGCACCGCGACACCCCGTTCCACCAATGGCGCATCGGTCTGCACCATTTCTGCTTCCGCCTCCGCTCCCGCGAGGACGTCGATGCGCTCGCCGCGGCAATGAAAACCTTCGGCGCCACTATCATCCGCACCGGCGAAGAAGGCCCGTGGGCGCCCGGCTATTATTCCACGCTCTTCGAAGACCCAGACGGAATCCGCATCGAAGCCCTCTTCATCCCCGGGAGCGGCAACCTCGATCGCATCAAAGACGCGCCGCTTGCGCCCGTCGGCGGGCCATGACGCCGCAACGCGATACGCTTGTCGCCGCGCTTCAAGGCATCGCGAAATTCCATTTCGCGGGCGATCCCTCGGCGCAGATCGAAAGCATGGATAGCTCCGCCGAGCTCTACGCACGCTGGCACGGCGCCTACATCAAGCGCGGTTGGTTCTTGGCGCAATTCAGCGACGACGAACGCGCCGCACTCGCAGAGTTCGACGCCTATTTCGAAGCGCTGTCAGCGAAGTACAACAAGCTGCCGCCAATTTTGAAGTTCGTCACCTCAGCTGACGGCAAAGAGCTTTGCGCGCGCGCCGCTCAACTGCTTCAACAGCTCAGCACTTAGGCGGCTTGCATCCGGCGCAGCTGCAGATCGGTGATGATCTTGTCGCGCCCCGCGCTCTTTGCGGCCAGCAAGCACGCACGAGCGCGGCCGATCACAGACTCAGCGCTTTCCGAATCGCGGAAACACGCCACGCCGGCCGACACCGTAATCGCCGCGATCTTGTCGCCAGTCGATTTCATCGCGAGCTGCTTCGACTTGACCGCACGGCTCACGCGCGCCGCCAGACCTTCAGCCAAGTTCACGTTCGTACGCGGCATGATCAGCGCGAAATCATCTGCGCCCCAACGCGCCGCCAGCACGTCGCCCTGCGCGTGCGCCTGCAGCACTGCGCCAATGTAGCGGATCACCTGATCGCCAAGCGACTGACCCCAATTATCGTTCAAGCGCCCGAAATGATCGGCGTCGAACAGCACCACGCAGAGATCACTGCCCGCCTCGCTCGCGTCGCGCATACGGCGCGTCAGCGTTTCATCGAACATGCGACGGTTGGCGAGCCCAGTCATGCCGTCGGTCAGCGATTCAACCTTGATCGCCTCCAACGCCGCCTTGAGCTGCGCCACCTGCCGTGACGACGCTTCGAGCTGTTCGGCCATCTTGGCGCTGTGCTCGACCATGCTCTGCGTCGCGACTTTGAGCTGCGACACAACCACGTGCGATTCACCGCTCAACGCGCCCATCGCCGTCTCAAGCACCGTCGCGTACGAACCCGCCTGGGCGCCGCCATCACGCAACGTCGTCACCGACTCATCGAGATCGCGTGCCAGCGTCTTGGTCGTCTCAAGCATCTGCACCGAAAGCCGCGTGTTGGCGAAGAAGCGCTCGAACACTTCGGCGTTGAACTCATCATCGAACGCCGCGCCCGTCGCGAGCCGCGTTTCGACCTCACTGTTCAGCTCAGGACGCCCGCCCGCGACGTACGCAGTCCAGATTTCATAGTTGGCCGGGGTTGGCGGGATCTCGTGCGCGCGCATGCGCTCGATGATCTCTTTCGCGCGCTCGACACCCGACGCGCCGCGAAACCTAGACAATTCGTTAGGCATAAACGCCGCCCCGCCAAAACTCGAAGCCGCGAGAATGCACGCACGCACTAAAGGTCGCGTTAAGACCTACGAATTTTCTGCATCTTTCTCAGCGCGTCGCATTCCAGTTGAACAGGAAATTGCGATGCTCCGCCCACGTTTGCCCTTCGACATGATCGCCGACGAGGCACGCTGCCGTGTGATACGGGCCCACCCCATCGGTGGTTCGAAAGCTCACGCACGTACGCCCGCGCGCCGTCTTCCAACGCCCGGCCTCGATATCACTTTCATAGAATGAGCCGCTGACCGTGCCGTCCGCATTCAGCGTCAGCACCATCGGCTTCGTGTAGGGCTCTGCCGGATCGGTCGACAGATC
>JBEBHI010000248.1:0-3338 GCA_040080935.1 Terricaulis sp.
AAAACGTACCTTCCGAGTATGCGCTTCATGGGTCCCTATTTAGCAGATTCGAAAAGGCCGACTGACAAGCAAGTTGTCATCTCCGACAAGGCACGCAGATGATCCTCCCGGCCAATCCTTCCGACTACGCCGCCATTCGCCAAGTGGTGCGGCATGCGTTTGGGCGGGACGATGAGGCGAACCTAGTCGAACAGCTCCGCTCTAATGGCGATGCGCTGGTTGAGCTGGTCGCGGCGAGCGATATCGCGATCCAGGGACACATCCTCTATTCGCCTCTGGCGATAGTGCGCGGTGGCGAAACGCTCCGCGCGGCGGCGTTGGCGCCGGTTTCGGTGTTGCCGGCGCTTCAGGCGAAGGGTCTCGGCGGCGAATTGATCCGGGCGGGCAATGCGCGCTGCAAGGCGCTAGGCTGCGTTGCGGTCGTTGTACTTGGGCACGCGGAGTATTATCCCCGCTTTGGTTTTTCCTCGTCGCTAACGGAATCGCTGCAAGCTCCCTTCTCTGGGCCACACTTCATGGCTCTGGAGTTCGAGGCTGGCGCGCTCGCGGCCGGCGGCAAAGTTGAATACGCGAAAGCGTTTGGGATTTGAGATGAGCGCGAAGGCGAAAACTGATCCGCTGGCGGAGGTAGCCAGCCGCTACGCCGTCGCGATCACGCTGGCGATGGACGCGCTCATCGATCCGACCAATCCAGACGACCCGATCGCGGCGCAGTTTCGCCCTGATGCGCGTGAGCTTGAGATTGCGCCGGATGAGCTGACCGATCCGATTGGCGATGACGCGCACACGCCCGTGAAAGGCGTGGTGCATCGTTACCCCGATCGGGCGCTGTTGAAACTGGTGCACGTGTGCCCTGTTTACTGCCGCTTCTGCTTCCGGCGCGAGATGGTCGGACCTCAGGGCGATGGCACGCTGAACGGTGCGGAGCTCGATGCGGCGCTGGCGTACATCGAGAGCACGCCGAGTATTTGGGAAGTCATTCTCACCGGCGGCGATCCATTCCTGCTGTCAGCGCGACGTGCACGTGAGATCACGGAGCGACTTGCTGCAATCCCGCATGTGAAGATCATTCGCTGGCATACACGCATCCCCGCGGTCGATCCTTTGCGCGTCACACCGGATTTGGTCAAAGCCCTGCGCGTCGACGGCGCAACGACATACGTCGTGCTGCACACGAACCATGCGCGCGAACTCACCGAGCAAGCACAGGCCGCCATCGCACGCATCGTCGATAGCGGCGTGCCCATGCTGGCGCAGACGGTGCTGCTGCGCGGCGTGAACGATGATGCGGAAACGCTTGAAGTGCTGATGCGCGCTTTGGTCGAGGCACGGGTGAAGCCCTATTATTTGCACCACCTCGACAAGGCGCAGGGCACATCGCACTTCCGGTGTTCAATCGAGCAAGGGCAAGCACTCAGCCAAGCGCTGAACGAACGTGTCTCAGGCTTGGCCCAACCGACATACGTGCTCGACATTCCCGGCGGATACGGCAAAGCGCCACTAGCCTCGCAAGCGGTTCACAAAACCGAAAACGGCTACGAAGTGCGCGACCGCGATGGCGTCTGGCGCACATACCAAGATTGATTACGTGCCGACCGCTTCTTTGGCAGGTTCACCGAGCGCAACGAACAGCGCGCCAATGATCAGCACAGCGGCCACTGCAAAAGGTGCGCCCGAACCTAGCTGATCAAACAGAGCACCTGCCCCGAGCGGCCCCGCAACGCGGCCAAGCGCCGATGCCGATTGTGATAATCCCATCACCGCGCCGCGTTCGCTCTCGGCGGCTTGCGCCGCGATGAGCGCATTGAGTGCGGGCGTGCTCAGACCAATGCCAAGTACGAGCGCAGTCAGAGAGGCCGCCATCGTCGCCACTTCGTGCGATACGGCGAGCCCCGCAAAGCCCGCAGCAAAGAGCACGAGACCGATCAGCAACGTCATGCGTTCGCCGAGAACACGCGCGGCCCGGCCCGCGCCGCCACCTTGCAGCACCACAGCGCCCGCTCCTAGCGCCGCAAGCGTCCAGCCGACTTCTCGCGGACCCCACTGCAACTCGGTGTCCGCCCAAAGGCCAAACGTCGTTTCCATTAAAGCCTGCGCGGCAATGGCAAGGAACATCACGGTCGCGAAGCGCGTCAGCGCCGGGCGTGATGCAAGCATTGCGAGTCGGCGCGGACGCGCTTCACCCGGCTTACTGCGCGCTTCGGGCGTCAGGCTTTCACGGAAAAGCACGAACGCGGCGAGCGCCGCCAATCCAGCCAGAGCGGCGGAGATGTAGCACACGAGAGCAAAGCTCTCGCGCTCAGGCGCGCCGCCAATTAGGAGCGCACCGAGAGCGGGGCCACCTATAAAACCAAGGCCAACCGCAGCGCCGAGCATTCCCATGTTACGGGCGCGCGTTTTGTCGTCGGCAAGATCAGCAGCGGCGGCGAACGCGGCGCCGACATTGCCCGCCATCAGGCCACCAAACATCCGCGCTGCGCCAAGATCGTAGATCGTGTGCGCGTGCGCGATCCAAATGTAAGAGATGACGCCGCCAATGAGTCCGATGATCAAGATTGGCTTGCGGCCAATACGATCGCTTAGCCTGCCCCACAGCGGTGATGCGATGAGTTGACCTAGCGAGTACGCGCCCATCGCGATGGTCGTCGCGGTTGGCGTTGCGCCAAGCTCAAGCGAAAGAAACGGAAAGATCGGCAGGAAGACGCCGAAGCCGGTCATGCCAATCAGCACGACGCTGGCGAGCGCGAACATCGATCCGGTGCGAGAGCCCATCAGCGCTGACTAGCGCAATCACGCCGCAAAGAGCAGCGCGACATCTCCACCCATCAAACTGCGGCGCGAATAGGCGCGGGCGCGGCGGGATTCAAATATTGGCGCAGATCCGCCCACGGAATGGTGACCTCGATGCCGCCATCCGCGTGCGAGCCGCCAAACGAAAGCGGCGGAAACATCAGGACCAGGCCGCGCTCAGTGATGAGCCAAAGATGCGGCTTAGTCGCAGTCTCATAAACATCGCGGCGCGGCGGGAAGTTTGGATAGTCGGGAAACTCACGCGAGATACGCGCGACGGCGCGATCGGTGATGAAATCCTGCCAGCCGGAATCAGCGCGGAAGACATCCGTTTCCGTAAGCAAGCGCCCGCCGTCGCTCATCACGACGGTGACGGCTTTCACGGTGTTGGTTGCATTCGCAGCGGTGATTGAATCGGCGCTGACGATAAACTTCACCGAGATCAGCTCTTCGCCGGCATAGGCGATTGTGTAGTCGACGTTCTCATTGGTCGCATCGCCAAGAGAGAATTGCGGTTCCTGGGCGACAAGTTCGTTGAAGCGGCGGAT
>JBEBHI010000106.1:0-12451 GCA_040080935.1 Terricaulis sp.
GAACGGGCGATGATCGCCGCGATTTCGGGAGCGAACGAGATGGCGGACAGCGCGCAGCAATCACAGGCTCAGTCATGGGATTTCGGGCGAGGTCTGCGATGCTACAAATGGCCAGCGTCAGCGGCGCGCGCGAACGTGCTGCTGACGCACGGCTTTGCCGAATACGCAGAGCGCTATGTCGAGCACTATCACCGGCTGATCCCGCGCCTGAACGCGCTGGGTTTCGATGTGTATGGCTTTGACTTGCAGGGACACGGCCGCTCGCCGGGCGCACGTGGCGTCGCTGACCTCAAAAAATCGGTCGCTGATCACCAAGCGGCACGGCGCGCGCTGAGTGCCGATGGAAAGCCGCTCTTCTGTTTCGGACACTCGCTCGGCGGATTGATCACCGCAGCAAGTGTCGCGGAGGATGGCAAAGGCGTTGCCGGCGTGATTTTGAGCGCGCCCGCCCTGCTGATCGAAGCGCCGGCGCATCTGCGTGCGATCGCCAACATCTTTGCCGTGTTGTCGCCAGGCCTGCGGTTGCTGCCGGCGAGCGACGCGAGCGCGATCTCACGCATCGATGCCGAGGTTCAGGCCTACAAAACCGATCCCATGATCAGCGCGTTGAGCATTCCGGCAAAGGTCGGCGCAACCGCGATCGCGACAGCGGAGAAAGCGTGGACACGCTATCCGCAATGGACGGCGCCGGTGTTGGTGCTGCACGGCGAGAAGGACACGCTCACCGATCCGAACGGTAGCAAGCGTTTCTTCGAACTGATCGCCGCCAAAGATAAACGCCTCGAACTATATCCCGAGGGCCGCCACGAATTGCTCAACGACCTTGACCGCGACGCCGCGATGGATGTGCTCACCAGTTGGTTGAGCGCACATGTGACGGCGCGCTGACGCCAAGGCATCTCGCGCAGATGAAGAGTTCCCGACACAAACTTTCGAAGGCTTAAGAACGTAACGCACCGAAATCGTGCGTGCGTCACATTCTGACAAACACTCGCCAAACCGACGGAAAATCGCCGCGCCAACGTTTGTCCTGCGAGGGTGAGACACGAGAGAGCCGACACCCCTGCGCTGGTTTGCGAGGGACTTCATGCTGGAACGGAAATGGCTGCGACTGCGCTATCGATTGAAGAGTTTGGCGGGTGAATCGCCGCGGCGCGTCGCCTTTCTCCACATTCCGAAGTGCGGCGGCACGACAGTCTTCCAACATTTCAAGAGCAACATCGGCGGAGGCCGATCTGGGCGGATCGTACGCTTCGATTCTGCTCAGTTTGCAGAATTTAGCGCCCCTGCGCTCGAGGACGTGCGTCGCGCGCAATTCGTATCGGGGCATTTTGGGTGGAACGCGACGGCGGCGAGCGGCGACGATGCGTTTCGCTTCACCGTGCTTCGCGACCCGTTCGAACGCCTTGTCTCGCTCTACCGGTTCTCCCGGCTGAAAGAAAATGCGGAAAGCGCAGTGTTCGAGGCCGTCTTCGAAGCAGCTAAGCAACGGAGCTTTGGTGATTTTTGCCTCAGCCCGGAGCCAGAACTCAAATCGATGATCCAGGACGCCATGACCCGCGCTTTGGCCGATGACTATTTTCCCTACCAGGACGCAGATCCCGTTCGCACGCTGCGGGCTGCGATCGATCACATTCATCAGTTGGATCTCGTGATCGACCTGCGAAACCTGAACGCAGCGATGCCGAAACTCGCCGAGATCACGGGAACCAGGCTGGCAAGCCGTCCGATCTGGGAAAACCGCACGCCGTCAGAGCAAATCCCGATGCTCTCCTGGGCTGAATTCGAAAGCGACAATGCGCTGAT
The DNA here is from genome assembly GCA_040080935.1 of Terricaulis sp. Lineage (GTDB taxonomy): Bacteria > Pseudomonadota > Alphaproteobacteria > Caulobacterales > Aquidulcibacteraceae > Vitreimonas. The sequence goes on from JBEBHI010000106.1 coordinate 1,807, forward strand.
GAACGTCATCGGCTTGGATCGCATGCTCTACCGCTACGCGTTTTCCCCATTCTCTCCCGAATACCAGCCGTTCGCCGCGGACCACACTCCCGCGCCGCGAAACGAGTTGCGTCCACCGATAAACTAAACGGCGCGGCTATTCAGACGTCGGTGTACTGAACATGAGGCCGAATGATGCGACCACCGGATCGGCATCGCGCATGGCTGGGCTGTTGGAGTCAAACTCGCTATCGCCTGACGCGCTCGTGTTGGAATTGTTGCGCGGCTCGAAGCGTATGCGCGTGGTGCACCCAGGCTGCAGCGTGAATGTGCCGACCTTCCAGTCCGAAACCCAGCCGCCATAGTCCCAATCGAAGCCCCATAGCTTGAACGGCATGACATTGATCCGCTCGATGTCGGCGATCGGTGTTCCGATCGTATAGCCCTCGGCGCCGTGCCATTGTGTGGTTGCACCGCCGACTGTCACCGTGGCGAGCGCGGAGTGATCTTCATTCCAGGTAAGCTCTAGGCGGCGCGTGGGATCGCTCGCATAAACCAGCGTCGCCTCATAGCTCTCGCCTTCCGCGCGCGGCAGCGTTTGGCTGGTCACGTTCTCCGCGCCGAAGCGCTCGACAATGGTCACTGGCGTCAGCGGCGCGAAGTCGGCGCATGTCAGCACCAACTCGTCGGACGCTGCGGGTTGAGCTACGTCGGGCCGAGGCTCGGATTGTTGACCGCACGAGGCGAGCGCAAACGCAAAGGCCATTGTAATATGCAACTTCATTTGCGTGCTCCGTTCATTCACCGCCTAAAGCGGCGGCGCCATGTCGGGTTGGCGCTCTTCATCCAAAATGCCCAGGCTTTGCAGCATCGTCGCCGCCGCCTGCCCGTTGGTCGCGCAATCACTCTGCGGACGCGCGCTGATCGCAATGCGTGGACCGCGTGCGCCGATGAAGACTGCGTCTGAACCCTCATGACGAAGACCCGGGACAGCCAGCCAACGCCAAAGGCCGCTCCCATGGCCGCGCCAACGATTGTGGGCCGAGGCGCCGCGCCCGTGATCCGTGGTTACGATAAGTGTTGTGCGTTCAGCGCGCGCGGGGTCGGCCTCGACACCCTGCCATAGCTCGCGGATAAAGCTGTCAGCGTTGGCGATCGCGTTGAGATACCCGGCATAGTCGCCAGCGTGCGCGTAGCTATCGGAATCGCCAAGCGCGATCCAAGTAACGCGGGGCGGTGTGACAAATGCCTCGCGCGCAGCCGCCATCACGGCCGGATCTTGCGGCAAGTCTTTGCTGGGCGCGGTGAACACGGGAATGCGGCTACGCTCAGCGTTCACGATTGCAGGCACTGCATCCCAGGCCGCGAACACCCGTACTTGTCCGGCGAAATCTGGTCGCCGCGCTAAGCGCTCCAACACGGTGACGTCGTCATTCGGTATCGCGGCATTGTAACGGACGCGTGGGTTCGGGCGGCCAGCGAGAATTTCCGCGTAGCCTGGGTAAGAGAACCAGAAGCGGTTCGCGACACGCGCGCAAGAACCGGCGTCGCGATTGCCCATAAGTGTGCCGGTCTGGGCAAAGCTCAGCAGGAACGGCGCAAGCGCTTGGGCGCGATCCGGCACATCTACAAAACGCGCTCGTGTTGCATCATCGACAACGAGACTCGGATCCGCGCCGCGGAACAGCTCCTCCCAGCGCACGCCATCGACGGTGACAAGGATCACGTTACTCGGAGCGGGCGTCTGTGCATGCGCTTGGGTCAGCGAGATCACGCCCAGCGCAAGCACCGCAAGGATCGACTTCACCAGCTTCATCGTCGTCCTCGCCGGAAGTGAGTTAGAGCATCGCCGGAATGACGCGATCCGGTGGTTTGTGGCCGTCGGCGAAGGTCTTGATGTTGATGATGACCTTTTCGCCCATGTCGATCCGGCCTTCGATAGTGCCCGAGCCCATGTGCGGCAGCAGCACGACGTTGGTCAGCTTCTTCAGCTTCGGATTGATCGCGGGCTCATTCTCGAACACGTCGAGACCTGCGCCAGCGAGTTCGCCCTTCTCCAGCATGCGCGCGAGCGATCCTTCGTCGATGACTTCGCCGCGCGCCGTGTTGACGATGTAAGCGTGAGGCTTCAACAGCGCGAGACGTCGCGATGAGAGCAGATGGTACGTCGCGGGCGTGTGCGGGCAATTCACCGACACGATATCCATCCGCGACAACATCTGGTCGAGACTATCCCAGTACGTTGCGTCGAGCTCAGCTTCGATGTGCGCCGCGACCTTGCGGCGGTTGTGATAGTGAATTTGCAAGCCGAATGCCTTGGCGCGCCGCGCGACGGCTTGGCCGATGCGGCCCATGCCGATGATCCCAAGACGCTTGCCGGTGATGCGGCGCCCCATCATCCATGTCGGCGACCAGCCGCTGAATTTATCCTGCTCGATGATCTTCACACCTTCGACGATGCGGCGTGGCACGGCGAGGATCAGCGCCATCGTCATGTCGGCCGTGTCTTCGGTCAAAACGCCCGGCGTGTTCGTCACGGTGATGCCGCGTTGAACAGCAGTGGCGACATCGATGTTATCCACGCCGGCGCCGAATTGCGCGATCAGCCGGAGCTGTTCGCCGGCCCGCGAGAGAATGCGGCTATCGACGCGATCGGTCACCGTCGGCACCAAAACATCGGCGCGCTGGACGGCGGCGACGAGTTCTTCGGCGGTGAAGGGTTTGTCCTCCGCATTCAACTCAGCGTCGAACAATTCCTTGAGCCGCGTCTCAACCGGATCCGGGAGACGGCGTGTAACGACGACTTTGAGCTGTTTAGAAGACATTCAACTTCCATAAACCACGCCGCGCCGGGCTCCAAGCGAGCGGGATAAAGGCACTGTTTAATCTAATTCTTAAGCCCGCTTTCACGGCGCCTGCGCATGATCCGCCTTCCCTCCCGGCAAAGTGGAGGGGTGAATAAGAGTTGGGTATATGCGCGTTCTTGCGAAGACCTTGGGGAGAGGCGCCGCGCTCCTTGCGGCAGCCGCCTTGTTTTCATTGAATTCCGCCACGGCTGACTCGCCGGCGCGGTTCATGAGCCTGCGGGCTGATGGCATCGAAGGACGCCAAGGTCCAGGCGCCGATCAGCGCGTGGCCTGGCTCTATCAACGTGCTGACCTACCGGTCCAAGTTTTGGCGGTGCGCGATGGCTGGACCCACGTCCGCGATCCCGATGGCGACGAAGTTTGGGTGCGCACCGAAGAACTCAACGAACGCCGCACCGTCTATGTGCGCGAAGAAACCACGCTCCGCCGAACGGCGCGATCTGGCGGCCACGTCGTGGCGTATCTGATGCCCGGCGTCATCGGCGCAGTCACCGCATGCGATGGTGATTGGAGGCGAGTGGCAATCGGCGGACGCATCGGTTGGGTGCAGAATTCGTCGCTCTGGGGCGGTGAATGCGCCGGTCTGGATGCTGCCGTTCGGCCCTAACGGGAAAGCGCTGGAACTCGCATTGGATAACGCTTCCCCTTAACGCCACTCGATTGGGCGGAGGGGTCCTTGCGTTATTTTGTTTTCATCGCGGTTTCAGCGTTGGCCCTGTGCGGCTGTGAAACCATGCCATCCGCGTTCGCGCAAACCGCGCCGATGAGCACAAGCACATCTGTTGCGGCCACACCGATTTCAACGACGCAAGCGGCGTTTACGCCGCCGCCGGAGCAGCAGCTCCTGGAGCTGGAGCGTCAACTCTCGGCAGCCGCGCAGGAGGCAGGGCTCGGTGGCGCACTGGCGCCTGCCATGGCCGAAGACGGCATGGTCATCCGCCCAGGCGTCATGCTCACGGGCGCCGAAGAAATCACCCGCGGCCTCGCGCCGCCGCCCGGCGCAGGCCCGATGTACTGGCAGCCAGATCGCGTCGAAGTTTCCAGCTCTGGCGACATGGGTATGACCAGCGGCCGCTATGTTCAGGTCATCACCGGCGCCGAGGCCCGCCAGGGCCGTTACGTCGTGGTTTGGCGCCGCGACGGTTCAGGTGACTGGAAGATCCTGACCGAAACCCGGATCCCGGACCCGCCACGTACGGCCGCCGTCAGCCGCCGCTAACCAGCGTCGCCCTTGCCTTGCCCCTGCCCCGTCCGGCCTGTAAGCCGGGCGGGAAATCCCCGTTTTTGCAGAGACAAAGCATGGCCGAGCGCCCCTCGTCGTACTCCTACGAAGACCTGATCGCGTCTGGCGAAGGCCGCCTCCATGGGCCTGGAAACGCGCAGCTGCCGCTGCCGCCAATGCTCATGTTCGATCGCATCACGACGATGACGGACGAGGGCGGCGACCACGGTAAAGGCGTCTGCATCGCCGAGTTCGACATCAACCCAGAACGTTGGTTCTTCGAGTGCCATTTCCGCGGCGACCCGGTCATGCCCGGCTGCCTCGGCCTCGACGCCATGTGGCAACTCACCGGCTTCTTCATGGCCTGGGCTGGCTCGCCGGGACGCGGGCGCGCGTTGGGCGTCGGCGAAGTCGCGTTTCGCGGCCAAATCCTGCCGACGACAAAACTCGTGACCTACGAAATCCACCCAAAGCGAGTGATCCAGCGCAAGCTGCACATGATCGTCGCCGACGGGGTCACCAAGGCCGATGGCGTCACCATCTATACGGCCAAGGATCTCAAAGTGGGGCTGTTCTCGCCGGAACAACTCGAAGCGCAGATGAAGCCGTAAGGAGCAAACCCATGCGTCGTGTCGTCGTCACCGGAATGGGGATCGTGTCCTCCATCGGCAACAATACGCAGGAAGTGCTTGCGAGCCTCCGCGAAGCCAAGAGCGGCATCAGCGCTGCGCCGGAATATGCCGAGAAGGGCTTCCGCTCGCTTGTCCACGGTCAGCCGAGCGTGAAGCCGGAAGAAGTCGTCGACAAACGCAACATGCGGTTCATGGGCGAAGGCTCCGGCTGGAATTTCATCGCCATGGAGCAGGCAATTCAGGACGCAGGCCTGACGCCGGAAGAAGTCTCCAATCCGCGCACCGGCATCATCATGGGCTCAGGCGGCCCCTCCGCACGCGCCATCGTCGCTGCCGCGGACACCGCGCGTGAAAAAGGCGCCAAGCGCGTCGGACCGTTTGCTGTGCCGAAGGCGATGAGTTCAACCGCAAGCGCAACGCTCGCGACGCCGTTCGAGATCAAGGGCGTGAACTATTCGATCAGCTCCGCCTGCGCGACGAGCGCGCACTGCATCGGCGACGCTTACGAGCAGATCCAGAACGGCAAGCAAGACATCATGTTCGCCGGCGGCAGCGAAGAGCTGGATTGGACGCTGTCCGTGTTGTTCGACGCCATGGGCGCGATGAGCAGCAAATACAACGAAACACCGGCCAAAGCCTCACGCGCTTACGACAAAAACCGCGACGGCTTCGTCATCGCCGGCGGCGCTGGCGTGCTCGTGCTCGAAGAATACCAACGCGCCAAGAAGCGCGGCGCGAAGATCTACGCCGAAGTCGCGGGCTATGGCGCGACCAGCGACGGTCACGACATGGTGGCTCCCTCTGGCGAAGGCGCAGCGCGCTGCATGAAGATGGCGATGCGTTATCTCGATCGGCCAGTCGACTATCTCAACACACACGGCACTTCGACGCCGGTCGGAGATCTCAAAGAGATGGAAGCCGTGCGTGAAGTGTTCGGCAGCAAGCCGCCGATGATCTCCAGCACCAAGTCCCTCACCGGCCACTCGCTCGGCGCGGCGGGCGTGCAGGAAGCGATCTATTCGATCCTGATGCTCAATAACGGCTTTGCCTGCGAGAGCGCCCACATCGAAGAACTCGACCCAGCTTTCGAAGATCTGCCGATCCTGCGCGAGCGCGTTGATCGCCAGCTCGATTGTGTGTTGTCGAATTCGTTCGGCTTCGGCGGCACCAACGCAACGTTGGCATTCACCCGCGTCGCAGCCTAACTCGCGCGAACAAATGCCGTCGGCGTGCTGACTGGCGCTTTCACGCTGACAGCTTCACGGATCAGTGCGCCCAGTTCATCGTTGGCCGCGAGACGGCAGGCGATCTCAGGCGAGAACCAAGCCCGCTTGCGTTCTTCGCGTTCGGGCCAGTCCCACGCGACATGCTCGACGTGCATGGCAAACGTCGTGACTTGCAGGAAAACCCGGCCACGCTTTGAGCGCTTCCAGTATTCGAACGTGCCGAGCGAGTACGGCTCAACGCGACCACGCACGCCGGCCTCTTCAAATGCTTCGCGCGCGGCGCAGTCCGCACCGAGTGAATCCGCCAACGGCCAGCCCTTCGGGATCGTCCATCGCGCCGTGCCGCGCGTTGTCACGAGCAACACTTCGGGACGCCCGCTGGTCCAACGGAACGGGATCGCCGCGACCTGTGAGGTTGCGCCGCTCATTGAAGCGAGAAACTTGTTTGAGTTGAGGTCGACAGATCGCATGGCGCGAACCAACGCGCGAGCTGAAGACTCGTTTCAACACGCTGTGCGCAAAGCTGAACTGAGCTGCCGTACACGTCTTGCCCCCGACTAAAGCGCCTAGTCCACTTCGCCGCTTTCGATTTTGCGCATTTCAACCAACAGTGCCTGTTCGTTGGCGGTGAGCTTGCCGTCTTCCCGGGTCATGCCGACGGTCCACGCGATTTCGCTAAGCGTCAGCTCGGCGTCGGTTGCCGTGTCATCGTTCGCGACCATGTAATGGCCTTCCATACGATCGACGACGCTGCCTTCGTGAATTTTGGCTCTGTAGGCGTCCAGGCCGCCTGCGAACACACCGCCTGAGAAGATGCTGCGCAACGTAGCGCCCATGCCCGGCGTCGGGGCATTCAGCCACGCTTGGCGCGCCATCATGGACTTGGCCTCAAGCACTTCCGGCGCGCGGCGGCCCATCAAGTGGCAAAGCACCGCTTTCACAAAAAGGTCGCCCCAAGCTGCATCATTGGCGCGGCCATCGCTCTCAGCATCGAGCGCGAACATCCAGCGCGCCTCTTCCTTGGTGACAGAAGTCCGGCCCGAGCCGGACGAAGCATAGAGACAGCGGCGAACGAGTTCAGTTTCAGCACCGCCAACCGCATTGCCAGCCATCAGCGCCGCAATGCGATCGCGCGCGAATACACAAAGGCTCTCCGGCGCACTCTCAGCGCGCTCGATCACTTTCAGCACCGCTTCAACCTCGGTCTCGCGCGGACCGTCCTTGCCGAAGTGCGCCATCATCCACGACGTCGTCTCTTCATCGACGTGGCCCGGGTACGCGCCCTTTGACAGCACGTAGTCGGAAATCGCTTCCACGAACGCGTGCGTCCATTCTTCGTCGGTGTTCGCAACGCGCGCGGCGACGGCGATAAACATCTCCGCCTCGTCGCGGCTCACCACGCCATCAGGGAACACGATACGGCGCATCTCAAGCGCTTCGTCGGCGGTGACGACACCGTCGGCGGCGAGTTGATCGGCAAGAGTCTGCTGGGCGAAACTACGCATGGTGGGCTCCGGAATGGGAGCGAATCTATCAAGACCCTCTTAACTTCACGGAAAGGCGCACGCTTAACGAAAGCTTGCAAACGAAGAGCGCCGACCCGAGGGCCGGCGCTCAAAGCGATCCCGGTGAGACGAGGGGTTAGTTCGTCGCGGTGTCGCCTGTTCCGTCTGAGGCGAAGCCTGCCTGCGCAACCTCGACCGCGTTTGAGAACGAGCCCGTTGCGAGCGAAAGTCCGAGCGCTGCGCCGCTCACCACAAAGACCACAAACACCAGCGCCCAAATCCAGGCGCCTTCACGGCGTGGTGGCGCAACCTCGATGCCCTCAAGGGCGTCGTGATCGATGCGAGCTTCGTAGATCTTGGCCATGTCTTTTCCCGAATTGTTCGGCTTCAGAACGCCGATGGCTCTTCAGGGTTCCGATTTGGCTGCAAAGAGGCTATTTGCTCCCCTCAAACAGGAGTTTTGACCATGGCCGACGAGTGGGTGTTTCCGAAGGGTGAGCTGATGCGCGGCAAGCGCGGGCTCGTCATGGGCGTGGCCAATGATAAGTCGATCGCCTGGGGCATTGCCCAACAGCTCGCGGCGCAGGGCGCCGAGATCGCTTTCACTTACCAGGGCGAAGCACTCGAAAAGCGCATCCGGCCATTAGCGGAAAGCGTCGGCTCGCAGATCGTACTCGAATGCGACGCCTCAAACGATGCGCACCTCGACGCCGTATTCGATCGCTTGCAAACGACTTGGGGCAAGATGGACTTTCTCGTTCACTCCATCGCCTTCGCCGAAAAAAGCGAACTCAAGGGCTCGTTCGTCGAGAACACGACGCGTGAGAATTTCTTGCGCGCGATGGACATCTCCGCATTCTCGTTCGTTGCCGCCGGCAAGCGTGCCGCAAAACTCATGGACCGCGGCGGTTCGATGGTGACGCTAACCTATCTTGGCGCCGAGCGTGTGCTGCCGAGCTACAACACCATGGGTGTAGCCAAGGCGGCGCTTGAAGCCTGTACACGCTATATGGCGCGCGATCTCGGCCCGGAGGGCAAACGTGTCAATGCGATCAGTGCCGGCGCGATGCGCACATTGGCGATCGCGGGCATCCAAGGCGGACGTGGCCTCATCAGCACCGGCCGTGAATGGTCGGTGATGAAGGAAGATACGAGCATGGAAGGCATCGCCGGTTGCGCGCTGTGGCTCCTGTCTGATCTCGGCCGCTCCACCACCGGCGAAGTCATCCACGTCGACGCCGGTTTCCACATCGTCGGCGTACCGAGCACTGACGGCGGCGAATGAGCCGCCCGCCCGTAGAGGGCACACAAGGCTACAGCGCTGAAGCGCCGGACTTGCTGCAGCGCTACGAGCGCACGCGCTTCGAAGATGCGCACGCTGGCGTCTTCGATCTCATCCCGGCTGCACCGCTCGAAGTGCTCGATATCGGCGCTGGCACTGGTCGGGACGCCGCGTGGTTTGCAGCGCGTGGTGATCGCGTGACGGCGATCGAGCCGACGCGCGAGATGCGAGAAGGCGGCATGGCGCTGCACGCGGACGTTCCAATCGCATGGATCGACGATTGCCTGCCCGACCTTGCCTCAGTGCGCGGCAAGACGTTCGATCTTGTCTGGATGTCGGCCGTGTGGATGCATTTCTTCGCCGCCGAACGCGCCGCAATGATGAAAGTGGTGACGCGGCTCGTGCGCCCCGGTGGCGCGGTGATGATCAGTCTACGTCACGGGCCGCTGCCCGAGGGCCGCCGCATGTTTGAAGTCAGCGCCGAAGAGACGATCACGCTAGCACGAGAGAGCAAATTGGATCTGATACGCTCGGGTGAGTTCCCGACGCCGTACGCCGAGGGCGTGACCTGGAGCCGCTTGTGGTTTGGAGCACGGCCATGACGGTTAGAGCAATCAAGCGCATCCTCGCCGCCCTGCTTGGCGTGGGCGGCGCAGCCAACGGCGCATTCATGCTCGCGGCACCGCCGCTTTGGTATGACAGCGTGCCCGGCCTTGCACACACCGGCCCGTTCAATCCGCATTTCGTCTCGGACATCGGCGTTGCGTATCTGGTCGCGAGCCTTGCCCTACTCGCGCGCGCATGGCGACCTCGTTACTGGCCCGCGGCAATCGCCGGCGCGACATTCATGTGCGGGCACGCAGCGATTCATGTTCTGGACATCGCATTGGAGCGCACGGGAAATGTCGGCGTCGATGTGGGGTTGGTGATTGTTCCGGCGTTTCTCGCGGCGTGGGCTGCGTTTCCGGCAAAGAGCGAGCGCTAGAACTCGACCTTCGCGTCGCGCAAAATACTGCGCGCCTCTTCCAACTCTTCGTCGATCACTAGCAAACGCCAACCACCCATCACGCCCGCGTCGAGCTGACCCGCGACGAGGCCACTCTCGGGCATCACCACGCCGATGCCCTCCGACTCGAGCAACGACTTGGCGACCATCGCTTCAGGAAACGAGGCAAACTTGGCGAGAACAACAACGGCCATGAGCCCACTAAACAGAGAAGAGCGCGCTTTGCGAAGTATTGATTAGTTCACCTTCGCGCCTGGCTGACCCGGTTGGCCCGTCTGCGGGCGCGAGTGTGCGTTGTCGATTTCGATGCCTTCTTGGTCGGGCGTGTCCTCAGCCGGATCGAATGCCTCAGGACGTTCGGGACGAACGACGCCAGCTTCACGCCGCTCTGGGTGCGGGCCGTCGATGGCGCTTGGATCGCCGGGTTTGCCTGCCATCATTGTCTCCTTTCAAAGACAACGAAGCCGAGGTGTAAGCCGTTCCGGGCTCAACTCAAGGCCGCGGTGCGCGCAGCACTGAAGCGACAATCCAAACGCCGAACGCCAATAAACCCAACGCACTTACGAACGCAAAAAGCAGGGCCAGAGGTGGCGCACTTGGACTTCTTTCTCCAACGACCAATACGAACGTGAAGAAGCCGCCCAAGGCGAAAAAGAGCAGCCCGAAGAGCACTGCCGCCCACATGGGCAATGGCTTTTGGCGATATCTGCTCGAGCCCGGCATAGCGCAACGCTAGCACCATCGCCGAAAACAAAAAGCCCGCCTCTTGCGAAGCGGGCTTTCCGTTTGCATTGGTGCTTAGAACTTAGTCGCCCGAGCCTTCGCGACGCGGACGGCGGTCGCCGCCACCACCGCTGCGACGCGGGCCGCGATCACCGCGGTCGCTGCGTTCACGGCGCGGACCTTCGTCCAGCGCTTCCGCGCCG
>JBEBHI010000107.1:0-12337 GCA_040080935.1 Terricaulis sp.
CGGGCCTCCGGAGAGGTGCTAGAGTGGCTGAATAGGCCGGTCTCGAAAACCGGAGTACGTGCAAGCGTATCGAGGGTTCGAATCCCTCCCTCTCCGCCACTGAAATCCAAATTTCTCTATATTCTACAATAAGTTACTCGGCATGTTGTGTGGTGCCTAGAGTGGTTTTCCCCTTATTTTTCCCCACCAACGCGCGAGTTGGTGCACCGATCGTGCGGTGTTAAGCGATCATCACCGGGCGTCGAACAGGGGCGGCGATTGACGAACAAGCGACCACCGATCAGCGGGATCTCTTTGATTCCGGCGATCCTGCCCAGTCTCACCCTGCAAGCCCAACTTGTACGGAGTGCAGGTAGCGAGTGCATGCCATGGCGCTGACTCAAGAGCGCCAGCTCGAAGACTGGCTGATCTCGAAGCTGGTCGACCTCAAGTACGAGTACCGCCGCGACATCCGGGACCGCGCCGCGCTCGAACAGAACTTCCGTGCAAAATTTGAAGAGCTGAACAGGGTTCGCCTTACCGACTCCGAGTTCGCCCGCCTTCTCGACGATATCGTCACACCCGACGTCTTCACGGCTGCCAGCAGACTGCGCGAGCGCAACAGCTTCACGCGCGAAGACGGCACGCCGCTGCACTACACGCTCGTTAACATCAAAGACTGGTGCAAGAACTCATTCGAAGTCGTCAATCAGCTGCGCATCAACACCGATTACAGTCATCATCGCTACGACGTCCTGCTCCTGATCAACGGCGTGCCCGTCGTGCAGATCGAGCTAAAGACGCTCGGGATTAGCCCCCGGCGCGCGATGGAGCAGATTGTCGATTACAAGAACGATCCCGGCAACGGATACACCAAGACGCTTCTCTGCTTCCTGCAGCTCTTCATCGTCAGTAACCGCGATCGCACCTTCTACTTCGCGAACAACAACGGCCGGCATTTCGCTTTCGATGCCGAAGAACGCTTCTTGCCGGTGTACGAGTTCGCTGACGTAAATAACAAGAAGATCGCGCACCTTGAGAGCTTCGCCGATAGCTTTCTCGTCAAGTGCACGCTTGGGCAGACGATCAGCCGCTACATGGTGCTGATTGCCACTGAACAAAAGCTCCTGATGATGCGGCCGTACCAAGTGTATGCGGCAAGGGCGATAGTGGACTGCATCACTCAAAACGCAGGCAATGGCTACATCTGGCACACTACCGGCAGCGGCAAGACGCTCACCTCTTTCAAGGCGTCGACCCTGCTCAAGGACAATCCCGACATCGAGAAATGCCTCTTTGTCGTGGACCGCAAGGACCTCGACCGACAGACGCGCGAGGAGTTCAACAAATTCCAAGAGGGTTGCGTCGAAGCAAACACCGATACCGCGTCCCTCGTGCGTCGCTTAGTTTCGGACGACTACGCTGACAAAGTCATAGTCTGTACGATCCAGAAGCTTGGCCTGGCGCTGGACGGCGCCAACCGACGCAATTTTCGCGAACAGCTCGGACCGCTTCGCGACAAACGCATCGTCTTTATCTTCGACGAATGCCATCGGTCCCAGTTCGGGGAAAACCACCAAGCGATCAAGGAATTCTTCCCGAACTCACAGCTCTTCGGCTTCACCGGTACGCCGATCTTTGAGGAAAACGCAAGCCGCGTGCAGATCGAGGATCAGCAGGCCTCGCTGAAAACGACCGCCGATCTGTTTCAGAACCGTCTGCACGCCTACACAATCACGAACGCCATCGAGGACGCGAACGTCCTCCGTTTCCATGTCGATTACTTCAAGCCCGAAGGTAAGAACCCGCCAAAGCCGGGCGAACCGATCGCGAAACGCGCTGTTATCGAGGCCATCCTATCCAAGCATGACGCCGCCACCGGCGCCCGCAGGTTCAATGCGCTGCTCGCCACGGCGTCAATCAATGACGCTATCGTTTATCACCGCCTGTTCGCCGAACTTCAGGCCGAAAAGCAAAAAGCCGACCCTGATTTCCGGCCCCTGAATATTGCTTGCGTGTTTTCTCCCCCTGCCGAAGGCGACGCCGATGTGAGGCAGATTCAAGAAGACCTGCCGCAGGAAAAAGCGGACAACGCCGTCGAGCCCGAGAAGAAGAAGGAAGCGCTCAAAGCCATCCTTGCCGACTACAACGCCCGCTACGGGTCGAACCACACGATTGGCGAGTTCGACCTCTATTATCAGGATGTGCAAAAGCGCATCAAAGACCAGCAATGGCCCAATGCCGATTTCGCGCACGCGCAGAAGATCGACATTACCATCGTGGTGGACATGCTGCTGACCGGCTTCGATTCCAAATATCTGAACACGCTCTATGTCGATAAGAACCTGAAGCACCACGGCTTGATTCAGGCGTTCTCTCGCACCAATCGCGTGCTCAACGCCACCAAGCCCTACGGCAACATTCTCGACTTTCGTCAGCAGCAGGATGCGGTCGACGCCGCCATCGCGCTCTTTTCGGGCGAGACCGCCGGAGAGAAGGCCCGCGAAATCTGGCTCGTGGAAAAGGCGCCCGTCGTTATCCAGAAATTGGAAAGCGCATTGCAGAAGCTCGACGCCTTCATGAAATCGCAGGACCTGGACGCAACGCCGGAAGCCGTAGCAAATCTGAAAGGTGACGCCGCGCGCGCCGTCTTCATCGAACGCTTCAAGGAAGTGCAGCGTCTCAAAACCCAACTCGACCAATACACCGACCTCACGGACGAGAACGCGACCGCAATCGAAAAAATACTTCCTAAGGAGAGCCTACTAGGCTTGCGCGGCGCCTATCTAGAAACCGCGCAGCGCCTCAAGGCCCAGCAAGGCCAAGGCAAGGACAAGCCGAGCAAAGACATTGACCAACTCGACTTCGAGTTTGTCCTCTTTGCGTCCGCGGTCATCGATTACGATTACATCATGCAACTCATTGCGCGCTTCTCCCAACAGGCGCCGGGCAAGCAGAAGATGAGTCGCGAGCAACTCGTCGGCCTCATCCAGTCAGATGCCAAATTCATGGACGAGCGCGGGGAAATCGCCGCCTACATCGCTACGCTGCAAGCGGGCGAGGGCTTAAGCGAGAAGGCCATTCGTGAGGGCTATGCCCGATTCAAGATGCAGAAGGAAGCGGCGGAGCTGGCGGGCATCGCCGGCAGGCACGGACTGACGACGGAAAACCTGCAAGCGTTCGTGGATGGCATCCTGCAACGGATGATCTTCGACGGCGAGCAACTCACCGACTTGATGGCGCCGCTCGGCCTCAGTTGGAAAGATCGCAGTGTGAAGGAACTCGCCTTCATGGCCGATCTCCTGCCGCTGCTCACCAAACGCGCCCAAGGTCGTGAGATTTCGGGGCTTAGCGCGTATGAGCAATAAGACGAATACGACGGCTGCCGTGAACGGCGACAAACGCGCGCTGGCACCTAACCTGCGCTTTCCGGAATTTCGGGATGCGGGCGAGTGGACAACTGAAACGCTTGGATCGCTAGCAATCGTCAGCAGAGAAAAGGTTGGCGATAACACCTGCATTCCGATGAGCATCACCTCTGGCGTTGGTTTGGTCAGCCAACTGGAGAAGTTCGGGCGCATTATCGCCGGCAATTCATACGCCAACTATCTTTTGCTCAAGAAGAATGACTTCGCTTACAACAAGAGCGCGACCAAGGAGTATCCCGAAGGCTTCATCGCGTTGTATTCGGGAGACGAACTTGCCGCGGTGCCTAACAGCATCTTCACGTGTTTCCGCATCAAGGGGGACTCGCCGGCTCCGCAATACCTGAACTACCTGTTGCTCGGAAACCTACACGGAAAGTGGTTGAGGAAATTCATTGAGGTAGGCGCGCGTGCCCATGGCTCGCTGAGCATCGATGAAGACGATTTGCTCGCTTTGCCTGTGCCGCTTCCGGGCGGGAAGACGTCCTTTCGCGAACAACAAAAGATCGCCGACTGCCTTAGCTCCGCGGACGAGCTAATTGCCGCTCAGGTCCGGAAAGTGGACGCGCTGAAGACCCACAAAAAAGGTCTGATGCAGCAGCTCTTCCCCCGCAAAGGCGAAACCCAACCCCGCCTCCGCTTTCCGGAATTTCGCGATGCGGGGGAGTGGGAGGAGAAGCCGCTAGGAGAAGTCGCGACTTACGAAAATGGAAAAGCGTATGAGCAAGACATCACAGATGACGGCAGATACGTTGTAGTGAATTCGCGATTCATTTCGACGGATGGTGCGGCTCGCAAGTACACAAATGCGGATTACCTGACCGCTGACGCCGACGATGTCTTGATGGTTCTGAGCGACCTGCCAAAGGGAAGAGCGCTGGCAAAGTGTTACTTCGTTGAGGAAGACGATCGTTATGCTGTGAATCAACGAGTCTGCAGACTTAAAGCGAAGCAACTGAATCCGAAGTTTCTTTTTTTTATTCTGGATCGCAATCCCAGTTTGCTGGCTTACGACGATGGGCAAAATCAGACCCACCTGAGCAAAGGAAGTGTTCTGGAGTGCCCTTTGTTGGTCTCGCCGTCCAACGAGGAACAACAACGCATCGCCGACTGCCTCACCGCCCTCGACGATCTCATCACCGCGCACACCCAAGAGCTCGCGGCCTTCAAGACCCACAAGAAAGGGCTGATGCAGCAGCTCTTTCCCTCGATCGAAGAGGCTTGAGCCATGCCCGATGTCGCCTTTGACGATCTTCCGGCGCTCGCCCAACATTTGCGCACGGAGTTGCAGGCGAAGAAGTCGGTGTTGATTTACGCGTACAACGGCACCGGCAAAACCCGCCTTTCAGATGCGTTCCGCGCTTTGGGAAGAGAGTTGAACGAATTCGGCGATACGACCAAGCGAGACACACTCTACTTCAACGCCTACACAGAAGACCTTTTCACATGGGACAATGACCTGGAAGCCGAACGACAGCGGGTGCTTGAGCTCAACGACGAGTCAAGATTTTTCAATGGGCTTCGCGAATTGGAGATGGAAGTAAAAATCGGCAAGCAGCTGCAGCGCTACACGGACCTGAACTTCTACATCGATTACGATCGCCAAGAACGTTCCGACGGCGTGATGCGCTCACTGCCGCCGGCTGTGACTTTCTTTCGCGAACGGACAACGGACGGAGACCCGATCCCGATAAAGGTGTCGCGGGGCGAAGAGAATATCTTCATTTGGTGCTTCTTTCTGGCGATCGTGCAACTCGTTCTTGATGGCTCCGGCGCATATAGCTGGGTGAAATACATCTATATAGACGACCCCGTTTCATCGCTGGACGAAAACAACGCGGTGATGGTTGCGCACCACTTGGCGCAGATCGTGAAAGACGCGCCGGATCCCTTGCGGGTGGTGATTTCCACCCACCACGTGCTTTTCTTCAACGTCCTCTGCAACGAGATGAAGAAGTCGCGCAAGTACTTCCTTGCGCGCCAAACTTCGGTTGAAGGTCAGGTCTTCGCTGTGAGCGAGACGGACAGCACCCCGTTCTTGCAGCATCTGGCCGCCCTCGTTGAGCTGCATGAAGCGCAGAAGACTGGCGCCCTTTACACGCATCACTTCAACACGCTGCGTCGTGTGATGGAGCAGACGGCGGGCTTCTTCGGATACGCTCGGTGGGACGAGTGCATTAGGCCTGAGCCGGGCGACCCGAACCAAACCATATACAAGCGCGTAATCGACCTAATGAGTCACGGTGACTATTCACTGTATGAGCCGCGCGAAATGATGCCGGAGAACAAAGACCATTTACGCAGTGTGCTGAAGCAGTTCGTGACGCAGCACCCTTTCAGTCCGGCTCTATTCCCAGAGGATGCGACGTAGTGAACGACCAAACCCAAAAGCAGCTGGGCAACACGCTCTGGAACATTGCCGATCAATTGCGCGGGGCGATGAACGCGGATGATTTCCGCGACTACATGTTGTCGTTCCTTTTCTTGCGCTACCTCTCAGACAACTACGAGCTCGCGGCGAAGAAAGAGCTTGGCCGCGACTATCCTGACCCCAACACGATCGGAAACGGTGGACGATCTTCGCTGTCGGTGTGGTACGAGCAGAATCCCGACGATATAGCGGCGTTCGAGAAGCAAATGCGTCTGAAGGCGCATTACGTTATCGAGCCCCCACACCTCTGGAATAGCATCGCCCACATGGCTCGCACCCAAAGCGGCGAACTGCTCAGTACGTTGCAAGGCGGCTTCAAGTATATCGAGAACGAATCTTTCCAGAGCACGTTCAGCGGCTTGTTCTCAGAGATCAATCTCGGCTCGGACAAGCTCGGCAGAACATATGCAGAGCGGAATGCGAAGCTCTGCACCATCATCACCAAGATCGCCGAAGGACTGTCGGAATTTTCCTCCGACATTGATGCGTTGGGCGATGCCTATGAATATCTGATCGGCCAGTTCGCCGCCGGCTCCGGCAAGAAAGCCGGAGAATTCTACACGCCGCAGCAGGTTTCCGACATTCTCTCCGGTATCGTAACCCTCGATAGCCAGGAGCCCTCGACAGGTAAGAGGGACCGCCTCGCTAGCGTGCTCGACTTCGCCTGCGGCTCGGGCTCGCTATTGCTTAATGTGCGCAAGCGCATGGGCCCACACGGCATCGGCAAGATTCACGGGCAGGAAAAGAACATCACCACCTACAACCTAGCGCGCATGAACATGCTGCTGCACGGGGTGAAGGACACCGAGTTCGAAATCTATCACGGTGACACGCTAACCAATGACTGGGACATGCTGCGCGAGCAGAACCCCGCCAAAAAGCCCGCCTTCGACGCCATCGTAGCCAATCCGCCCTTCAGCTATCGCTGGGAGCCGTCCGACGCGATGGGCGAGGACGTGCGCTTCAAGAGTTACGGCCTGGCGCCCAAATCCGCGGCTGACTTTGCCTTCCTGCTGCACGGCTTTCACTTCCTCAAAGATGAGGGCGTGATGGCCATCATCCTTCCGCATGGCGTGCTGTTCCGAGGCGGCGCCGAGGAACGCATCCGCACCAAGCTGCTCAAAGACGGCCACGTCGACACGGTGATCGGTCTGCCGGCAAACTTGTTTTACTCAACGGGTATTCCCGTATGCATCCTGGTACTCAAGAAGTGCAAAAAGCCCGACGACGTGCTCTTCATCAACGCGGCAGAGCATTTCGTTAAGGGCAAACGTCAAAACCAACTCACCGAAGAACACATCGCCAAGATCATCGACACGTACCAATTCCGTAGGGAAGAGGATCGTTACGCCAAGCGTGTCAGCATGCAGCGGATCGCCGACGAAGGCTTCAACCTCAACATCTCCCGCTACATCAGCACCGCCGAGCAGGAAGCCGAGATCGATCTGGCGGCTACGCATGGTGAGTTAGTGGAAATCGAACAGCAGATTCGGTCAGCAACAGGGAAGCACAATGCGTTTCTGAAAGAGCTGGGGTTGGCCCCACTGCCGACATCTGAACAGTGACTTATTCGCGCTCCTGCAGAGAACGCGCCGATCTAACGAGCTGGCGAATAAAATCTGTCCAACGCCTTGCATCATTGTCGTATCGACCGTGCAGCCATCGATTCTGGTTTCCTAGTGGTGCCCCGCTGCGAGCGGCGCCGCCGTGAAGGTGACAACGGCGGCGATCCCGGCACGCCGGCCGCTGACAGGGGAGGCCGCGACGGTTCTTGGCCAAGCATCGCGGTGCGGCGTTCGCACGCGCGAGCGCGATCGCTCTCTGCGTCTCCGGGTTCATGGGGTTGAACCTCGATTTTTCCTGCCCACCCCCGCGACGGCTCCCACGACTGCTTGTCCGCCGTTGATTGTGACGTGCTCAACGCGAACCACTTGAGAGGGGCCTTTGCCGCGGCTGCGCGCCAAGGTCTCCAGGAGCATGGCGCAGCTTCGCGAAAGTTTGCCCGCGTGGCTGATGTTGAGCGCTCGGCCCTCCATAGTCGCACCGCGGTTCATCGCGCGGCGGCCGCAATCAAGCGCGATGTGATGGAGCATCGCGATTTGCACTGCGATCGCCGCTTCGTATTCGGTCTGTGGCTCTAAAGAAGCGGCAAGACTGAGCAGGGCATTTGCGTCGCGGGTGTCGAGCGGCCCATCCGGAAAATCGCCAGAAATCGTGAGATTGAGGATCTGACTCAACAGATACTCTGCGACGACGGGTGCAGTCGTTCCCAGCCCTAAGCTGGACACCTGGCTTGAGTCGCACTCGACTATCGTCCTGACAACGCCGCGCTCTGAGTGCGCCTTGACGGTCGGTGCCCGCGTTGTTGCGACGGTCTGAGTAGCCTCCGACGGTTGCAGAGTTGCGGTCATCGTTTCGCACTTGCCTGGCGTCCGCGGAAGATTGGCGATCAATTTTAGCGTTCGCATTATCGCGCAAAAGCGTCACCAATGCGAGTGCAGCCATCCGTCCGTGAGACATCCTGGGAAAATCGGACGTTGGCGCGCGCTTGCGAACATGCGCGAGCAGCGCGAGACTTGCGCTCGTCATGACCCAACTAACAGAAGCGCAACGTCGCGAGCGCGATCGATTAGTCGCGGAGCTATCAGATGGGAGGCTGGCGCCAAGCGAAGCGGAGGTGAAAGCCACCGAGTTGGGACTTGGGTCGCTCACACCGACGCTTGATCCTGCGCACTTCGACCCAATGCGCGAATCGCATTGGACCCTGGCCATGGTGGTTGCCTGGATTGCATGGGCTGATTTTGAGCACGTGCGGGATTGCTTGCCACGATGGCGCGAACAGCATCAATCTTGGTATTGGCGCGAGTACATGGAAGGGGACGAGTCGGGCGGCTGGCGCAAGCGTGGCGGGTGGCTCTTAGAGCAAACGCACAAGGGCGAAGCGCCGCTGATGTTTCTTAGTCTGTGCGAGGCGGTTGCTGCCAGTGAAGGCGTGTCACCCGATTCAGCTCAACGCTTGAGTATTCATGACGCTCGGCTCGATCTCTGGGACAAGCTCGCCGCCGGCGATCTCACCGCGGTCACCATGCGCGATGGGGCGCCGAGACAAATTGCGGCACACGAGTGGCCCTTCCTTCATCACCTGACGCACAGAGACGCCGATGTTCTCCGAGCGGGCCGCGATCTGTTCGTGCCGGCCGTGACGTATGACGCTAACGGGATTCTTATGCGGCGCGACGACGTGCTGCGACTTTGGCCATCGCAGCCGCAAAGGCGGCGCGGGCGAAAGCCTGGTGTGGGCTTAAAGGCGAAAGAGCAGATCGAAGCCATGCGGGCGGAGGACTTGCCAGTGGACAAGCTAAGCCAAAAGGAGTTGGCCAAAGCGTTGAAGCAGCGAGGGGTCATCATCAGTTCGCGCCAAGCCGCCAAGATTCGAGAAAAAACGCGTCGCCAATCGGCGACTCGGAATGGGACCAATTAGGAGCATTAGGCGCACGTGCGACCGTGCTCCGTTGCAGGCACTCTCACGAACGCGCACGCAACCGAGCGCGAACGGAGAACCGTACAATGCCTCGTCTCTACACCGTCAAGCAATTCTGCGCCGCCTATGGGATGGGCCGGACGCGTCTCTACGATTTGATCGCACAAGGAAAAATCGAAGCCGTGAAGGACGGTCCGAAAACGCTCATCCCGATAGAGTCTGCTGAAGCGTGGGCGGCATCGTTGCCACGCTTCAAGTCTGGCGCTGCCGCCGCCCAGCGTCGTGCATGAGCCGGAGGGCGAATGCATGGACGGAAATGCAATCCCAACCGCGTTCGCGCGCGCAGCACCTCCTGGCTTTGTGGTTTGCCGCCGCACCAAGAGGTCCCAATCCGAGCCTTGCGGCGACTGCGATCACCGTTGTGGCTTGGTAAGCGCCGCGTTGGATCTCGCCAACCGCGGCCTGCGGCCGACACCCATGGTAACCTGCGAAAAGCGTCCCGCGCTTAAAGGCTGGCAAACGCGTGCAAGTCACAACCCAGAGCAAGTCGAGGCGCTTTTCGTCCGCACTCCTCGCGCTGATGGTCTTGCGATCGTTACCGGAGACGGCTTGTTCGTCCTCGATCTTGACCGCAACCATGCTGGCGGCGCGGATGGAGTGAAGTCGTTCGCTCTCCTTATGGCCGAACATGGAGGCGGAGAGACGCTGGCGCCGGGGCCGCGCGTCGTGACGCCTCGCAACGGCTTGCACATATATTTTCGCTGCGATCCGGCGCGCAAGATACACAACCGTGTGGGCTTGGCGCGGGGCGTAGACCTAAAGGGACATGGTGGCCTCGCGCTCGCGCCGCCTTCGCCCGGTTATCGATGGTCTTCACCCTTGTGCACTCAAGATATTCCGATTGCGCCGCTTTGGCTCCTCGGCCTTGTCGATCGGCCGGCGGCGTCCTCGCCCGTCTCCTCGGAACCGTCAGCGTTCAGGCGTCCGCACATAGCGGGCGATTCAGCCTATTCGCTCGCAGTGTTAGAGCGCGAATTAATGGCAGTGGCGAATGCAAAGCCCGGCGAACGCAATCAAGCTCTGTTCAAGGCCGCCGCGCGGCTAGGCTCGCTGGCTGCGGCGGGAGACCTGCCCATTGAGCCAGTAGTCAGTTCACTTATTGAAGCGGCCGTAGTGTCGGGGCTCGTCGCGGATGATGGCATGTCGGCAACGCGTGCGACCATTGCGAGTGGCTTGAAGCGCGGACTTCATAGCTCTCGTTCAGTGCCGACGCCCGTATGAGCGATGCGCTCAGAGATGTAGTCGCGCAATTTCACGAACGGGCGAATGTTATTGAAGCTCCGAGGGAGGTGGCGGCAAAGAAAAAAGGGAAGGGGTTTGAGCTAACGGCGCTCGCACTCAACAAGCGATTCCCTACCCCAACTCTCCAGCACGTCATGGCCGCGTTTGCAGACCATGCCGGCGACGATGAGACCGCCTATCCCAGTGTCGCAGCTCTAGCCGCGAAAACCGGATACGCCAGACGAACAGTTCAACAATCTTTGGCAACGCTCACCGCCCTCGGACTGCTGAGAGAGGTGAGCAAGCGAAAGTGCACAAGCGGAGCTGTAAAGGTACGCCGCATAGAGCGCGCTGCGCTCGAAGCATTGCCCGATCCCCCGCGCGGAGCCGGAAGAAAGGGGTGAACCACGATCACCCCAAGGGGCGTTTTAGGTTCGCCCCATGGGGTGAACTACGTGCACCCGGAACCTACCAAAGAACCAACCAATAGAACCTGTGCTAATCATCAGCGGCGTCGGCCCCGGAAGCGCTCGAACTCCGATCGCTAGACGTTCTCCGCCCGCTTCGGGGTTTCGGACGACCGGGATGCTGGCCGTCGGGCGGGCCTCGGTCGTGATCGTTAACTGGTCCTTAACCTTGCAAGCGTCTCGTTGCGCGACCGAACCAAATGGAGTCGCCGCAAGTGAAAACCGATGACGAATTGGAAGACCAGTTACAGACCTACGGCCCCGTGTGCGAGGGGCACGAACCTTGGCCTCATCTAGACCTCGCTCTGTTTAAAGCCTCTCAGCGGGAGCACGCACCGCGTCTGCACATCAAAGGCAACGTGGCTCTGCTCGGCCATACGATTGAAGCGGATCAGGTGTGCCGATTGATAGAACGCGCGCGATCTCGTTGGGCAACGCGGGGACATTACCCTTGATGGACTCGGTGTATGGAAGGCTCGCATGAGCGATCCTCTGCACGCTACCACCGCTTGGACACGAGCCGCCTTTGATGCGGCGGGCGAACGATTGTTCAAGCTCGGCATTCTGATTTCCACGTGGCTTGTCGTCGGCAATGCCGGCGCACTTGTGCTTGCGTTCAACGCCATCACTTCCGGTCGCCTGTGTGAATTGGACAAGTTCGAGCCGGTGGTGCTCGCGTTCGTGTGGGGTCTAGCCACCGCGTTTGTTGGCGTTGTGCTTAACTACTTTTCCGGTGTGCTGGGTGTCCACTCGCTCGGCGTATTCTCAAACACCACCGGTACGCTGGCGATGAACCAATACTACATCGAAAAGTTGAGGGCCGACGGCATCGAAACACCCGATGACGCACCGTTGGCGGTGGATATAGCGAAAGCTAATGCGATGGCCGTGGCCGAACAGAAGCGCATGTGGCGTCATTGGGCATTGTTCGTCGCTTGCATCGTCTCTTTTGCATTCTCGGCGGCCTTCTTCGCTAACGGCGTACTGCTCACGTTGTCGGACGAGGTAGCGGCGGCGCTTTGCGTATCTTAGTCGGCTGCGTTGATTGGTGGGACACTCGATGCCTCGCCCCCCGCATTCCTCGGAGAAAGTAAGGGCGCGCAGATGACCGGAATGGTCCCACATTCGTGCCGTCTGTAAGATGTTGCCCTAGAGGCCGTGATTGGCCCATTTCAGCCGTTCAGGTGGAAGGCTCGCCTCGATATGAGCGGGCAATATCCGCATTCAGCTTCTGAAGTTTCTCTGCCACCCCGAGGTCCATGTCTTCAACGTT
>JBEBHI010000249.1:0-3285 GCA_040080935.1 Terricaulis sp.
GATGACCACATGGACGTGGATTATCGGATGGATGTGTTCTTGCCGAAATTGGCGAAGGCCCTTTCCAATTGAGTCATTCCAGGCGCAGCGAAGCGGAGACCTGGAATCCAGTGCACTCGCCCCGCTTCACTGCCGTGGATTCCAGATCGCGCTTCGCGCGTCTGGAATGACTCGTAGGGCTAGCTCCGCAGCCGATATCCGCTCTTAATCATCGCCCAGCTTGCGTAGCTGAGCACGAGCGCCAGCGCGCCGGTGATGATCGCGCCGGTCCACAACGGCGCGTCGTGGTGGCCGATGAAGCCGTAGCGGAATCCGTCGATCAGCGAGAACACCGGGTTGTAGTGCGAGATCGTGCGCACGGGCTCTGGCAGGATCGAGGTTGAGTAGAACGTGCCGGAGAGGAATGTCAGCGGCACGATGATGAAGTTGGTGACGGCGGCGAGGTGGTCGAATTTGTCGGCCCAGATGCCGCCGAGCAATCCGATGGCGCCGAAGATCACCGACGCAACGACTGCGTAGTAGAGCGCCGCGAGCGGATTCACCGGCATGATGTTGGCGAGGAAGGCGACGGCAACGAGGCTGGCAAAGCCAACGAGCAATCCGCGTGCAGCGGCGCCGACGATGAAAGCGATGGTGAGCTCAAGCGCTGACAATGGTGGCATCAGGAAGTCGACCGAGTTGCCTTGCACCTTCGCAATGACCAGCGACGACGATGCGTTCTGGAAGGCGTTCGAGAGGATCGACATCATGACGAGGCCGGCAGCCAAGCCGTCGGCGTAAGCCCGCGTGGTGCCCGGCCAATCGCCTTGGCGCACCAAGCTGAACACAAGCATGAAGAGCAGGGTCTGTATCAGCGGCGCAAAGACTGTCTGCGCCCCGACCTTCAGGAAGCGGCGGATTTCACGCCAGACGAGCGTTTGCAGGCCCACCCAATTGACGGCGCCATAGTGCCGCGAAGTGAGCGCGGGAGGGGTAGTCCGAACGGCGGTGTCCATACCGAGAACAGCTCTTTCATAATTCCTTAACGAGTCTGAGCGCTCGTTAACCATGTTGCGGGCCCAAGTCCCGGTCTCTGCTCAATTTAATGAGCCGAGTCCCTGCCGAAAGCTCGTTAGTAAGAAGTGAGTAACCTACCATATGTCATGGGATAACCACTGCATCTTGGGTATCCACATGACAAAACCACAACCCATTGACTTATTCGCCCAGAAAGGGAGTGTGTCGCATTCCCGTCAGAAATGGGCGGGGCCATGGGCCAAGGGGGCTTGAACACATGGGCTGGTCAGAAGAGCGCGTTGCGCTGCTGCGTAAGCTGTGGGCCGAAGGGCTTTCAGCTAGCCAAATTGCGAAACAACTAGGCGGGGTCACCCGCAATGCCGTGATCGGTAAGGTCCACCGCCTTGGTTTGGCGGGCCGGGCAACGCCGTCACGGCCGGCCAAGCGGCCAGTCCGGACTGCACGTCCGCGGGTGATAAGCCCGTCGGCGCCGCGTCTTCGGATACCGTCAATGGAGCCGCGCGTGGTCATTCCCGACCTCGAGCCGGTGAAGTTCGAAGACGGCCGAGCCGCAAGTGTACTGACTCTCAACGAGAGCATGTGCAAATACCCGATCGGCGACCCGACGGACGCGGATTTCGCGTTCTGTGGCCGCAACTCCTTCGACAAGCATCCGTACTGTCAGGACCACGCTCGTCTGGCCTATCAGCCGAGCCAAGCGCGCAAGCGCCGCCAGTCCGGCGAGCCGGATGAGCTTCGCCGCATGATGCGCCTGTCTGCTATGTAGGGTTCCGACCCTGTGAACTGAAACGCCGCCGTCGAAAGACGGCGGCGTTTTTGTGTGAGCAATGCCGCGCGCGGCGTGCGCGGCGCCTGTGAGCATCGATCGCCCGGCGCGGCTCTCCACAGAAATGAATGGCCCAAGCGCCGCCGCATTTAGCGACACAAGTTCCGCGCATGGCGGCGATCTATCACTTCAGCGGTAGGCTCTCCGAGGGCCGTCTGGTGACGCTGGCGTCGCGCGCCGCTGCGCTTGCGCTGGCCGCCGCCGTCGCTGCGTTTGTGAGCCTGCTCAAGATTGAAACGCCTGACGATGGATTGGGTGCGCCGGTTGTGACTGCGTTCTTGAGCGCGCCGCAATCGCCGCCGCAGCAACCGCGCGTCATCCGGCCTCAGCATCACACTGCAGAAAAGGCGGAAGCGGCGAGCGCCACTAGCGGCGAAGCGGACGACTGGCCGCATCTTTGGACCTATGACACGCAGGGCCGCATCGTGCTGCGTACGAACGAGCAATTGGCGCGATGTACGAATGCGCGACAGCAAGGGCGAGAAGAGGCTGACTGCCCGGATTCAAACGAGCGCACGCCGATGATTTCACGCGATCGCTGATGGTCGCCGTCTGACTTGCCACGCGTTCTCCCGCGCGGAATACTTCTAACGGCGAGGGAGGGGGATTGTTATGAAGCGTCTGCTGATTTGGGCCGTATTGTTTGTGTCATTCGCGATGTTTACGCCTGTACAGGCGCACGCGCAGAACCGGCACAACTACACGGTCCAAGAATTGACCTTGCCGAATGGCGGCGGCCGCGCCTGGGTTTATCTGCCAGACCAAAGCGCGGGTGAGCGCGTGCCGGTAGTGCTGATCGGGCCTGCAGGAAGTCACCTCATTGATGGCATGACGCTCGGCGACGGCGATCGGCCGGAACACATTCCCTATGCCAGAGCGGGTTTTGCAGTGGTGTCGTTCGACATTCCCGGCATGCCGACAAGCGATGAGGGCGAAGCGGTTGTCCTGGCGGCGCGGCAATTCAAGGAGGGCGACGGCGGCGTCATAAATGCACGCGCCGCTCTCGCCTTGGCGCTTGACCGATTTTCGCGTCTCGATGCCAATAACGTTTTTGTCGCCGGCCACAGCTCCGCAGCGACTTTGGCGCTCATTCTTTGCGCACGGCTCGAGAACCTGAGGGGCTGTGTCGCTTACGCTCCCGATGTCGATCTGGTCGCTAGCGTTGGCGAGTTCGGGGACATCGTCGAACCTTTTATCCCCGGCGAACGCGCGTTTATATCGAGTATCTCACCAATCGAGCAGGTCGAACGCATTCGCAGTCCTGTGATGATTTTCAATGCGCGGGATGATGACGTAGTGCCAGTCGCGGCGATCGACGCCTATGCGCGCCGGGCTGAGCAAGCAGGCGTGACGCTCAACAGAGTAGTCGTCGCTCGCGGTGGTCACTACGAGTCCATGATCGACGAAGGCATTCCCGCCGGCATCGCCTGGATGCGGGCGCA
>JBEBHI010000108.1:0-12266 GCA_040080935.1 Terricaulis sp.
ACAGGCGTATTCACTGCCCTTTTGGGGGGAATTTCCGCTGTTTCGCTGCTCGTCGGTGGTATCGGCATCATGAACATCATGCTGGTGAGTGTCACAGAACGGACACGCGAGATCGGTCTGCGCAAAGCCTTGGGGGCGAGGCAGTCAGACATTCTTCATCAGTTTGGCTTGGAGGCCGTGACGCTTTCCGTCGCGGGAGGGATTATCGGGTTAGTTATTGGCGTTGCTGGCGCCTGGGGAATGACAACACTATTTAACCTACCATTGGTGGTGTCGCCTTTAAATGCTGGGTTGGCGATCGCCTTTTCTGGTTTGGTCGGGGTCGTGTTTGGCGCTTACCCCGCATGGCGCGCAGCGAAGCTCGATCCGATCGAGGCGCTGCGGCGGGAATGAGGAAGAAGTCCTTGATGCGTACGTTGATCGTTTCCCTGGCTGCTTTGAGCGCCGCAATCGGAACAGCGCAAGCTGACAGCTTGGGCGAGGCGATGACCTCGGCGCAGGAGTCAAATCCGACGCTCGCGGCACAACGCCAAAGATTGCGCGCAACGCGCGAGGCGCTGCCGCAAGCATTGTCGGCAGCTCTGCCTCAGGTTTCGCTTTCTGCTTCCGCGAACGCTTCCGACCGCGATTTCGAAGATCCGCTGACGCCTGACGATGGCCGCAGCGAAACGTGGTCCAGCTCAGCGAACATTTCGCAATTGTTGTTTGGCTCTGGCCGCGTGCTGGCGTCAACGCGCGCCGCGCGCGCGCAGATCGCTGGCGCAGTCGCCGACTATGAAGGCGCACGCCAAACTCTGCTGCTCAACGTGACCATCGCCTATGCCACAGTGCAGCAGGCCCAAGCCGTCGTCACAGCGCGCGAGCAAAACGTTTCCAACCTGCAACGGCTGCAAGAGTACGCGCAGGCGCAGTTCGACGCTGGCGTGGTGACGCGCACCGATGTGGCGCAGGCGCAAGCACGCTACGCTCAGGCGCGCACGCAGCTGGTGCAGGCGCAGGGCGCGATGGCGGCTTCGGTTGAGGCCTATCGCCGCCTCGTCGGTCGTCCGCCGTCGGATCTGCAATTGCCGCCCGCGGCAACTGGCTTGCCCTCCGATTTGGAGAATGCACTGAGCACAGCTGTCGACAACAATCCGACTTTGATCAGCGCGCAGGCGGATACGCGCCTGGCTGATGCGAACGTCGCTTCGGCCGCCGCGCAAGGCCGCTTGAACGTGACCGCTGAAGCTGGTTTCTCGCAAGGCGCCGATTTCGACGACGATCTCTCCGAAAGCTCGAACGATACGGTCGGTGTGCGCCTCTCGGTGCCGCTGTTTCAGGGCGGCCTCATTCGGTCGCGCACGCGCCAACAGCGCGCGCTGCGTTCAGCGTCGAACCTCGATCTCGCAGCCACCGAGCGCACGGTCCAAGAAACCGTGACCAACGCTTGGACCGGTCTTGCAAGTGCGCGTTCGGCCGTGAGCTCGGCCCGCGAGCAAGTGCAAGCCGCGGAATTGGCTTACGAGGGCGTGACGCTTGAGCAAGAGACAGGTCTGCGCTCAACTGTCGAAGTTCTCGACCAGGAAGCCGATTTGCTGACCGCCCGCATCGCGTTGGCGCAAGCCGAGCGCGATCTGGTGGTTGCGGAGCGTCAATTGCTGGCGGCAGTCGGCACGCTCGATATCCCGGCGGGCTCCGGCGGAATCATCGAAGACAACGACCAGCTTCGCGGTCGCTAATCGGTCGCTCACCCATTCGGGTGAGGTACAAGATCGAGCTAGAACGTTGTGCCGTAACGCGAAATTCCCGACGGCCAAAACGCCTCAAAAGCGTGCGTTGCACTGCACACTGGCTTGTGCATAGTTCCCTCGGGCTTTCACCCAACGCAGGGGGGGTTGCGATGGGAATAAAGGAATTCGCTGGCGTCTTTGCAGCCGGATGTAGCGTGGTCTTTGGCTGGGTCGCAGCGCAGGACCAGCTTTGCGACATGCGTTTGGCGCGGCCAATTTGCATTGAACCACCACCTTTGAGCGGGTCTCCGACGCCGGGCGAAGCGCAGTCAACGCAGGCGCCGCCGCCAGCTGCTGCCAACGCTCCAGCGACCACGCAGCAGGTTTCCTTGCCGCCGCAGCCGCAGCCGCAATTGCCACCATCGCCGCCGCCGCCACAGGCGACGGGTGTCGACATTTCGAATGTGCAGCAGGCAACGATTACCCCGGAGCAGCACGCTCAACTTCAAGAAACGATCCGGCAGTATCTGAACCAGAGCGTTCGACAGACTTCCGCTGGATTTAGTCCGACGACGAGCGACGCGATATTCGCAATGTTGCCCAACACCACCCAGAATGTGCCCGTGACACTCAATGCTGGCGTCACCTACCGCGTACTTGGCGCGTGCGATGATGATTGTAGATCCATCGCGCTTGAAGCGTTCGACTCAAACGGTGGGCGCATCGCCGGCAGCGATGGCTCAGGAGATTTCCCGGTGCTCGAGCTAACGCCCGCGGTGAGCGGCCAGTACACAATGCGAGTGCGCCTGCTGACCTGCCAAGTGGCGCCGTGCTACGTCGGCGTTCGGGTGATGCAGCGCTAAGGCCTAGCGAATACGCCTAAATCGCGCATGACGTGCCTTGCGCGCGGTTCGATGTTAGAGCCGCCGTATGATGTCGTTTTTCTCCATGCGTTGGCTTGGCGCGTTGGCGCTGCTGATCGCACTCTTCTTGGCGATCATGTTTGCGGGGCAGGCGCTCACGCCTGACGCAGTGCGCCAGCAGAACGACCCTGGGCAATTCAATGCCAATGCCGCGCGCGAGCGGTTGGTGCGCATCCTCGGCGATGAGACGCCGCATCCGGTCGATAGCGATGCAGAGGACGTCGTCCGCGAAAATCTCCTGCGCGAGATCACGGCGCTCGGGTTCAAGCCGGAGGTGCGCGATACGTTCGCGTGCCGGCCGCAGCCGCGTGGGCCGCTCGTCGATTGCGCGCGTGTGCGCAACATCGTCTTCAGTGTGGGACCGGAGCGTGGGCCGGCCGTGCTCGCAGCCGCGCACTACGATTCCGTGCCCGCCGCACCCGGCGCAAGTGATGATGGGATCGGGGTTTCAGTGTGGCTTGAGATCGCGCGTATGCTTTCGCAAGAGCAACTGACGCGGCGCGCGATCTTTCTGTTCAGCGATGGCGAAGAGCCGGGACTGCTTGGCGCCTACGCTTTCGGAAACGGCGATCCATTGATGGCGTCGGTCGAGTCGCTGGTGAACCTTGAGGCGCGAGGCTCGCGCGGGCCGGCGATCTTTTTTGAGTCCAATCAGCCCAACGCAGACGCCATCGCCGCGTTCGCCAACGCACCGCGTCCAATTGCGAACTCGGTGATGGCCGATGTCTATGCATTGCTGTCGAACTCGAGCGACGTTACGGCGCTGACGCGGCCCGGGCTGGACATTCTGAACATCGCCGTGCTCGATGGCCTCGAAGACTATCACACGCCGCAGGACACGATCGCGTCGCAGGACTTGCGTAGCGCCCAGCATATGGGTGACGTCGCGCTCAGCGTGATCCGCCGGCTCGCAAGCGAGCGCGATGCCGATGTCGCGATACCGATGGTTTACACTGATATCGCCTCGCGCGCCTTCGTTGCTGCGCCGAGTTGGGCGGGGCAGATCGCGTTGGCGATCTGCGCGTTGATCGCTGGATTTGCGCTTTGGCGTGCTGGCGCACCCGGCCGTTGGTCGGCGCTGGCGACGCCTCTGCTCGCGATCATCTTTGCAGGCGCAGTCGCGTTCGGCATCGGGTTTGGGATGAGCGCGCTCCGGCCCGGCGCCGCTTATGGCTTCGCACATCCCGAGATGGCGCGTGCCTGGTGCATTCTATCAGCGCTGCTTGGCGCCGTGCTAACTCTCTTCTTATTACGCAGCGCACGCTCGCCCGCGCAAACGACGGCCGCGGCGATGTTGTGGTTCGCAGTGATCGGCGGCGCGCTGTCGTTGTTCCTGGCGGGCATCTCAATCCTGTTTGCGATCCCGGCAGCATTGTTCGCGCTTGGAGTCGTGGCCGCACTTGCATGGAAGCCCGCCGCTACGATCGGCGCTTGGCTTGCGGCGCTTGCCGCATTGGTGATCTGGGCGCCGCTGCTGTTCTTGATCGAACTGGCGCTCGGTTTCGAGATGCCGTTCGCGCTCGCGGTCATTGCGGCGCTGATGCTGTTGCCATGGCTTGGGCTGATCGCGCACGTGCGCGGTGAGGGGCGTTGGCGCGAATCGGTGGCGGTGACGGTTGTTGGTCTCGTCGTTAGCGTTGTGCTTTCGGGGCTAGCGCCGAGCATGTCAGAAGCACGGCCGCGCTCGCTCAATATCACCTATTTCGTGAACACGACCGATGGCCAAGCCCGCGTGCTTGCGGGCTTGGCAGAGCGCGAATTGCCCCAGACACTTGCCGGCGTGTTTCAGCCCGAACTCATCTTGCCAGGCGATCGCTTTGAGACATGGTCCGCGCCAGCTGCTTTTGAGCCAATCGCACCGCCAACGCTGCAGGACATCAGCGTGACGGAAGAGAATGGAGAACGCGTCGTACGGGCGCATCTCGCCATGAACGGCGCCTATCGGGCCATCCTGCGAATGCCGATGACGGCAGAGCCGTTGCGTGCGCGCGTCAACGGCGTGCTCACCGATTTCGCCGACACCGGCGGTGAAGGCGGCGACTACATGAACCTGGCCTGCCAAGGGCGCGCCTGCGAGGGTGCGACGATCGAAATCGCTCTCGGCGCCGATGCGTTCGGTGAGTGGTATATGATCGGGCAGTTCCCAGGCCGCACCACGCCCGCGTCCGACGCTCTGCGCGCGCGCCGCGGCTCAACAGCGACGCCGATCCAAGCAGGCGATGGGACGACAACGCTCACGCGCTTCGTGCCGGGCTGAGTGTGGCGCGCTTACGGCGCTTGCCGCACTTCGCCAGGTGCGAGCTTGAACGCGTCGACTTCCCACGCAGCAATTGGCCGTAAGGCGGAGACCGCCCACTCGCGATCCGAAGCGAACGTCGTGCGCAGGAGCCTGATGGCTTCAACCTCAGTGTCGCAAAGAACGTAATAGAGCAGAGGGGCCGCGTGGCCGGCGACGCTTGCTACTCGGACGACGTAACCCTGCATGCCTGCGGTTATCTCGCGGCGATGCTTGACGTGAAGTTATGTAGTCGCAGTTTCGCGCGATAAGCACCGCACATAGATCGAGTCAATGGAGCGGGCGGGGGGAATCGAACCCCCGACATTCAGCTTGGGAAGCGGGACCAACGTCCTCTAATTCAACAACTTACACTGTAAAAAGCCGTTAGCCCATGCGCAATGCTTTCAATGGGTTGCGCACGGGGATGTAAAGAGTTTGGGACGCGCGATCAGTAGCTGAGCAGTGCTCGCGCAGCGCATAAAATGTCTGGTGTAGGATGGCGTTGCACGTCATTGCCGAGCCATTCGGGCAGCATTCTAAGAAAGTGGTGCGATGTCTTCTTCAGCACGAAACGTGAGCGATGATTCGTTGCAGCGAGTGCGTCGCAGGCCAGCGCCAGATCGAGCGGTCGTCTGCGACCTACCCGACACGCTGCCGATTTCAGGAGAAGAGTTGGATCTGCTCACCAAGGTGCTGGGAGACGACCTAGCGAAGCTTTCGAGCGACGACGAAGCGAATCCAGCTTGAGCGGTGCCCAGATGTGTACCGGAGTGGTGGGCCGGTGAGGGACAAGATGGGCACTGGGTACTGACTGTGCCAGCGCCGCCGCGTCCCGAGCGCGCGCCGCGCCGTCCTACGATCCGAAAGCCAAAGGCCGCCTGACTGGCGGCCACGGGGTCGCCGACGGAGATATTTCCTCGTGTGTCCTGCCGTTGCGCGGTGTGGCGTCTTGTTATCCGACGGCCATGGCGCGCGCGCCTGTCGACCCCTAAATTCGGCGAATGTGCAACCGCTACGCCTCCGACATCCGCAAAGCCGGGATGGAAAAGGAGTATTACGGCTTCGAGGAATGGAGCGAGACGCGGATTATGCCGCTGCTCGGCAACGCGTTGTTGGAAGTGTTTCCGAAGAGCTTTGGTCCCGTCATCAAGCTCGGCGAGAGCGGCAAGCTCGAATGGATGAAGATGCGCTGGGGCCTGCCAGGCCCGCCGCAATTCGGCTCAGCGCCGGTCACCAACATTCGCAATGTGAAGAGCCCGCATTGGCGCGCGCTTCTGCAAACCCAGCACCGATGCTTGGTCCCGTTCACCGCATTCAGCGAATACGAGGACGCGTCGCCCAAGGGCAAAAAGCAGATCCGCTGGTTTGCGCCTCCTGACAGAGATTTGCTCTTCTTCGCTGGTGTTTGTGGGGAATGGTACGGCGACTATGGCTCGAAGAAGGAACCCAATATCGGCACGCACAAGCTGTTCAGCTTCCTGACCACCGAGGCCAACGACCTGGTGCGGCCCGTGCATGCGAAGGCAATGCCAGTCATTTTGAGCAATGTCTTTGAGTGCAAGGAATGGCTAAACGCACCACCCGAACGCATAGAAATGATCCAGTTGCGCGTCCTGCCTGCAGAAACGCTGGAGGTGCTTTCTGACGAGGAAGCCGGCCAATATGTCGGCGGATACCTCAAATAGGCAGGGCGGCGGCGAATCCGGTTAGTCTCGCGGCCCATGTCGAAACTCAGCTTGGTTGGCGTCGCCGCCGCCTTCTTTCTGTTTCCTGCAATTGCATGGGCCGACCCCTGCGAAGGGGCGCTCCCCCGGCGTCCGGGCGAGACATTCGCGGGTACGGTCCGCTACGTCGGCGATGGCGACAGCCTGTGTGTCGGCCAATCCGATGATCCC
Source organism: Terricaulis sp. (assembly GCA_040080935.1). Taxonomy (GTDB): domain Bacteria; phylum Pseudomonadota; class Alphaproteobacteria; order Caulobacterales; family Aquidulcibacteraceae; genus Vitreimonas. The sequence goes on from JBEBHI010000108.1 coordinate 6,806, forward strand.
AGCACATGGATCGAGGTGCGTTTGGCGGACTTCAATTCACCCGAACTCCGAACGCCGGCGGGACCCGCCGCTAGGTCTGCGCTTGAACGCATCGCCATGGGGCGCCCAGCGCAATGCGTCGCCGGCGGCGGGCGAACGCGGCGCGTCGTCTCTTATGATCGCGTGATTGCGGTGTGCCGCGTCGGAGGGCGCCGCATCGGCGACTTGATGCGTGAGGCGGGGATCGAAGAGGGCGGGCGATGACAGCTGCGCCCACGTGAGTACGTCCTGAGTGTGCGGCCGTGCAGACTGGGCGAGCTTTTCGGCGTAGCTTGCGACGGTGTTTTGCCGCCTAGAAATGCTCACGCGCGACGACCACGGCGTCCGTGTGATCATGACTCGCTACGTCACAGGCTCTAGCCTGACCGATGTCAAGGAAACCGCCGACCACGCTTGTCGAAAGGTCAACGCGCCGGCTTATCGGCTCAGCGACTTGCACACCGAGCGCGTCGAAGAACACTGGGACGATGTTTAATTGCACCGAAGCCAGCCATGTGGCGGGCGACTAGGCAAGCCAAGATTGCGCAGCCTAGAGCTTCGAGCGGCTCGGCGCCGTGGCGCTCCGTGAGCCAGCCGACGAAGACGCCAATGATGATGACCGGCGCCCAACGCCACAGGCTGATCGCGATCCGATAAACGACCTCGATGAGCGTGACGGCTGTGAGCGCGAAGAGAACGACGATCAGCGCCTCCATGACGACGCTCCCGGCGATTGATGCGGGGAAGCGAAAGGGCGGCCGCGCAATTGCGGGCCGTAGCGTTTGCGCCGTTCGTATTGGGAAAGCGCTGCGCCATTGAGGCGCTTCACTTTCCAGATCGCCTTGATGTCTCGGAGGGTTTTTACCTTGTGGCACTTCGCGCACATGAGCTGATCGGGCTTGGCTCTGCGCCACGCGTTCGGCGTCGAGTGTTCGCCGATCAGATCTTCGGTTTCTTCGCAATCGCCGACACAGCACGCCCCGCCCTGCTTTTTCAGCAGCGCTTGATACTCACGCGCGGTGAGATAGAGACGGCTCATGTCGATGCGCGCCTTCTTCAAATGCTGAAGAGAGAAGGGCGCTGACGTCTCGACGTGGTGGCCGCTCGTTTGGCCGCCGGTCCCTGTTAGAACAAAACAAGCACAAAATGGTTGAGCGTGCAAGAGGTCTTTGCTCCAACACGGGGGCGGGGGAGCGCGTGGCGTACGTTGAGAAAGTCCCGAAAAAGTTTGGTCAGCTAGGGCGTCTGAGCGGTCTCTATTTTGGCTTTACCGGCTGCGCGCGCGGTACACTCTTCACGGCGACCGAGTTGGTGCGTCTCTACGGCGTCGAGGGACGTGTCGCCGATCTTGGAAAGCGCTTGGCTTGCAAGTTCTGCAAGCAACACAGGCGGCGATCGCCGCGAGTCTATGTTGAGGTGTCGAGACCGTTCTACACCCAAGGCGGAAGCAGCAGCGCTTACGGCGAGCGATCTCGATGCGCTTGTCTACAGTTTGGAAAAACTGAGGCCGCCGAAGAAGATATCGTAAGCGAAGTGCGGGCGAACCGCGCGTCGCGCGGACGCGCTCTCGTGAACCGAGTCGCGCGAGGCGGGGAGAGCACGCGCGTCTCGGCCCTTCGGGCTTCGATCGCTTTCGCGTGTCGTCTTAAGCGTCAACCCGTAGGATCAGCCCAGCCCACGACGGGATTACGCGTCGTGCCGCTTGAGGACGAGACGTTGACCAGAACCCCAGACCAAAGATTGCCTGCGCGCGTGAATTCAAGCGTCTTCCATTGTGCGCTTGGGAAATTCTGATCGAACAACGTGACCGTGGCCGCGCTCGCCGAACTCGATACACGCTGAACGATGCCCGTGTGGCCTTCCGCAACACCCGGCCAGCCGCGCACCGAGATCACCGCGCCCAAACGCGGCAGGGCTGCGCCAGATGTCCGCACATAACGGAAGCCGCTATCGGATCGGCCGGCAAAGCGCTCAGCCGCATCAACACCGTTGCCGAGGCTCGGCAATTCGTTGAAGCGCCGTGGCAATTCAAAGCCTGGAAATTCGAGTTTCTGGGCGTACCGCTTAATCAGATCGACGCATTGATATTGGCCGGAGCCATTGCCATTGCCCCAAGACTCAATTCCGCGCCAAGCGTTCGCGGCAGTCAGCGGCGGATTGCCGACAACTCGAAACGATAGGACGCCACGCTGAACACCAAAGCCCGTCGAGTTTGTCGGCGGCTGTGCTGGCGAGACCGACACATCGGAGATCGCGAGCGTGCGCGCTTCGGCGACGCCAGGGATGAAAAGCGCGCCGCACCCGATAGTGGCGGCGGCCAGAAAATGTCTGCGGTTCATGATCAAGGCCTTCCTGGTAGTTCCAACGCGCGACGAGCACTTGAGGTTGCTTCTGGCGAGCTGGCGAACCCATCGGCTCGCTCCTATCGTGCGCCCATGAATCCCATCAGCCAAGCCAACTGGCAATTCTCGTTCAACAATACCTCGGGCCTGGACAAGATGAAGGGTGTCCAGCGGCCGCCGACGCAGCTCGCGTTTCCGGCCTGCATCGATCTGGTCAAGCATCTCGCCGACGATTCCGTGGACGATTACATTCGCATCCATCAAGCGGTAGAAGATCGTTTGGAGAACGACACGGATGCGCGCGCGTGGAAAGCGGTGCGCACGCGCCTCGGGACGGTCCCGCATTTCCGCAAATACCGCAACGTCGATTGCGATCTCTATCATAATGCTGCGCGGGCACGTGCTGCTGGCCGTGCGACGCCGCAACAGCTGGCGTTAGTGTCGGCGCTAGAAGCGGAGATCGCGCCAAGCAAGACGATCGTACCTGCCGGGCAGATCGTGACGCACGGCCGCGCCAATCGCGATTTGACGACAATGGCGCCTTATCCGGCGTTTCTGTCGACCACGCTCAATCCAGTGGTGGCGCGCAATAGCGCGTTCCGGCGCGCGGGCATGAACCAAGTGAATGGCCAGCCTGTCGTTTATGTTCTTTCGATCACGCGGCCGTTGCCGGCGCTTTGGGGGCAGACCGGCAATTCGTGTGAATACGAACTATTGTTCGCGCCAGGCCTCAGCTGGCGGGAGGTGTCGAGCAATACCGGCAGCAAGTTTGAATTGATCGAGGCCGAGCTGGTGTAGTGACGGTTTTGGCGAACCCGCGTGCGCGCGGGCTGCGCTCTCGTGAACCAAGTCGCGCACGAGCGAGGCGAAAGCGCGTCTTGGCCCCTCGGGCTTCGATCCGTGATTGTTAACCTCGACGGGCATCGATCCAAGCATCGAGGTCCTTGGGATCGTAGCGAATTGCGCGATCTGTTGACCTGATGAAGCGAGGTCCTTTGCCAGCTCCCCTCATTTTGTCCAAGGTGGATTTGGAAAGACCAAGACGTGAAGCGGCTTGACGGACATTGAGAAGCGCGCCCGGATCGTGCGTGCTCTTTTTCTGCAGTGGCGGCGGCGATGCTTTTGCGAGTGGCGCGCGTGCGCGTTGAGCGGCGGCTGTCTTCTTTGCGCGCGGCGGCGAGCCTGGCGCGCCAAACAGATCGGCTTGCGCGCCTTCGGCTGCCGGGTATCGGACGCGCGCCTTGCTCATCGCGGATAGGGCCGAAGGACGATGTCCTGGCTGACCAGAACCCGAACCGGCGCGCCGGCGCGAACGCGCAGTGTGGGGCGCACGCTGAGTTCGCGGTCGACAATGCGCGCGCCGACGCGCGCAGCTTCCTGCGCCGCGGCGTTGCCCACGCTCTCGCTCAAGCGATCGCTATCGTCTTCGGCCGAATTGGCCGCGACCGAGAGCGCTCCTGACAGGAGGGACGCGAAGGCGACCCGCCCCAAATGCGCATCGACGGTGTCGCGAAGGCCGGATGCGCCCGCAGCATCCGTGCCAGGCATGCCGCGCAGCGCAATCGACCAGCCATTCGGCATGATGAGACGATTCCAAACCACCATCAGGCGCTGATCGCCGTGATTGGTCGCGGCGTCATAGGCGCCCAGCAGACGCGCGCCTTGCGGGATGAGCAAATGATCGCCGCTGACGCTGTCATAGACATCTTCGGTGATCTGGGCGACGACGCGGCCGGGCTGATCGGAATTGAGGGCGGTGACGAGCGCCGCTGAGATCGTAGATCCCGCTTGGATGGCGTAGGGCGAGCGAGGCGGACGATAGGCGGCATCGAGCACGCCATCGTCGCGCCCGCGTTGGCTCGCAAGGAAAGCGGCGCCGGGTCCGGGCGACAAACCCGCGCCTTCGCCGGACGGCATATCGCGCCGCTCGGCGCCAAAGCGAATAGCGGACGTGCGTGCAGCGTCCGCTTCGACTGCGAGCGGAGAGGGCGCAACCGGCGCGGTCGCCCTAGCGTCGAACGTTTCGGCGTCACCCTCGGGACGATGATCGCCCCAGAAAAAGTCTTGGCCCTCTTCGGCAGGCGGACGCAGATCGCCCGCACTGTAGTCGGCTTGGGCGATACGGACACTTTCGGGCGGCGAGGCCGGCTGGATGGGTTGTCCGTCTTCAGCTTGCCCTCGTGTCCGATCGGAATCGGAGAGCCCGCTCACGAGCGCGAAGGCGACGACACCGCTCAAGACGAGCGAGGCCGCCATCAATGTTCTACGCGAAAGCCGTTTTGGCTTGGGCGGCGCGGCGCGAATGGCCGTGACCGGCGGTATGTGTGCTTTCGGTTGCACGGGAGACGGCTCGTCATCCAGCGGCGTGGTTTGGCCATCAGCGCTCATCGCCGGCCTCCCATCGTACGCGGCCGCTCGCGACTGATGCGCACGATCGTTTGGCGCTGGCCGCCCAAGCGTAGTTCGGCGACATCGAACAGACGATCGATCACGTAGCGGTTGCCGACAACCCGATAATTTACGAGCGCCACATCGCCGCCATCGTGCAGAAAGAGCGGCGGCGCCTCGCTGGTGACGATGTCGAGCGGAAACTCGACATAGGTCCTTCGCCCATCATCGAATACGCGCGCCGGGCGCCAACGCGGGTTTTGTCCGCGCACGGTGTCGATGCGATAGCGGAAGTTGAGCGCATCGAGCGCCACGCCGCCGATGCTTGCCGGATCATCACCCGCGCGGTCGCTGGGATAGCGCCAGGCGGTCTGGGCGGAATACGCAGTCCCGGTCACGGCGACCGCCTCGATCAGGTAGGTGCGCCGGTCAGTCACCAAGACGATGTTGGTGCGAATGCCGGCGCGGATTGGCTTTACAAGCAGCAAGGCGCGCGGATCGGCGAGATCGCCAGACGTGGTTTCATCGACCATCCAGCGCGTGGTGTCGCCGGCGGCGACGGTCACGATGGCTTCGCCGGGCTCCAACAGGATGGTGGAGAGATAGCCGGGCGCCGCATAGATCTCGTAGAGCGCGCCCGGCGTGTAATCATAGATCTGCGCTGCATCGACGAACGCGTCAGGGTCGGGGCGCCGCCGCGCGTCGGCGTTGGC
>JBEBHI010000109.1:0-12240 GCA_040080935.1 Terricaulis sp.
CGCTTCCGCGCACGCGCAAACCGACACCACCGCTCAAGACGCCCCTGCTACACAAGCGCCTGAAGCGCCGGCGCCAGATGTCGTTGCACCGCCGATTTCCGATGAAGCGCCCCCGCCTGAGCCACCGCCGCCGAGCCGCGCACCAGACGATATTCCGCTGATCGATCTATCGGTGCTCGAAACCGATCATTTGCGCCTGCTCTATTTTGATCCGACGGAAACCTACCTCACGCCCTACGTGGCGCGCAGCTTCGAGAATGCGTTCAATTTCGAGCAACGCATCTTCGGCTGGCAGCCGTGGGATCAGGTCACCCTGCTGCTGAAGGACTTTGGCGACTACGGCAACGCGGCCGCGCGCTCATCACCCAACAACGCGCTGTTGATCGACATTGCGCCACTCAGCCTGGCCTACGAGACCTTCAGCCCGGGCGAACGCTTCTTCACGCTGACCAATCATGAGGTCACGCACGTCGCGCTCATGGATGTTTGGAACGCGCGCGACGCGTTCTGGCGGCGTGCGCTCGGCGGCAAACCGATGCCGGTGCAGGAGCACCCGGAATCTATCCTCTACAATTATCTCGCCACGCCACGCGTGAACGTGCCGCGCTGGTATCTCGAAGGCAGCGCCGTGTTCATGGAGACATGGATGGCCGGCGGCTTCGGCCGCGCTCAGGGCGCTTATGACGAGATGGTCTTCCGCTCGATGGTGCGAGACGACGCTCACTTCTACTCGCCGATTGGTTTGGAATCCGAAGGTATCTTCGTCGACTTCCAAGTCGGTGTGAACGACTACCTCTATGGCACGCGCTTCTTCTCGTACTTGGCGCAGCACTACTCACCCGAACAGGTTGTGCAATGGCTGCGCCGCGACGAAGGCAGCGAGGCGTATTACCAATCGCAATTCCGCCAGGTGTTCAATGTGCCGCTCAACCAAGCGTGGCGCGATTGGATTGCCTGGGAGCACGAATTCCAGAACACCAATCTCGAAGCGCTGCGCGCACATCCATTGACGCAAGCCACCGCGCTGTCGCCGCGCGCTCTAGGCTCGGTGTCACGCACGTTCGTCGATCCGCGCACGGGCGAACTCATCGGGGCCTATCGCTATCCGGGCGTCATCGGGCACATCGGCGCGTTGTCGCCTGAGAGTGGCGAGATCCGCCACCTCACCGACATCAAAGGCGCGATGCTCTATCGCGTTACCTCACTCGCCTACGATCCGACGAGCAACACCGCTTGGTACACGACGGACAACTACGCGTATCGCGACATCATGCAGTTGGACGTCGCCACGGGCGAGGAGCGCATGGTGCTGCGCGATGCGCGCATCGGCGACATCGTGTTCAACCCGGCGGATCGCTCACTCTGGGGCCTGCGCCATCTCAACGGCTACGTCACGCTGGTTCGCGTGCCGGCGCCGTATGATCACTGGAATCAGATCTACACGTTCCCGTTCGGCCGCGTGCCGTTCGATCTAGACATCTCGGCCGATGGCCAAATGCTTTCGATGTCGATGGGTGAGATCAATGGCGATCAGGCCGTACAGGTCTTCCGCATCGCTGACCTAATTCCGGGCGTCGCGCCAACACCGATGGCGAACTTCAGCCTTGGCTCATCAACACCAGAAGGCTTCGTGTTCTCGCCAGACGGCCGCTACCTTTTCGGCAGCGCCTACTACACCGGCGTTTCAAACATCTACCGTTTCGAGATCGCCACACAGGACGTCGAAGCGGTTTCGAACGCCGAGACTGGCTTCTTCCGCCCCATCCCGCGCACTGACGGCTCGCTCATCGTCTACGAATATACAGGTGACGGCTTCCGCCCCGGCGTGATCCAACCGGCACCGCTCGATGATCTCGGCACTGTGCGCTTCCTCGGCACGGAAATCGCGGAGACACATCCCGTCGTCACCACGTGGACTGCCGGCTCACCCTCCAACATCGACCTCGACAGCTTGATCACCGAGCAGGGTCATTACGTACCGCGCGACGAGATGCGCCTCGCCGCGGCTTACCCCGTCGTCGAGGGCTACAGAGGCCGCGCTGCGATCGGCTATCACGCGGTCTTCGAAGATCCGCTGCAGTTCAACCAATTGCACGTCACTCTGTCCTACCTGCCGGACTCGCCATTCGAAGATCAGGATTGGCACTTCGATCTTGAATACAAAACGCTGCGCTGGAATTTCCGCTACTGGCACAACGATGCCGATTTCTACGACCTCTTCGGCCCGACCGAGCGCGCACGCGCTGGCGACGCCTTCATCGTCGGCTATCATAACTCCTTCATCTACGATCCGCCGCGCCAACTCGATTTCCACATCGAGGCCGCCTACTACACCGGCCTCGATACGCTGCCCTCCGCGCAAGAAGTCTCGACCTCGTTCGATGAACTCGCGTCCGTCAACGCTGAGTGGAGCTACACCAACACAACTCGTTCGCTCGGCGCTGTCGATCACGAGCGTGGGTGGCGTTGGAATGTCGCGCTCGGCGCCGATCATGCCAACGGCGAGACGTTCCCGAGCGTGCGTGGCGGCGTCGATTTCGGCGTACCGTTGCCGCTGCATAATTCCTCGATTTGGCTCTACACCGCGGCCGGCACGGTTGGCGGCGAGGACGCTAGCCCGCTCAGCGCCTGGTACATGGGCGCCTTCGGAAACAATTACGTCGATGACCGCGAAGTGAAACGCTACCGCGAATTCGACAGCTTCCCAGGTTTCGAAATCAACCAGATCGAGGCACAGACGTTCGCCCGCGCCATGGGTGAGATCAATCTCCCGCCGATGCGCTTTGAAGATGTGGGCGTCGCTAGCCTGTTCCTGAGTTCAGTGCGACCAGCCCTCTTCGCCGGGGCGCTCGAGGCCGAGCCGCGCTTCGGCGATCGGCGTTCACTGCAAACGTTGGGCGTCCAGACCGATTGGAATTTCACTGTCGCTCACCGGCTGCCGATGACATTCTCCGTTGGCTACGCGCGAGGCTTCGAAGATGGCGACGCGGCGAGCGACGAAGTTTTGGTTTCGCTGAAGATCATGTGATGGACGCAGATCTGCTCGTTAAGGCGTTCATCGCCCTCGCGCCAGTCGTGCTCCTGCTCATCGTCTTCGATCGCCTCGACGCCTTCAATCTGATCAGCGCACGTGAGATCGCTATTCTGCTCGGCGCTGGCGGCTTGGTCGCCGCGGTCAGTTTCCTGGCAAATTGGCGCGTGATGGATGGCTTTCCGATCGGGTTCAGCGCCTACAGCCGCTACGTCTCACCGATCATCGAAGAGAGCCTTAAGGCTGCGCCGATCATCTATCTCTTCGCCCGCAATCGCCTGGGCTTCAAAGTCGACGCCGCAATCGCGGGATTTGCGGTTGGGGCCGGGTTCTCTGTGATTGAGAACATCTGGTACCTTTTCACAATCACTGACGCGAACGTCTCTGCCTGGCTTGTGCGCGGCTTCGGCACGGCGATCATGCACGGTGGCGCGACCGCGATCTTCGCAATCATTTCGCATGAGATGACGGAGCGCCAAGCGGAGAGCTCCGCCGCGCACTATCGCTTCAATCCGCTGCCGTTCGTGCCGGGCCTGCTCGTCGCGATGGTGATCCACTCCACGTTCAATCACTTCCCCGATCAACCGCTTGTCATCATGGCGCTGACGCTTCTGCTGGCGCCGGCGGCAATCTTTCTCGCGCTCATTCGCAGCGACCACGCCACTCAACAATGGCTTGCGGCCGATCGCGCCGCCCATGAGGCGATGCTCGCGGATATCCGCGCGGGTCATTTCGCTGAAACGCCACGCGGCAAGCAGATTGCTGACATCGCCGCGCGTCTCGGTGACAGATCGGAAGACGCGCGCGTATATGTTGAACTCAAAACCGAACTCGTCCTGCGCGCGGAAGAACTCATTCACGCCGCCCAATCCGGCCAGGCCGTTGCGCCAACAGCGAGCGATGCCGAAAGGTTTGCGCACCTCGAAGCGTTAGAGCTTCGTCTTGGTCAAACCACGCTCGCTGCGCTCGCTGCGCCTCTCGGCTTCACGCGCAATGATTTGTGGGAGCTTTCACGCCTTCGCGCGCGCGTGCGTGGTGAAGCGTAGTACGCCACGAAGGCGCAAAGCGCCGCAACTATGACAAACGCGAACTAGCATTCGCCTCATTTTACCGCTATCGGGGCGCCGAGGGTTCAATGCGGACTACGCAAAACACCATCGTCCCCGTGATGAGCGGGATCGGCGTCTATCTCCCGCGCAACATCGTGTTGTCGCGCGATCTAGATGCCAAACTCGGCCTCCGATCCGGCTGGATTGAACGCAATTGCGGTGTCGCACAACGGCACGTCGTCAGCGGTGACGAAACACAAGAGTTGATGGGCACGGAAGCCGCGCGCGCAGCTTTGGTCGATGCCAATCTCGATGGTCGAAAGATCGATTTACTTCTGTTCGCTGCTGCAGTCGGCAGACAACCCATCCCCGCCACCGCGCCGCTCATCAAGCAGCAACTTGGCCTGAGCGACGAACGCTTTCCGGCATATGACGTCAACGCGACCTGCTTGAGCGCGCTTGTCGCAATGGACGTCGCGGCAATGCACGTCAGCGCTGGGCGCGCCAAGAACGTCCTCGTCGTCGCTTCGGAAATCGCTTCTCGCGCGCTGCCATGGCAATCGGACCCACGCACGGCCGGTCTATTCGGTGACGGCGCCGCCGCCTTCGTCGTACGCGCGGCCGACGAAACAGCGCGCTGCCGGATCGGCGCGATGCACATGGAAACGTACGCAGAAGGCTACGATTTCTGCGAACTACGCGCCGGCGGCACGCGCTACGATTTTCAAGCTGAGCGCGAGGCCTTCTCGGCGAACGCCGAATTCGAAATGCGCGGGGCCTCGCTCTATCGCCTAAGCTCAGAAGCTGCGCCCGCCTTCATCGCACGTCTGCTGGAAAAGGCCGGATGGCGGCAGGATGATGTGGACTTGGTCGTCCCCCACCAAGCCAGTCCGCACGCTCTGGCTCACATCATCAAAAGATGCGGCTTCGCCGCCGATCGCGTCGTCGATTTCGTTGCCGACATTGGCAATCAGGTCGCCGCCTCGTGGCCCATCGCGTTTTACAAGGCGCGACAACAGGGCCGCATCGAACCCGGCATGAAGGTGCTGGTCATCGGAACGTCCGCAGGCGTGTCTCTCGGCGGCGCGGCAATGGTGGCCTGAGTGCGCGTGATTGTGACGGGCGCGACTGGCTTTCTCGGCGGCGTGCTCGCAAGGCTGCTGAGCGATCGTGGACACGCGGTCGTCGCAACCGGGCGAGATCAGAAGAAACTGGCGACGCTTAAACGAGAGCGCGTGGATGTTGTTGCGCTCGACTTGACGGATAGTAACGCGCCGTCGCTCACCTGCGATGCCTTCGTCCACTGTGCGGCGCTTTCATCGCCCTGGGGCCGGCGATCCGAATTCCACCGCGCCAACGTCGTCGGCACACAGGGCGCGATCGCGCTTGCGCGCGCCTCCGGCGCACGCCGCTTCGTTAACATCTCGACGCCCAGCGTATATTTTCGATTTCAGGATCAGATCGGCGTTCGCGAAGACGCACCATTGCCGCCACCGATAAATGCCTACGCCAACACCAAGCGCCAAGCCGAGCAACTTATTCTCGCTGCTGCCGATCTCGATCCCATCGTCTTGCGTCCGCGCGGCCTCTATGGCCCGGGCGACACGACCTTGCTTCCCCGCCTGCTCGCTGCAGCGCAAGCGCGTGCCCTTCCCCTGATGAATGGCGGTCGCGCCGCTACCGATCTCACATACATCGATGACGTTGCAGAAGCGGCCTACGCCGCGCTCGCGATCAGCACACCCGTCCAACAACGCATCTTCAACATATCCGGCGGCACCGCACTCAATGTGCGCGAGGTCGCCGAACGCGCAGCAGAGAAAGCCGGTCAGTCGATACGCTGGCGTAACATGCCGCCGTGGCTCGTCTTGGCTTATGCACGCGCGAGCGAATACGTATGCGCGAGCCTACCAAAGCGTCCCGAGCCGGTTACCACTGCCTACGGCGCTGCGCTCTTCGCCTTCACTCAAACGCTGAACATCGAGGCCGCGAAGCGTCATCTCGGATGGTCGCCACGTGTCGATTTCACCGATGGCCTCGCACGGACCTTCGAGTGAGCACGCGTCCAATCTTTCGAAACAGCGCATTCGTTCGCGCGCCGGAGCGCTTTGTGCTCCGTGACGGACGTTGGCGTTCGATCGATCTACCGGTGCGTTACGGCGTCTTCGATCATTCGAGCGCCGGACGCTGTCTCATCGACACAGGCTACTCAACGCGCGTGACGCAAGGTCGCCGCTCATTACCGCTCTCGCTCTACGCGCAAATTCTCCGACCGCGCCTGCAAGCTGAGGCGCTCCCCAGCGCGGCGCCCAAGATCGATACGATTCTGCTGACGCACTTACACGCCGACCACGTTTCTGCGCTGCGCGACTATCCGGATGCGAAAATCTACGCGAACGGCGCTGGCGTAGATCATTTCCTCAATGGCGCCGCGTTCAGCCGCGTGCGCCACGGTGTTTTCCGGGAGTTACTACCGGAGGATCTGCAATCCCGGATCACCCGGTTCGAAACGCTGCCTGGCGTTGAAGCGCCGCTTGGCTTCGGCCCAGCCCACGACGTCTTTGGCGACGGCGAGATATTGGCGGTTGCTCTTCCCGGACACATGCGCGGTCACACAGGATTCGTCTGGCCCAAACTTGAACGTCCCCTTCTCTACGCTGCGGATTCACAATGGCTCGCGCGCGCGGTGATGGAAGATCGGGCGCCGGGCCCGCCGGCCCGATGGATTATGGACGATGTCAAAGCCGACGCCGAGACGCGGCGGCGCATCGCGGCATTCGCGCGCGCGGGAGGCGAGGTCGTCTATTGCCACGATGCGGAACCGATCCGTTGACCACAATTCTCATCACCGGCGCGCGCGCGCCCATCGCGCTCGACCTCGCGCGCAGCTTTGAAGCAGCGGGACACAACGCGCACCTAGTGGATTCCGTTCGCCCGTGGAGCGCACGCCTGGCGCGCCACGCAAAGGGGCGCTTGCATCTCCTCTCCCCACCACGGTTCGCATTCGATCAATTTGCCGCGGACTTGAAACGCCTGGTCGAGACGCTCGATCCCAAATGGATCATCCCGACGTGCGAAGAAGTCTTCTATGTCGCCGAAGCCGGCGTACGGCATGGCTTCGCGCATCGCGTTTTTGCGCCCTCGCCTGCGATCTTGCGAACTCTGCACTCGAAATTCGAGTTCGCCACTTTTGCGCGCGCCAACGGCGCTGACGCGCCCGAGACAACGCGCGTCACGTCGCGCGACGAGCTCGCGGTGTGGCGCACGCACGCAGACGAGATCGTGCTGAAGCCGGAATTCTCTCGCTTCGCGTCGCACACGCGCGTCCGCCCCACGCTCGCTGAGTTCGACGCAGTCGCACCGACGCAAGAGGCCCCTTGGGTCGTGCAGAGATTTGCGGCGGGCGAAGAGATTTGCATCTGGTCCGCGAGCGTCGCGGGCGAAGTCGTCGCTTTCGCCGCCTACAAGCCACTATGGCGCCTCGGTCAATCGGCCAGCTTCTACTTCGAAACGGACAACGATCCCGCGCTCCTGGAGATGACGCGCACAATCGCCAAAGCTACCGGTGCGAGCGGCCAGCTCTCATTTGACGTCATTCGGGGCGCGGATGGCTCGATCACGCCGATCGAATGCAATCCTCGCGGCATTAGCGGCATTCATCTCTTCGACAGCGATCCCCGCTTCGCGCGCGCGCTTCTGGGGGAAGTCTCGCTGCAAACGCCAAGTGCAGAAGCGCGACACCTCGCGCCAGCGATGTGGCTCTTCGGAGCGCCGGCCGCACTCGCCAGCGGCAAGCTCCACGCATTCAACCGCGATCTGGCGCGAAGCAAGGATGTCTTGAGCGTCGCCGGCGAACCTTGGCTTGGCCTCGGCGCGCTCCTTGACGCGGGCCGCTTCACGCTCGTCGGGCTGAGCCGCGGTCGCTCGGCATCCGGGCAAAGCACCGACGACATCGAATGGAACGGTGAGCCGATCCGATGAGCGATCTGGAGCTCTTCGACCCCGCCGAGGGGCCGCGCGCCGGATGGCCAGCACAATGCCCGGACCGCGCTTACCTCGAAGCATTCGCGCGCAACGGCTCAACGGCGTTGATCACAAACCTGCGCACGCAAGTCAGAGGCTTGCGATCAGGCGCCCGCGTTTTCCCTGTCACCATCAACGATGCCGAATACGGTGACGCGTACGTTTGCTTGCCGCACACTGCGTACGCTCTCTACGCGAAAGAGGAGCTGCGCATCGTCAACGCTGGGCCGATGACGCCGGCACTCGGCTTAGTCGCCAGCGGCGCTGGTGCATTGCTGCGGTCTGCGCGCATCAACCGCGTCGTGCACGTCAACAATTATATGCTCTCCACAAACCTGCACGGCGGCTGGAACGGTAAAGACACGGACGCGATCCGCGACCTGCTCGTGGAGCACTATCCCGATCATCTCATTGCCGTGCGCTCGCTCAACGACTGGTCAGACGCTGCGCTTTGGCGTCGCTTCTCAGAGGCAGGCTGGAAGATGCTGCCGAGCCGACAGATCTACGTGACGGACGACGTTAAATCCGATTGGACCCCGCACCGCGACACGCGCCGCGATCTCGCGATCCTGTCGGGCGTTGCCGAACACATCGATCCGCTACAGGCTTTGCGCCCCGGCGATGCCGAAAGGATCGCGCAACTCTACGCGATGCTTTACCTTGATCGGTATTCGAAGCTGAATCCGGCGTTCACGGCGGCGTATATCGAGATGACGCACAGCGCGCAGTTCTTCCACTATCGCGGCTTGCGCGGCGCCGACGGCGCGCTCTCCGCCGTCGTCGGATGCTTCGTCCGCGGCGGCGTTCTGACAACGCCCATCGTTGGCTACGACACTGCGCGTCCCGCTTCCGAGGGTCTTTATCGCATCGCAAGCGCCATGCTCGCACAGATGGCGATTGAACAAGGATGCAAGCTGAACGGCTCAGCGGGCGCCGCGGACTTCAAGCGCAATCGCGGCGCCCGCGCAGTGATGGAGTATTCGGCGTACTTCGTCGACCATCTGTCCTTCGCACGGCGCACAACAATCGGCGCGATCGAACGGCTACTTAATAAGGTCGCCGTTCCCGTCATGGTGGAGCGCGGGCTATGAGCGCGTACCCAAAGGCAGTCGCGAATGGGTGGTTTCCCGTGGCGTCCGTGGGCCAGCTTGGTCACAAGCCCATCGCGCGCAAGCTGATGGATACGCCGATCGTTGTGTTCAGAAGCGCAAATGGCCCTGCGGTGCTGATCGATCGTTGTCCGCACCGGAACATGGCGCTTTCGCGCGGCGCAGTACACGACGGCGAGATCGAGTGCCCGTATCATGGCTGGCGCTTCAATGGAGATGGCCGCTGCACGCTAACGCCGGGGGCCGGCGAGCCAGCGCGCCACGCGGCGCAAACGTTGCCGACAATCGTCCGCGCCGGTCTAATTTGGACGACTCTCGCCAAGTCGCCAAACACCGAACCGTTTCTCCCCCATCCCGTTGGCATCGATGGGTTCGACACGTTTCTCTGGCCAGTAAAAGCTTCGCGTGCGCGCCTGATCGATGCGATCGAAAATTTGCTCGACCCCGCGCACCCGCATTTCTTGCACGCTGGCATTGTTCGCGCCCGCAACGTTCGCAAGCCTGTCGACGTGACGGTGCGGGTGCGGCCGACTTACGCCGAAGCCATCTATGTCGAGAACTCGCGTGCGTCGGCCTTGATGCCGCGCATGTTGGAAGGCCTGCGCGCCGCAAGCATCGGCCGCTTCTATCCGCCTTCAACGGGTCAAGTTGCGTTCGAGGGAAAGGACGGCCTCAAGCTTGCGATCACGGTTTTCTTCATGCCTGAAACAGAAGACGTCGTGCGCCCGTTCGCCCACTTCGCGACGCCGAAAGGCATGGCGCCGCCTTTAGTTAAAGAGGCATTGCTGCGCGCGTTCCACATTCCGGTGCTCGCACAAGACCAAGCCGCGCTTCGAAAACAAGCGGCCGACATAGCGGCATTCGGGGCGCCCAAATACGCGCTCGGCCCGCTCGATTTTCTGTTCCCCGCGATCAACGCGCTGGCCGCCGGAGAAACACTGGAGTCGAGCGAACACACCGCGACTGTGCAACTTTAGGCAGGCCACCACTCGCGCCGGACACGCCGAAGCTTGCGATCATACGGCGTCTCGATCCCGCTTCGTAGATCAATCACAACATTGGCCGCGCCTGCCTTGCCAACCGCTCTCTTCAACGCGGCCGAGGCAGCGCGCGCCGCGTCACTCGGCACATTCGTCGCGAGTGACAGCACAATCCGATCTGCGCCGACCTGCACGATGCGAAAATCTTGTATGCGCCGATCGGCATCGATCACTGCGTTGCGCATGATATCCGGCGTGACGAGCAACTGTTTGCCTTCGCCGCTTACTATCAAGAACACATCGTCCTGACGCCCCTCAACGCTTGCCACACGCTGTAGCGGTGAACCGCACCCACACGGCTCATCGCTCAGGCGCAGCAGATCGTTCATGCGATAGCGTGCCATAATCTGCGTGGAGCGCGTGAAGTCGGTGACCAAAGGCGAAACGAGACCACCCGGCGCTGGCTCAAATTCAAACGCTACCGCGTCTTCCGCTAAATGCAGCACGCCATGTTTGCACCCAACGCCGAACAACCCCTCCGTTGCCATGTAGATCTCACGCACGCGCGAGCCAAACCGCGCTTCAACGATCTCGCGATCCAACGGATCGAGCACCTCCGCGCCCGAGAACACCTTTGAGGGGCGCAAGCTCGATGTCTCAGCCAGAGCGCGCAACACCTTCGGTGGCGCCACAATCGTGTCGGGCGCGAACGTGCAAAGATCATCGCGCCACGCGTCGACCCCCAAGGTGAGATCAAAGAAGCGAAGCGCCAACCGGCCAGTCTCGGAGGCAGACGCGTAGAGCGGATTAAAGCCCGGCAGCGCCAACGCCACCTTGTGCCGCACGAACGGAAAATCCGGCAGCGCCTTACCGAGCATGACGCCGAGCCAAGTGAACCGCTCGGCCTCGCTGATCACAAACACGCCGCGATTGCCGCTAGTCCCGGTGCTCTGCCCGACAATCAAACCGTCGACACGGTCGCCTCCCGCATCCAACGCGTCACGTACGGCTTGGTATGGCACGCCCTTCACGTTCAGCTTGTCAAAATTCGCGAGCACGATCTGTTTGTCGATGATCGGTAGATCTTCCAAGCGCGTAGGCGGCGGCGCCGCCGCGTAGAACGGCACACGCATAACAACATCTCGCAAAAATCGATCGAGCTGCCGCTTTCTCCAGCGCAGCACATCATCTCGCGTGCGTAGCCGCCGCGCGAGGGACTTGGTGCGGCAGAATGCGTGCACCGCGTAAGCGATCGCGAAATTCACCTTCGCTGCCTTTAACATGCAATGTATGGAAACGGTATGGCGAGACGCGGGATCGGCTTCATCTATGTGACGGTCGCGCTAGACGCGCTGGCGATCGGCATCGTGATCCCGGTATTCCCGAGCCTGATCGGTTCAGTCACAGCCTTCAACGCAGCGCAGATCGCCACCGCCGTGGGCGTGCTGGCGACATTATTTGCGCTAATCCAATTTTGCGCGGCGCCGATCATCGGGGCCCTGTCGGATCGGTTCGGCCGACGACCGATTGTGCTTGCATCCAATCTAAGCCTCGGGCTCGACTTCGCGGTGATGGCGCTCGCGCCGAATCTCGCTTGGCTCGCGATCGGGCGGATGTTGTCCGGCATCGCCTCAGGCAGTGGCCCCGCAGCGTACGCCTACCTCGCCGACGTCACCGAACCCAATCGCCGCGCCTCGGCGTTCGGCATCATGTTCGGTGTGCAAGCGGCGGGCGCGACGCTTGGCCCGGCGATCGGCGGCTTGCTCAGCGCAGCAGATTTGCGCGCGCCATTCTGGGTTGCGGCCGCGCTCTGCCTGCTGAATGCGATCTACGGATTGTTCGTGTTGCCAGAATCTCTACCACGCGAACGCCGCGCGCGGTTCAGCTGGGCACACGCGAACCCAATCAGCGCCCTCGCCTGGCTGATCCGCACATATCCGCGACTTGCCGGCATGATCGCAGTCGCGTTCCTGCTGAGCCTTGCTTCGCAAGGCGCAAACAGCATCACCGTCATCTACACAAACTATCGCTACGACTGGACACCACAG
>JBEBHI010000008.1:0-41561 GCA_040080935.1 Terricaulis sp.
GAACTCAATCTCGGTGACGCCAGCGTCGGCTGGATATTCTCGCTCTCGGCGCTGCTGTGGGTGCTCGCGAGCCCGTATTGGGGGCGGCTCTCCGATGGCATTGGACGCAAGCCGACGATCGCATTTGGACTGTTTGCGTATTCGGTCTCGATGGGCGCCTTCGGCACCGCGGTGATGCTTGGGCAATCGGGCGTGATTAGTGGCGCTGCGCTCTTCATTTCGCTGCTGCTGGCGCGCGCGATCTTCGGCGCGTTTGGCTCGGCCTCCTCGCCTTCGGCGCAAGCTTACATTGCCGATCGGACAACGGCGTTTGAGCGCACAGCGCATTTGGCGGGACTGAGTTCAGCGTTCGCGGTGGGCCAAGCGTTTGGGCCGGGCATTTGCGCGTGGCTGACGGCGCGGTTTGGCGCGGTGTTTCCGATCTGGATGGTCGGCGTTCTGGCGCTGTGTGCGTCGCTCGCCATTCTATTCTTCTTGCCGGAACGCACGGCCCCGCATTCGAAGCGCCAGCGCGCGAGCTTTCGGGACTCGCTTGCGCTCATAACTGACCGGCGGCTTTCCGGGTATCTGATCTACGGCTTTGCGCTGTCGATCGTAGCGGGCGTGACAGTTCAGGTGTTTGGCTTGTTCACGATGGACCGGCTGCACGTTTCGGGCGCGGCGGGCACGCAGCTGATTTCGTACGGCTTCATGGCCAATGCGCTGGCGCTGTTATTCACGCAGCTGGTGGTGTTGCCGCGTTTGAATATGGGGCCGCGCGCTTTCATGATCTGGGGCGCGGCGATTTCGTGCGCGGCTGTGGTGCTGCAGATTTTTGCGCCGAATTTGGAGGTGCTGTTGGCGTCGCAAGCTTTGTTGGGGTTGGGCGCTGGGTTGGCGCGACCTGGGTTTACGGGCGGCGCGTCGGTTGCTGTGGAGCCTCACGAGCAAGGCGCGGCAGCAGGGCTGGTCGTTGCGGTGAATGGCGCGGGCTTTATCTTTTCGCCGATGGTTGGAGGGGTTGTGTACGAGCACTTCGGCATGAACGCGCCGCTGGTGATCACCGCCGCCGTGCTGACGTTCATGTCGACTTTCGCAATTATGAGCCGTCGCCTGCGCAATGTTGTGACTGAGCCGCCGCCCGCTGATCCACCGCCGTCTTGACTCGCCTTGCCCCTGCCCGCGTAGAGTGCGCGTTAAGGGGAGAGCCAATGAGATTTTTGATCGCAGCCGCGCTGGCGGCCATGTCGTTTGCAACGCCCGGCTTTGCGCAAGTCGCGGATCGTAGCGCCGGCACGCAAGCATTCACCAACATGTGCGTGGCTCAAGCTGGGTCGAATGTCACCACCCCTGAGCCGACGTGCGCCTGCGGCGCAGGCGTTGTCTCCGGACGCATGGATGATCGCCAGTTCGCAATTATGTCACGCTTCGCGCCGTTGACCGGCAATCAGCCGGCGCTCAACGCCGAAGTGCAGCGCATGGTCAACCAAGGCTACACGCCACAAGAGATCATGACCGTCGGCCAGATGCTGATCGATCTTGGTCCGCTCGTCAGCGCGACGTGCGGCGTGCTGGAACGCTAACGGCGTCCAGCTTCGCGCGCACGCTCAAGCACGACGTCCGTGGCGCGGCCACGCACTTCCATGCCCTGCGCACGTTCGAAGGCGCGGATGGCGTCGCGTGTACGGGCGCCGATCACACCGTCTGCGCGCCCAGCGCTATAGCCCTGGCGGTTCAGCAAGCGTTGGAGTTCGCGGATGCCGTTGCGCTGGAGGCCATGCGGAACGCGAGCTGGCTCCGGCTGAGTGATGCCGGCGCTGGCGCGGATGCGCGTGAGCAGCGCCGCAGTTGGGAAGCCGTCTGCGGGCAAGCTCTGCGCGGATTGGTAGTTGCGCACGGCGCCGCGCGTGCCAGAGCCGAAGAGACCGTCGGGCGTGCCGGAATTGTAGCCGAGGCCGTTGAGTAAGGTTTGCAGTTCGAGGATTTGTTCGCGATTGAGCGCGCCGGCCGCGCGCGGCCAATCGGAGACGAGACCGCTGCGGCCATCGAAGGCGCGCGCGAGCAACGCCACGACGAGCGCGTAGCGATCAGAGTTGTTGTAGCGGCGGATGACTCCGAAATTGTGATACAGCATCAGCGCCGGACCATTGGCGCCGGCAGGCAAGAAGAGTTGCGCCGAGAGATTGGTTTGGTCCCAGGCGACGCCGTCGATGCGACGGACGCCACGTTGGCCCCAATCCGCGATCGGACGCATAGTGCCGTCAGCGAGCGCGTAGTCGAAATCGTTCGGCAGCCGCACTTCTTCGAACACGGGCTCGCCGCGGCGCCAGCCGCGATCTTGTAAGTAGTTGCCGATCGAGGCGGCGACGTCGCCGCGATTGGTCCAGATGTCGCGATGACCATCGCCATCCCAATCGACAGCGGTGGTGAGATAGACGTCCGGCATGAATTGCGGTTGGCCGAGCGCGCCCGCCCATGACGAACGCAATTGCTGTTGGTCAGCGAGGCCGCGCTCCACCATTTCGGCGGCGGCCATTAGGTAGCCTTCGAACTGTTCGCGGCGGCGGCCCTCGTAAGCGAGCGTGGCGAGTGCGGTTTGCACATCCCAGTTCAAGTCGGCGCCGCCGTAATTGCTCTCGAGACCCCAGATGCCGAGGATGATGCCTTGCGGCACGCCGTAGCGTTGTTCGACGGCGTCGAGCGTGGACTGGATTTCGGTTTTCAGCGCGCGACCATCGTTGATGCGGCGCTCAGTGACGCGGTTGGTGACGTAGTCCCACACCGGGCTCACGAATTCGGGCTGGCGTTGGTCGAGCTCGATCACGCGGTCGTCGGGAACGACGCCGGCCAGGAGGCGGCCGATGACGGCAGGGTCCCGCCCCCGCTGGACGGCGCGGCGAGCGAACTCATCGCGCCATTCGTCGAAGGCCCGGTTCCCAGAGGTCTGGAATGTCGGGGGTTGGGGTGTTTGGGCGATGCCCGTCGAGGGGCCGCAGGCAATCGCCAGCGAAACCGCCGCGGCTAAAATCAAGGCTCGCGCCATCTTCAGATACCCCTTCGTCATCAGCCCTCAACGCCCTTAGGGTGCGTCGGGGGCCGCATCAACGTCCCCGCATTGACTTACGTATGGGGGCCACCTAGAAGCCCCGCTTCCTTTTCGCCCCGGAAATTCGGCCATGAAAGTCAAGTCGTCGCTCAAGTCGCTCAAAGCCCGTCACCGGGCTTGCCGGGTCGTGCGCCGCAAGGGCCGGGTTTATGTCATCAACAAAGTTGACCCCCGGTATAAGGCGAAGCAGGGCTGAAATAGGCCCCAATTGAAGCTCACAGGCGCCCGCGAAGCCCTCGCGGGCGTTGTGAATTTCAGGTAAGATGAATTCGATTCATCACGTTATGCACCGCCGTTTTTTCATCGCTGTAGCTGCCGCCTTTGCGCTCATTGCGTGCAACGCTGGGCCGAATGCGCCGACGCGCGCCGATCCGGAACTCGACGCGCTGTTTGAGCAGCTCTCGGTCGCGGAAGACCAGCAACAGGCGGCGCCGATTGAGCAGGCGATCTGGGCGCGCTGGGCCGATAGCGGCTCGCCGACCGTCAATATTCTCCTGGAACGGGCAAACGCGGCCGAGACGGCAGGTGATGCTGAGCTGGCGGAGCGCTTCTTAGACCAGGCGTCCGACCTCGCGCCCGACTACGCCGAGACCTGGAACCGCCGCGCCAATCTCTATTACTCGACCGACGATTATCCGGGCGCGATCGCCGCGATCCAGGAAACGTTGAAGCGCGAGCCGCGTCACTTCGGTGCGCTCGCGGGCCTCGGGCTTATCTACGAAGAGCTCGGACAACAACGCCAAGCGCTTGAGGCGTTTCGCGCCGCACTGGTCATTCACCCGCACTATGAAGTCGCGCTGCAAGGCGTGCGTCGTCTCGAACCGCGCGTCGACGGCCGCGAGGCATGATCCTCCGGCTGCTGGCGGTCGTTGTGGCGATCGCAGGTGCGGCTTACGCGCTCGCCGCAAACGCACGCGCCTACGTTGCACGCACGGATGTGCGCTTTCCGCCGACAGGACGCTTTATCGACGCTGATGGCGTGCGCATTCATGTGCGCGAAGCTGGGCCAGACAGCGCGCCGCGCATGCTGCTTATCCATGGCGCAAGTTCGAACTTGATCGAGTTGTGGGGGCCGCTGGCAGAGGAGTTCTCCCCGCTTCATCGCGTGATTGCGTACGATCGGCCGGGCATGGGCCATTCGGCGCGCGCGCGACGTGGTGCACACACGATGGCGTCGCAAGCACGTGTTGCGGCACGGGTGCTTGAGCAAACCGGCGATGGGCCGGCGATCATTGTGGCGCATTCGTTGGGCGCTGGTGTTGCGTTGCGGCTGGCGTTGGATTTTCCGCAGCTTGTCAGCGGCCTCGTGCTCGTTGCGCCGGCTTGCAATCCCTATCCGTGGAAGCCGGCTTGGTGGGCGCGGCTTTCAACAAGGCCGATCATTGGCGATCTCTTTTGCGGCCTCATCATTCCGTGGCTCGGGCCGCCACTTAGTCCGAGCAGCGTCGCCAACAATTTTTGGCCTGCGCCTGTGCCGGTGAACTACCTCGAAGAAGCCGGGGTGCCGATGATCTTCAAGCCGCGTGCGTTTCGCGCGAGCGCGTTTGATGTTGTCGCGTCAAATGTGGAGTTCGGCGCACAGCAGCCGCGCTACGGCGAGTTATTCACACCGACGATCATCATCACGGCGGAGAAAGATAAAATCGTCTCGCCTAAGCGCCACGCGCGGGCGCTAGCTGTGGATATGCCTGCAGCGGAACTCGTGATCGCGCCGGACACTGGGCATATGCCGCATCGGCTGAGGACAGATCTGGTCATCGCCGCGATTCGGCGTGTCAACGAGATGACGTCAGCTGCGGCGACAGACTAACCTCACTTAACGATTCGATTCTCGAAACGAACAGGTGTGGGCAGATGGCTGATTTCGGTGGCACGGACAACGTAGTGGCGACGCAATCGCTGACCCAAACGGCGCAGGAAAAATTGCGTCAGCTGGTGGCGCGCATCGAACGGCTCGAGGAAGAGAAAAAGTCGATCGGCGACGACATCAAGGAAAGCTACGCCGAAGCGAAGGCGACAGGCTTCGACAGCAAGGTGCTCCGCCAAGTGATCCGCTTCCGCAAGCAGGACCGCCAAGAGCGCGAAGAGCAAGAGCAGATCCGCGAGCTCTATCTGCACGCACTGGGTGAGATCTGAGTCTCGCCGCAGCCTATTTCGAGCCGCGTCCACGCTCGGCGCTGAGCGTCCGTTATGACGTTCCGCGCCGGGCGATGGATTTGTGTGGCGGCCACGAAGAGATGATCGATCTCTTCGCTGCGCGGTTGCGTGGGTTTCTGACGCCGTACGGCTACGACGTGCACGCGAACGACCTGATGGCGATTGCGCTCTGCCCGATTGGCAACGGCACGCAGATGATACTCTTGTCGTTCGGGTCGTACCGCGATGACAAACCGCCAGAGGTCAAGTTTGAGCTGGAGGGCTTCGATACCTCCCGCGGCATCATCCCAGTGATTGGACGCGATGAGCTGCCGCCCGGCGACGCGTTCGGCGCCCTCTTCGCCAAAGTGAGGGATTTGGTCTACGACTGGCCGGAAGTGCTGCCACGGGCTGACTGAGGGTCGTATGCCCCGCGAAGTCGATAGCAAACAGACGCGCAAGGCGCTGCGGATCATCCGCAAGCTCGCCGCGCAAGGCAGCGCGCCGGAGACGATCGATCCGGAGACGGGCGAAGTGAAAGCCGGAGAAGGCACGGTCGATTATTCGCAATGGGAGAATGAGTTTCTCACTGAGGTCGATAAGCGCCTGGAGAAGTACGGCAGCGCGTTCAACGATCTCAGCAAGGGGCGCAAAGACGATGCGCTGTCTTCGCTGCAGACGGTAAAGCTGAAAGAGATCGCAGCCAAAGCGCGCGGCAAGAAGCGCAAAGGCATGACAACGAAGAAGCCGTTGGGCTGGAAGAACCGGCCGCCGCCCCGCGTGCGAGACGAGGATTAGCCGAAGAGGCTCGCGCGCAATTCTGGCGAGAGCCACAGCACCGCGACAACGATATTCGCAACCGCCGCCAGCCATAGCAGCGTACGGAATGGCTGCTTCTGGGTTTTGTGACGGAAGAGTTGTTGGCCGAACAAAGCGCCGAGCGCGCCGCCGAAGAGCGCGAGGCTCAGGAGCGTGCGTTCGGGGATGCGGCGTTGGTGGGTTTCGGCGAGGCGTTTATCCCAGCCGAAGGCAAGGAATGCGATGACGTTGATGGCAAGCAGTGCGCCCAGCACGATCAACGTCATCGCTTAAGTCCTTAGCCTTCCGCGACGGCCTTTTCTTCGAGGCCGTATTCGCGGAGTTTGCGGTAGAGCGTCGAGCGGCCGATGCCGAGGCGGCGCGCCACTTCAGACATATGACCGGCGTAGTGGTCAATGGCGAGTTCGATCAGGTCGCGCTCGATTTGCTCGAGCTGGCGCAGATGGCCTTCACCATCGAACACCGCGACGGGTTGCGGTGAGACTTCGCCGGCGGCGGTCATCACTTCTTGGAACGCGACGTGTGACGCCGTGACGTGATGGTCGTTCGCCGGCACCGGCACTTCCAGCGGCAACGCGTCGTTTGCAGCAACGAACGTCTTCGAACCGGAGATTTGCGGAAAATCTTCCGGCTGCAGCTGATCGGTTTCGCAAAGAATGACGGCGCGGAAGACAGCGTTCTCAAGTTGACGAACGTTACCCGGCCACTCGCAATCCATGAGCATCTGCATCGTTGCGGCCGAAGCGCCGCGAACGTTGCGGCCCTCTTCTGCGTTGAAGCGGGCGATGAAACGCTGGACGAGGGTCGGCAGATCTTCCTTACGTTCACGCAGCGGCGGCGCTTCAATGGGGAAAACGTTCAAGCGGTAATAGAGATCTTCGCGGAAGGCGTTGTCGGCAACGAGTTTGGCGAGATCCTTGTTGGTCGCGCTGATGATGCGGACGTCGACCTTCACCGGGCGCTTGCCGCCAACGGGATCGACTTCGCCTTCTTGCAGCACGCGCAGCAATTTCACCTGCGTGTCGAGCGGCAGTTCACCGACTTCGTCGAGGAACAGCGTGCCGCCATTGGCTTCGACGAACTTGCCGGCGTGGTTGTCGGTCGCGCCGGTGAAGCTGCCCTTCACGTGGCCGAACAGAATGGACTCAACCAGGTTCTCGGGGATCGCACCGCAGTTCACAGTGACGAACGGACGGCCCGCGCGCTCGGAAGCGCCCTGGATCGCACGCGCCAGCAATTCCTTGCCGACGCCGCTTTCGCCCGTGATCAATACTGGAATGTTGGAAGCGGCCGCGCGTTTGCCCATGCGGACAACCGGCGCCATCACTGGCGCATTGGCGACCATGTCGTCGAAACCGAGTTGACCGGCGACGCGCTTCTTCATGCGCACGACTTCGGTCTTGAGGTTCGACATTTCGAGCGCGTTGCGGATCGAGACCATGATGCGTTCTGGCGACGCCGGCTTCACGAAGAAGTCGGAGGCGCCCGCTTGCATCGCTTGCACGACTGTGTCGATGCCGCCTGAAGCGGTGAGCACGATCGCCGGCAGATCACCGCGACGCGTGCGAATTTCTTTCAGGGCTTCTTGGCCCGTCATGCCCGGCATGACGAGATCCAACAGCACGATATCAATGTCCGCGTGCTTCTCGACGGCTTCAACCGCTTGGGCGCCGTTCTCAGCTGCGCGTGTCAGGAAACCATTGCGCTCTACGGCCGCCTGCAACAGACGGCGCTGCGCCGGATCGTCATCGACGATCAGGATCGTCTTTCCCATGTACCACCACCACGTTTCGCCGCGTTTCTCTGATGGAAACGCTGATCGTTGGCAGGACCATACGGATGAGACGTTCAGGTCGCGTTAAAATGGCACAGCGAAACACGATTATCGTAAGGCCTCGTAGGCATTACATAAACGCTGTGTTCACCATGACCTCCCGCACATGAGCGACAAGATCGACCCAGAACGCAATCGCATCACTGCGCGTATCGGGCGCGTGGCGAGCGTTGGCGCCAATATCTCCGGCGCTGTTGGCGCGCGCATGATGGGCGCCGATCAACCGGCTCTTGCGCGCGCTGTGCGCCAAGCTTTGGGCCGCTCCAAAGGCCCGTTGATGAAAGTAGCACAGCTGCTTTCAACAATTCCTGACCTCCTCCCCCAAGCTTACGCGGAAGAATTTCGCAAACTGCAGGCGCATGCGCCGGCTATGGGCTGGCCCTTCGTGCAGCGGCGGATGCGCGCTGAACTTGGTGAAGATTGGGAAACCAAGTTTGCGTCGTTCGAACGTGAAGCAGCGGCGGCGGCTTCCCTGGGCCAAGTGCATCGCGCGACGGCGCATGATGGACGCGAGCTGGCGTGCAAACTTCAGTATCCAGATATGGCAAGCGCGGTTGAGGCTGACCTTGGTCAGCTGAAGACGCTGCTTGGCCTCTTCAAGAATATGGATGGCTCTATCGATTCATCCGAAGCAATCCTCGAAGTTGGCGAGCGGTTGCGTGAGGAACTGGATTACGAGCGTGAGCTGAAGCAGATGCGTCTGTTCGCGCTGATGCTGGCGGATGAGCCGCGCATTAAGACGCCCGTGCCGGTTGAGGAGCTTTCGAGCAAGCGTTTGCTAACCATGACGTGGCTCGAAGGCCGCGGGCTCATGCATTGGCTGGATGAGCCGCAAGAGACGCGCAACCGCATCGCGGAGCTGCTGTTCAAAGCGTGGTGGGAGCCGATGACGCATTACGGCGTCATTCACGGCGACCCGCACTTGGGCAATTACGCGCTGACTGAGAACGCGGAAGGCTTGCAGCTTTTGGATTTTGGCTGCGTGCGGATCTTTCCGTCGCGGTTTCTGGAAGGTGTCGTCGGGCTGTGGCGCGGGCTCAAGGCCGAGGACATGGCGCAGGTCGCGCACTCCTATGAGATTTGGGGCTTTAAGAACCTCAACAAGGAACTGATTGAGGCGCTGACGATGTGGGCGCGCTTTATCTATGGCCCCCTGCTCGAAGATCGCGTGCGCACGATTGCCGACAATACGCCGCCGGCGGAGTACGGGCGCCGTGAGGCGTTTGAGGTGCGCAAGCGGCTGAAGAATTTGGGCCCCGTGCTTATCCCGCGCGAGTTCGTGTTCATGGATCGCGCGGCGATTGGGTTGGGTGCGGCGTTCTTGCATTTGCGTGCGGAATTGAACTTCGGGCGCATGTTCGCGGAGAGCGTTGAGGGCTTTTCGCCGGAAGCGTTGGCGAAGCGGCAGGCAGAAGCGACAGGTAGCGTCGGCCTTTAGGACCGACGCTCCGCACTTGCTCAGCCCATAAGCTGGGAGATGCCGAGATAGCCGGCGGCCATGCACAAGGCAGCCGCCTCACCGCTCAAACGGTAAACCGCGCTCTGCGGGCCGCTCCAGCATGACGCAAGGAGCACCATCGAGCCAATCGCGGCCATTGGTGCGATCCAGAATTGGATCGTCGACGTGGAAAACAGAATGGCCGCGGCGGGGCAAGCCATCAGCGAAATCGCCACGAAGGCGGCAGCGGTCGCGCATCCGAAGGCCCGGCGTTCAATGGCGTCACGGAGCGTGGCGACGGAAAAGTACACGGCGAGCAGATAGACGGGAGCGCCGACCGCAAGCGGCCACATGCCGATGCGTCCCAGCGTCAAAGCGCCAGCGAGCGCTGCGAGGATGCCGAGGGCGGCGCCACCCATGAGCACAACGAGTCGTTCACCACGGCGGAAGTCACCGGACGCGCGCATGGTCGTTGCGCCCTTCAGTTCGGCGAACGCGTATTCTGCGGAGTCGTATGTCATTGTGTTTCAGCCCTGGTGGATCAACCACTGTGGCGAGAACGGGGCACAGCGCTCCTTGTTCCCGGAATTGGGAAAACAAGGCTGATTGTCTTGCGGGTCAGCGCACCGGTGTGCGTTATTAACCACAACTCGGAGGGAGCGCCGGCACAATGGAGCAGCACGGACTCATCACGACCCTCGTGGCCGCGATCGTGCTGGCGTTTGTGTTTGGGTTCATCGCCCAGCGCTTCCGGCTCGCGCCAATCGTTGGCTACCTTTTGGCTGGCTTTGCCGTCGGCCCCTACTCGCCGGGCTTCACGGCCAATTTGGAGCTCGCGCTGCAGCTCTCCGAGATTGGCGTCATCCTGTTGATGTTCGGGATCGGGCTGAAGATCTCGCTTGAGGACATTTGGTCGGTCCGCTGGGTGGCGGCGCCGGGCTCGCTTTTACAGACGATTTTGGTGGCTGTGCTGGGCGCCGGCGTGGGCCTCGCCTTCAACATGCCCCTGGCTGAGGCGATCATTCTTGGCGTGGCCATATCGGTGGCCAGCACGATCGTATTTCTGCGGGTGCTTGAGGATCGGCGGCTGCTGAAGACCGAAGACGGTCGCATCAGCGTTTCGTGGCTGCTGGTCGAGGACATCGTCATCATCCTCGCCATTGTCATTCTGCCCGCGTTGGTGACGGCGATGTCGGGCGATGCGGCTGACGTTTCGCCGTGGCGCATCGCCGCCGCACTGGGGATCACCATCGCTAAGATTGGCGGCTTCGTTGCTTTGATGCTGGTGGTGGGTGGGCGGTTTTTCCCTTGGCTCATTATTCAGATCGCCCACACCAAATCGCGTGAGCTATTGTCGCTCGGCACCTTGGCGCTCGCATTGGGCGTGGCGTTCATTGCGTACTTCTGGTTCGGGGCGAGTTTTGCGCTTGGCGCCTTCCTCGGCGGGTTGGCGCTGAACGGCTCGCGCTTCTCACACAAGGTCGCGGAGGACTCTCTCCCGCTGCGCGATACGTTTGCGGTGCTTTTCTTCGTTGCTGTCGGGATGGTGTTCGATCCGGGCATTCTGCTGCGCGAGCCGCTCGCGGTGGCGGCGCTGGTTGGCGTGGTTGTCGTTGGCAAGGCCGTGCTGGCGTACTTTCCGATGCGCCTGCTGGGCCAATCTCAGCGCACCAGCTTGCTCGTGGCGCTTGGCACCGCGCAGATCGGTGAGTTTTCGTTCGTGCTCGCGGGGCTTGGGCGCCAGCTGAATGTGCTCACGCTGGAGACGTACAATCTCATTCTGGCGGCGGCGATGATCTCGATTGCGCTCAATCCGTTCTTGATCCGGCTGGTGCCGGACCTGCCTCCGGTGAAGCGCACCAAGATCGAGACGAATGCGGCAGAGCCGGCTTCAACGTAGCGTTTTGCGGATCACGAGCTTTAGGCCGGACCAAGTCTCGTCCACGGCGCAGACTTTGATATCGACGTAGCCCATCGGGAGCGCGACTTTGCGGATCGTGTCTTCGGTTATGTCGGTTTCGACTTTCGCGGCCTTCTTCGGCCAGGACACCCAGATCATGCCGTCGGGCGCGAGCTTGGGGCGCAGGCTCTCAAGTTCCGCTGTGAGCTTGGCTGCATTGGTGTGGAAGATGTGCGCTGCGGCGAGCACTTTGGTGGGGCGCGCGAGATAGCGAGGGGCGGCTTCTTTATCGAGCACCTTCTTCACGCTCGCCGGCATGCCGGAGGCCCAGAGCGGCTCGCCGGGTTTGAAACCGAGCTTTTTGGCGAGCGGCGTTCCTGAGTAGCCGACAGCCGGCATTACTCGCCCTTCTCGTGCCGGAGCCGTGCCAGCAGCTGCGCCTCCTCGGCTTGCAGCCGCGCCCGCTCCCGCCGCTGGGCGGCCTCGACCTCAACCTTTTTGCGCTCGCCGCGGGCCCAGGCGGCCACCCCGACCACCACCGTCCCGCTCAAACCCGCCAAAATCAGCCACAACATTGCGATGCCTTGCCCCCTAGAAGCCTTTAGGCTATCAGCCCCGCTTCCAATTTTCTCCCCCGGCATGGGGGCGCGCAGGATTCTAGGGTCATGAAAAGCGAAGGCCACCCCGACTACCACTTCATCACGGTCACCATGACCGACGGGACGACCTTCAAGACCCGTTCGACCTATGGCGAAGAAGGCGGCACGCTGGCGCTCGAAATCGACCCGAAGTCGCACCCGGCCTGGACCGGCGGCAACCAAACGCTGCTCGATCGCGGCGGCCGCGTCTCGCGCTTCAACGACAAGTTCGGCGGCTTCATGAAGAAGAAGGAAGGCTGAGCCTTCCATCTGACCTGACAAGTTTAAGGGCGCCGGAGCACTCCGGCGCCCTTTTCGTTTGGGCTATTTCTGCGTCGCGGATTCATCCAGCGCTTCGGCGAGACGATAACCAACGCCAGGTTCAGTGATGATCAACGCTGGGCGCGTCGGATCTTTCTCAACTTTCTGACGCAGATTCCCAATCAGCACGCGCACGAATTGCGCCTCAACAACGCTATCGGCGCCCCACACTGCGGTGACGATCTGTTTGTGCGTCAGCACCGCGCCTGGACGCTGCGTGAACGCGCGCAAGAGTTTCATCTCACGCGGTGAAGCGCGCACGGCTTTACCAGAAACGATCATGCCGCGCGTGTTGAAATCGATTTCGAGATGCCCCACGCGCACAATGTCCGATGGCGCCGGCGCATTTGCACGCGAGCGGGTGACGACGCGCAGGCGCGCCATCAGCTCGCCGATACTGAATGGCTTGTTGACGAAATCATTGGCGCCAATGTCGAGCGCGGCGATCTTTTCATCCTCCGCATCACGGGCCGAAAGCACGATCACGGGCGTATCCGACCATTCGCGTACGCGCGCGATCAGATCCTTGCCGTCCATATCCGGCAGGCCAAGATCGACGATCAGCACATCGAACGCGCGTTGCGCTACTGCGTCTAAAGCCTCGCCCGCGGAGCCAACGGCCTCAACATCGTACCCTGCAGCCAGCAGACCTGGCTTCAACGCGCGCACGATTTGCGGTTCGTCATCTACGACGAGCAAGCGAGAGAGCGTCATGCCGACACCAGATCGGCTTGGACCGGGAATACGAACTCGACACGCAGGCCGCGGCCATCGCGTACCGGGCTGGTTGCGCTCACCTCGCCTTTCATCGCTTCGACAAATCCCTTCGTGATCGCCAGACCAAGGCCGACGCCCTGAGTGTTGCGCGAGCCATCGAGGCGGTGAAACTTGTCAAATATGCGAGGTAGATCTGATTGCGGCACGCCGGGTCCTTCATCTTCAACCCACATGCGAACCGTGGCGTCTGAATAGTCCGCGCCAATATGGAGCTTGCCGCCCGACGCATGCACGAGCGCGTTCTCTATGACGTTGACAAGCGCCTGCTCAAGCAGAAGCGGGTCGACGAAGATAGAAGGCACTGCAGCTGGCGCCGTTATAATGAAATTATCTTCCAGCACGCGCTTGCTCAGGCGCTGCTGCACAGCCTCGATAATTTCGAGCGGATCATTCCATTCGACACGCGGCTTCACGACGTTCGCTTCAAGGCGCGTCATGTTGAGGACGTTGCCGACGAAGTGATTGAGGCGTTCGGCCTCCTCTTCGATCGTCACCAACAAGTCCGCAGAGGTCGCGGGCGGGAACTGATCGCCGAAAGCACGCAGACTGGAGGCCGAGGTGAGAATGGTTGAAATCGGTGTGCGGAAATCGTGCGAGATCGAGGACAAAAGCGCGGTACGCAGGCGCTCTGTAGCAGCGAGCGTATCCATCTCGACGCGGCGCTGAACGATGCGCGTGCGCTCGATCGCAACGCGCGCCAGTTCGACGAGCAGCTTGACTGCGATAGCTTGCTCAGCGCCCGGCGCTTTCTCGGCGCGCTTCCAGGCCAACACCGCGACGCGCTCGCCCTCGGCGCTGACCTCTTCGCGCTGCCAAGGCACTGAGAGCACATCTCCCGTACCAAGCGGCGTTGGTTCACCAATGCCGGCGCCGTCTTCGCCGTAAACGACGGCGTCCTGCGCCACGACTTCGCGCGCGCCGGAGGCCAGTTGCTCCAGCGCTTCGCGCTCGCTCGTACATTCCGCCATTGAGCGGCTGACAGTGAAGAGACCGGAGAGAACACGCACCTGCTCTCTCGCGCGCTCGCGCTGGTCGTGCAGATTGCCGGCCATTGTGCCAATCAGAAGCGCGACACTGATGAAGACCAGGAGCGTGAAGACGTCCTCGAAGCCGGCAAAGCCGAACGTGTAGCGGGGTTCGACCAGGTAGAAGTTATAAACGAGGAACGCGAAGATCGCGGTCACCAGTGCGACGCGTCGGCCGAACCAGATCGCCGCCAAGATGACGCTCAAGAGGAACGACATCGATGGCGCGCGAACACCAAGCTCAGCTTCCAGTGTCGTGGCCAGCAAGCCGCTGAAGATGCTGAGCACCGCGCCCGCAGCCACGCCGCCCGCAAAACGCTGAGATTTGCTTAGGCCGTTCCAGTACGAAGAAACTTGCGCCAGCATCTGACTATCCGTTGGGGCCGATCACCCCAAGCACGCCGCTCTCAGCGCATGAACGCTTCGGTCAGTCGCGCCATTTGATTGCCGACAGCATTTATCGGCTCTTGGGCGCCGCTCTCGTACATGGTCTCGTCCAAGCGACGAACGCGTTCGAAAATGGCCCCACCGCGAATGATAAGGGTCTTCAGCGCTTCAGGCAGTTCGTCACTGCCGGCGAAGCTCGTTGTCGGCTGAGGCTCGCGTGAGATGAGGCGGTATTTTTCACTGGAGGCTTCAGCCAGCTGGATCTCGCCGTCGCGCACCGCGCGCTGGACCAGCAGCCAGGACGCCACCTGCATCAGGCGGGTCGTGAGGCGCATGCTTTCACCGGCGTAGGCGAGCGCAGCTGCGCGTGAGAGGCGCTTGGACGCGGCGCGGCCCGGGCCATCGAGATAGGCGGCGGTTTCCTCAACCATCGCCATGCCTTCTTTGAAGGTGCGCTCGAAAAGCTCCGAACGGGCGAAATCAATCGCGCACTTAGCGTCGAAAGACACCTTCAGGGGGGAAGTTTGGTTCGTATCGGTCATGAGGCTTTGAGGGTCGCAAGGCGCGGGCCGGTCATAGTCGATAACGAAACGGAATGGGTTAAGACGGGCGCGATCCGAACACGGAATCCGCAGCCTCGCGTTGCGCGCGCTTCTTTGTAATCGCCTCTTCGCACTGTGCGATCTCAGCTCTGAGCTTTTGAATGCGAAATTCGAGCTCGTCGATCGAGGCGACCTCCAATTGCTGTTCCAGTGGGACCGCCTTCTTCACCGGCGGCGCAAATGGATCGTCATCGATCATGGGCCAATCTCCTCTGGAGGAGTATAGCTGCAATCTCAGCTCAGTTAAGGGAGACGCGCGTGCTCAAACCGTCGACGATGAAACGGGTCATCCACGCGCCGGATAAGCCGCTCTCCCTCATAACCGACGATGTCCCGAAGGTCGGCGATCATGAGATTTTGATCCGCGTCGAGGCCGCTGGCGTGAACCGGCCGGACCTGATGCAGCGCGCCGGCCTCTACCCGCCGCCGCCGGGCGCATCACCGATCCTTGGTTTGGAAGCCGCCGGTGAAATCGTTGAGGTCGGCCACGGCGTCAGCCGCTGGCACGTCGGCGACAAGGTGACGGCATTGCTGGCGGGCGGCGGTTACGCCGAGTACGCGGTTGCGCACGAAGGGGCGGCGCTGCCGATCCCGGCGGGGCTTTCCATGGTTGAAGCCGCGGCGTTGCCGGAGACGGTCTTCACCGTGTGGGCCAACGTGTTCGAGGGTGGTGCGCTGAAGCAGAACGAGACGCTGCTCGTGCACGGCGGCACGTCTGGCATTGGCACGACAGCGATCCAGATGGCGAAAGCCTACGGCGCGCGCGTGTTCGCGACGGCGGGGGATGCAAGTAAGGTGAAGCTCTGCGAAAAGCTCGGCGCCGATCGGGGCATCAATTATCGCACCGAGGATTGGGAAACAGTTGTCCGCGATCTTGGCGGCGCGGACGTCGTGCTCGACATGGTCGGCGGGCCGTATGTGCAGAAGAATCTGGATGTGCTGAAGGACCAGGGCCGACTCGTAATGATCGCCTTCCTGCAAGGCCCGATGGCGCAACTTAACTTGATGCGACTGATGCTGAAACGGCTCACGCTGACTGGCTCAACGCTGCGTTCGCGCAGCGTTGAAGAAAAGGCACGGATCGCGGCGGCGGTTGAGCGCAACGTGTGGCCGTGGATTGCGGCGGGACGTGTGAAGCCTGTGATCGACTCAACATTTACCTTGAACGAGGCCGAGCAAGCGCTGACGCGCCTGCAAGGCGGCGAGCACGCCGGAAAGATCGTGCTGACGGCTTAAGGCTTAGCATTCGGCGAGCTTACGTCCTTGCCTTTGCGCACGCGCTCGGCGCCACCGAACACATCTTCCTCCGGCACGGGACGATCGCCACCTTGGGGGCCGGGCGTGCTTGGCGTTGAGCCAGGCTTCACGCCGGTCTTTGCATTTTTCTCGCTTTCGGGTTGGCGCGGTTCGGCCATGTTGTTCTCCTTTCGAAGACAACAGGCGCTTGCCGACAAGTGTTCCCGCTAGTGGTTCCAGCCCGTCCAGCCTGGACCACGCACCACCTGCCCCGGCGTTGCGCCGGTGTGCTCGCCGTCGCGCAAAACTTGAGCGCCGTTGACGAAGACATCGCGGACCCCGGTTGAGTATTCATGCGGCTCGGCGAAGGTGGCGTGGTCTGCAATCGTCGCGGGGTCGAACACGACGACGTCTGCGTAATAGCCCGCTTGCAACGAGCCACGTTCGCGGATGGCTATGGATTGCGCCGGCAGGCTTGTCAGGCGCCGGATCGCTTCTTCCAACGGCATCACACGCCGCTCGCGCACGTAACGGCCGAGGAAGCGTGCGACGTTTCCGTAAGCACGCGGATGCGGGTTGAATTGGAGGAACGCGCCTTCGGGCGCCATAGAGCCGGCGTCCGAGCCAAGCATCGTGTGGGGCCACCGCAGATTGCGCTCTAGGTTCTCTTCGCTCATCAAAACATAAGCAGTATCGACGCGCGAATTGTCCTCGATGACGAGATCGATGATCGTGTCTTCGGGCGTCGCGTGGCGCGCGGCTGCGACTTGCGCGAGCGTTTGACCGGTGTATTGGCGCAGCGCCGGATTACGGAAGCCGATCAGGATGACGTCCTGCGGCCCGCGCGTGAGCTGATAGAGGCTCTCCCATCCTTGCGCCGGCGCACGCATCTCACGCAGCACACGTGCGCGGATTGCTGGATCGCGCAACCGCGCTACCCACGCATCGTGGCCGCCCTCCTGCACCCATGGCGGCATCGCAGCATCGAGCCCGGTAGCGCCCGCGACGTAGGTGTAGACGTCCGCCGTTATATCGAGCCCTTCGGCGCGCGCTGCGTCGAGACGCGCTAGGCCCGCTTCTGACAAATCCCAATTAGCCTCGCCTGCCGGCTTCAGGTGATAAACTTGCGCGCGGGCGCCGGTGGCGCGCGAGATCGAGATCAGTTCGTCGAGCGCTTCGAGATAGCGATCGCCTTCGGAGCGGATGTGCGAGATGTAGCCGCCATCGTATTCGCGCGCGGCGGCTACAAGCGCGATGAGCTCATCGGTCTGCGCATAGAAGGCAGGCGCGTAGATCAACGATGAGCCGACGCCCAGCGCGCCATCGCGCATCGCTTGGCGCACTAGCTCCTGCATGCGCGCGAGTTCTTCCGGCGTCGGCCTGCGATCGGCGTAACCCACTTCGTGAACGCGGATCGTTGTTGCGCCGACATAGCTGGCGACATTGGTGGAGATGCCGCGGGCGACGAGATAGTCGAGATATTCTGCCAGCGTGGTCCAGGTGGGATCATAGTGGATATAGCTTTGCTGGCGGATCATCTCGGCGCGCATGGTTTCGTTGAGCGGGCCCATGGACTCGCCCTCGCCCATCACTTCCAGCGTCACGCCCTGACGAATGTCGCTTTGCGAATGGCCGTCTTCGATGAGCGATTCCGTCGACCACGACAGCATGTTGATGAAGCCTGGCGACACCGCCATGCCCGTCGCATCGACGCGTTGGTTTGCGGGAACGCCCGCGAGATTACCGATGGCAGCGATGCGATCGCCGCGTATTGCTACGTCGCCGACGAACGGAGCGCCGCCGGAGCCGTCATAGACGGTCCCGCCTGAGATGATGACGTCGTAGGGCTCACTCTGCGTCGAGGCGCAAGCGGTGAGCGCCAGCGCAGCCAGAGCAGCGAAAAGAGCGCGGCGAAGCATGGTGATCCCCCTCAAGGACGCCGCACGTTAGCATGCAGATCGAGGCGCCAATCCCGAAAATTGCGCCGAATCCCGCCTTCCCTTCCGCCAACCTCGGCGCTATATCGGCCTCAACTGTTCTCGTCCGCGCCCGGATGGTTCAGCCCGTTGCACCATATGGCTAGCGCCTGGCGACGACGCCGGGCGCTTTTGCATATCTGGAGCTCCCCATGACCTCGAACGTGCTGATGCCGAAGGCGACCGCCGTTTGGCTGATCGAAAACACCTCGCTCGCTTTCGGCCAGATCGCTGAATTCTGCGGCCTGCACCCTCTGGAAGTTCAAGGCATCGCCAACGAAGACGTCGCCAAGGGCATTCGCGGCGTTGACCCGATCGCCGGCGGTTTCCTGTCGCGCGAAGAGATCGCCAAGGGCGAAGCGGAAGAGACCTACAAGCTCCACCCGCTTGAGCAAAAGCGCATCGACCTGCCGCAAGTGAAGAAGAAGGGCGCGCGCTACACGCCGATCGCCCGCCGCCAAGATCGCCCGGACGCGATCAACTGGTTCCTGAAGAACCACCCGGAAGTGCCGGATTCCAAGATTGTAAAGCTGATTGGCACGACCAAGGCGACGATTGAGCAAGTGCGCAATCGCACGCACTGGAATAGCTCGCAAATCAAGCCGGTCGACCCGGTGACGATCGGCCTGTGCAGCCAGATTGAGTTGGACGCTGTGGTGTCCGAAGCGGCCGCTGCAAAGGCGCGCTCGGACGCTCGAAACGCCAAGGCGCAAGCGAAGACGCTGAAGTCGGCCCAGGAAACGGTGCCGGCGGATACGTATGAGCAAGAGCCGGCGACGAGCGACGAAGGCTAAGCTTCGCTCCTACCTACGCCAGACTTCCCTTAAGCGCGCGTCGCGGCCGCACCCTGCGCGGTACGCGGCGTAGTGGGCTGGATTTCGGCGCGCGTAGTCGCGGTGATATTCTTCCGCTTCGGTGAACGGACCGAGGTCGAGCACGGGCGTGATGACAGTGCCATTCACGTGGCCGCCAGCGATCACCGCTGCCTTGCTGGCTTCAGCGTCTGCGCGTTGTGCGGGCGTGACGAATATTGCCGGCCGATAGCTTGAGCCGCGATCGCAGAATTGGCCGCCATTGTCGGTGGGATCGGTGAACTGCCAATAGCGATCCACCAGTTGCCGGTACGTGATCACGTTTGGATCGAAACGTACGCGCACGGCTTCGAAATGGCCAGGATGGTTTTCGTAGG
This sequence comes from Terricaulis sp., assembly GCA_040080935.1. Taxonomy (GTDB): domain Bacteria; phylum Pseudomonadota; class Alphaproteobacteria; order Caulobacterales; family Aquidulcibacteraceae; genus Vitreimonas. The sequence continues at coordinate 19,364 of JBEBHI010000008.1, forward strand.
TCGGGTTGGCGTTGCGGCCGCCAGTGTAGCCGCTCATCACTGACAGAACACCGGGCAACGCGCCCATGTCGTGCTCCATGCACCAAAAGCAACCACCGGCGAACACAGCTTCCTGCTGGGCGGCAGGCAACGGCGCTTGGCGAGGTTGTTGGGCGGACGATGGCTCTGGCGAACAGGCGGCGGCCAGGAACAATAGACTTGCGAGGAAAGCGCGACGGATCATCATGCCTCTTATACGACGGAAACCCGTCTGCGGTTTCAAGCAACCAGCGCGCCAAGTCAGCCGTATAAGCTTCGAACAGGGAGCCTAGCCCCATGAAACTGATCCCAACCCTCCTCGCTGCTGTCGCTCTCGTTGGCGGCGCCGGCGTCTATGCTTACGCGCAGCAGCGCACCGCTGCGCCCGCCGCCCAGACAGATCAACGCTCGCCGTCGGCGTTGGAGCGGTTGCGCAATTGGGTCATGGATCAAGGCGGCACCGAGCGCGCGTTCGAGAACCAGTATTGGAACAACCACGAGGCCGGACTTTACGTGGAAGCCCGCACCGGCGAGGCGCTGTTTGTCTCAACCGACAAATACGACAGCGGCTCGGGCTGGCCGAGCTTCACGCGGCCGGTTGACCCGAACAACATCGTCATGCGTGAGGACTACACGATGGGCATGCGCCGCATCGAAGTGCGCTCACGCCAAGGCGACGCGCACTTGGGCCACGTGTTTGATGATGGACCGCGCGGTTCCGGCGGGCAGCGCTTCTGCATCAATAGCTGCGCCATCCGCTTCATCCCGCGCGCGGAGATGCAGGCGCAGGGCTACGGGCGCTATTTGGAATTGGTGGACGCTGCGAACGCGCCGAGCGCGCACTAGGCGCGTAGGTCGAAGCTAAGGCGCGCGCTCAATTTCTCATTCTGGAATTGAGCGCCGCCTGTGAGCTCTCGCGGCGAGGATCAGTGGTGATCACTGCCTTGTCGGAGTGTTTCGATTTCTTCTTTGAGCTTGAGTTTTTGGCGTTTCATCGCCGTCAGCCGCGACGCATCTACAGACGGATGCTGGGCTTCGCTTTTGATAATTATGTCGAGATCCCGATGGCGCGCGTCAAGTTCGCGCAGCCGCTGCTCGATAGCCATTAAGGCACCTCCTCTAGCTTGGGCGAGTCTGAGGATGCTCCCGTTTTTTTGTGTTGTCTCCTTACATCATCAACAAAAATAAACTTTCTTATTGCCGCCTGATTCTGGCCGAAAATTTCGCGCGCGCTGGCGGCTTTACAGCGCCTTGTTGGCGTGTCTTATCTCAAAATTCGCGCGCACACGGGGCTGCGTGTGAAACCGCGGAACGCTTGCTCATGGATTCCGAAGACGGAACCGGCTTCGACATTAACGATACGCCAGAGAGGCGCGCGCTTAAGGCGCGCCTGATGGAGTATCGCGAGGAGCATCGCGCCCTCGACTCCGCCATTTTTGCTCTTCAAGAGCAGAGCGGTGGCGATGCGCTTCAGCTTGCCCGGCTGAAGAAGCGCAAGCTTGTGTTGAGGGACCAGATTAAATGGATCGAGGATCGGCTGACGCCGGACATCATCGCTTGAAGTATTGGCTGAGCGGCGCAGTTGCGCTCGCCGCGATGTCGCCAAGCGCTGCGCTCGCGCAGGACGCGGAAGCCGGCAATAGCGGTGTCTTCTCCATCGTCGTGGAAAACGACAGCCTCTCATCAGGCGCGGACCGCAACTACACATCAGGCATCAAGCTCGCATACGTCAGCCAGGTCGACGAAGTGCCCGGCTTCCTTGCGCCGACGCGTGGGCTCACGCGCGCTTTCTCCGGCAGTGATCCAGATTTCTGGGGCATCGCGATCGGCCAATCGATTTTCACGCCGGAAGACATCAGCGCCAACCCCGCGCCGCCCGACCAGCATCCGTATGCGGGCTGGCTCTACATGCAGATCATGGTCGGCGCCGAAGAGGATCGGCCAGGCGCGCTTCAGCCGCGCTATCTCGATACATACGAACTAGAGATTGGCATGACGGGCCCTTCGGCTCTCGGCGAGGAAGCCCAACGCGGCATCCACCAAGTGCTTGGCGCACCAACGCCCGAGGGCTGGGACAGCCAACTCCATGACGAACTTGCGTTCGCCGTCTCGTTCGATCGCCGTTGGCGTCCGCCGTGGGCGCAAATCTCAACCGACATCGGCGGGCTCGAGTTCGACCTGACGCCGAGCGCTGGCGCGACGCTTGGCACGCTACGCACTGAAGCGCGGGTCGGCGCTGCTGTGCGCATGGGCTGGCGGTTGGACAACGACTACGGCCCGCCGCGCGTGCGCCCATCGCTCGCAGGCATCGAGCACTTCAGCGGCGGACCGTTCTCCTGGCAGGTATTCGCCGGCGTGCAGGGCCGCGCCGTGGCGCACAACCTTTTCCTCGATGGCAACACGTTCGAAGACAGCGCTTCAGTGGAGCGCAATCCGTACGTGGCGGATTTCCAAACCGGCTTCGCAGTCAGCGCGGGCTCTTGGCGATTGGCGTACACTTATGTGTGGCGAACCGAGGAGTTCGAAACACAAGGCGGACGCCAGGATTTCGGCGCGCTGGCGATTAGCGTCAGACTCTGATGCGCCGCGCTGTAGTCGCCGCCGCGATCCTCTTGACCGCTTGCGCGACGGCGGTTGCGGGCGTCACAGGAGACTGGTCCGGCGCTTACAGCTACAGCTTCCAGAATGGCGCCACGGGCGAAGCGAACTATCGCTCCACCAACCACCTCAGCATCGTAAGGATCGACGACGCTTCAGCGCTCGTTGAAATGGACCTTCAATTCTTCAACGGCCACTCCTGCGAATTCAGCGAAGTGCTTCGGGTCGAAGGCGAAAGCCTCGTCTATCGAGAGCCAGAAACGCCGAACGACCACGGCCAATGCGTGATGACCATCACACGCGAAAACGGCGCCCTGATGCTGGACGATAGGTCCGGCGGCTGCGCACAAGAAACGTGTAGCGGGCGCGGCGCTTACAGCGACATTTCCTTTCCTGCCGCATCGCGACGACGTCTCCCGGACGCCCAGCGTCCAGCCATCTCCAGCAACATTGGAAACGTCAGCCGCAACTGACTGTGCTTCGGATCAGAACGATTCAGGGGCGATTAGAAACCGGCGAACGCCTGGCCTTGAGCGCGGCGTGCGTGCTTTTCGGCGTACATGGCCTCATCCGCGCGCGCGAGCGCGGTTTCGGGATCTTCGGCCAGCGCGATCGGGTGAACGCCGACAGAGGCGCGAATGCGATGCGGCACGCCAGCGTAGAGGATGGCGCTGGTGTTGATCTTCTCGTTTAGCGATTGCGCCTTGGTCGCGGCTTCGGCCGCGGTGGCGCGATTGAGGATCACGCCGAACTCGTCGCCGCCGAGACGGCCGACGATGTCGCTTTCGCGGACGCTGTCAGTCAGCAGCAGGCCGACATGGCGCAGCACCGCGTCACCGGCCGAGTGTCCGTACTCGTCGTTGACAGCTTTGAAGCCATCGAGATCGATGTAGATGACGGCCGCAGGCGTTTTGTAGCGCTCAACCTCGGACATGGTCCGATGCAGCTCCCGCAGGAAGGCGCGGCGATTGAATACCGGGGCAAGCGTATCGCGGTCAGCCAGCGCTTCGGCGGCTTCCAGCTTGGCCTTCAGCTCCGCCAGCTCGGTGGTGAGTCGCTCCAAAGCTGCGATTCCAGCCTCGGAAACGTCGCGCGAATTCAGCCCCAGCCCTTGAAGGACTTGGCTCGTTCCGCTTGCGAGATTTGAGCGTCTGAACAGCATCTTTACCCACAGGGATGCGCCCTCTGGGTAAAAGCCTCCTTAACTGCCCGGCTGAGCGGACTGGACGGGGCTCGCGGCTTCATTTACTGGGCCGTTTTTTAGGAGCAGCCGAAACATGGCTACCCCACAAGTCGGCCTCATTATGGGGTCGAAGTCCGACTGGGACACGATGAAGGCCGCCGCTGAAGTGCTTGATGCGCTCGGTGTCGCTTACGAAGCCAAGGTCGTCTCCGCCCACCGCACCCCGCAGCGCCTCTTCGATTATGCAACCAGCGCCAAACAGCGCGGGTTGAAGATCATCATCGCTGGCGCAGGTGGCGCGGCTCACCTCCCCGGCATGGCCGCTTCGATGACGCCGCTGCCGGTCCTGGGCGTACCGGTGAAGAGCAAAGACCTCAAAGGCCTCGATAGCCTGCTGTCGATCGTGCAGATGCCGAAGGGCGTGCCAGTTGGGACGCTTGCGATCGGCGAAGCTGGGGCGGCGAACGCTGGCATCATGGCGGCGCAGATTTTGGCGTTGAACGATGCGACTTTGGCAGCGCGCGTCGATGCGTTCCGTGCTGCGCAAACTGAAGCGGTGTCCGAAAGCCCGACATGAGCCCGCTCCCGCCTGGCAGCACGATCGGCATTCTAGGCGGGGGCCAACTCGGCCGCATGCTCGCGATCGCTGCAGCGCAGCTGGGCTTTGACGTCCATATTTTCACGGACGAGCCGGATAGCCCCGCATCGCGCGTCGCGGCGAAGACCGTGATCGGCAATTATCTGGATCATGCCGCCCTCGCCGACTTCGCGCGGCGCGTGCACGTCGTCACCACTGAATTCGAGAACGTGCCGGCCGAAACCGCCGATGCCTTGATTGCCGCTGGCGCGCGCGTTGCGCCGACGCCGACAGCGCTCGCCGTCGCGCAGGATCGCTTCGACGAGAAAAGCTATTTCCTGAGCGCTGGCATTGCGACGCCGCCGTTCAAAGCGATCAGTTCGCAAGATGATCTTGATGCGGCGATCGCCGAGATCGGCGCGCCGGCGATCCTAAAAACGCGGCGGCTCGGTTATGACGGGCGCGGACAGATTAGGATCAGGACGGCAGCGGATGCCAAAGGTGTCTACGCGCAGTTGGGCGCACCGGGCATCCTTGAAGGCTTCTGCGCATTCGAGCGCGAAGTCTCCATCATCGCCGCCCGTGGCACGAATGGCGCAATCGCCTTCTACGATCTCAACGAGAACGAACACGCTGGCGGCATTCTCTCCCGCACGACGCTTCCCGCGAACATCAGCGAGGCGACACTTCTTGAAGCACAAGCAGCTGCGCAGCGCGTGCTCGAAGCCTTTGACTATGTCGGCGTACTGACGATCGAGTTTTTCGTGATGCCGGATGGTTCGCTTGTCGCCAATGAAATGGCGCCGCGCGTTCACAACTCCGGCCACTGGACGATCGAGGGCGCGCTGACCTCACAGTTCGAGCAACACATCCGCGCCATTGCCGGCTGGCCGCTCGGCCCGACGACGCGCATCGCCGCAATCGAGATGTTGAACCTCATCGGTGAAGAGGCAGACGCCTGGCCGCAATTGGCGGCCGATCCCACCGCACGGCTCCACCTCTACGGCAAACGCGACACGCGCGCCGGTCGCAAGATGGGTCACGTGACTAAGCTCAAATCGAGCTAGTTGCGCGGAAACGCTTCGTCGCGCGAGGCGAACATCCACAAGCCGACCAAGTAAAGAACCGGCGTGATCAGCCACAGCACGCCGACGATCGCGCCTGGTGTGCGGCGCACGAAGGTGACCAGCCGCTCTCCATCCTCCATCAGCAAGCTGATCGCGTTTACTGCGGGGTTCGCGAACACGATCAGCGCGATGAAGCACAGCCAGAACGCCAAAGCTGTCGCGACAATGGGGCTGGTGCGCTCGACGTAGTCGTCGGCGGGATGATCATCGAAGTGAGACAAAGAGGTCCATATCGTCAGCGGCCAGGCCGCGGCGTTGATGAACCGTACCGGAGCTGCTGCCATGAAGCGCCCTCCTCAGTGGTCCTGAGTGAGGCGACTATGCGCCGACGCGCGCGCGACGCCAGTGGGTGGAGGAAATTTAGTCTAACCAAACATCGGCGAAAAAATCGCCAAGGCGCCGAATGCAAGTAGAGCGGCGGCTACACCTGCAATCAAATGAAACACGCAAAAAAAGACGGCGCGACCGGGGCCGCCGGCGTGCGTTTCGATGCCTTCAGCGCTGCAAGTGGGATGATTCATATCGAAGCTCCTGAGATGCTAGGAGTTCGCGCCACTCTCACCGGGAGTTACGTCACTGGGCGTTGCTCAGCGCCCGTAACGAAAGCGTGCCGCGATGCCGATGGCGCTCTGCACGCTTTCGCCGAAGGGCTTCAATCGCGCTTTGAATTTCTCGAATTGCATCACGTTCTCGATGCGCGCGTCGAGGAAGGCCCACGTCGCTTCGTTGTCTTCACTCTCGTCACTGAACCAGCGCGTGTACGTGCTCGCGAGCACGCCTGAGAGAATGGCGCGCTTGGAATAGAAGTTGCCGTCAGTCGAGGTGTCACCGAGCGCGCGCCAGATGTGATCGGCCGTTCGCCATAGAAGGCGCGCCGCTTCGGGCGCGCGATCGGGGCGTGTAAGCGCCCGGGTCATGGCGCGGGCAGCGTCTTTGTAGGGTTGCTGAGCTTCGAGCCGGACTTGTACGGCCGCGCGGACACGCTGGCGGATCTTCATGGCGGCGAGATCGAGCTCGTCGAGGCGCTCGAGCATCGCGGCGTCGGCGCGGGCGGCAAAAGCGTCGAAAAGGTCGAATGCGCCCTTGGGACAGGCCAGGGCCGCTTCGCCCTCTGTCAGCCCGGCCTCAGCCACTGCGGCCTTAAGGGCGGCGTCGGTCCAGCCGTCCCGGGCGGCGTGGGCCGGGAAAACCTCCAAAATCCGGGCGCGGAAGCGGTCTGAGGGGCTGTTTGACATGGGGAAAAGCTAAGCCTGACGCAGCCCGCCAGCAATGGACATGCCCGCGGCCTTTTGCTATCAGCCCGCCTTCGCTTCAGAACGGAGCCGTGGCGCAACCTGCGCACACGGCCTGTTGGGTTTGGTATTCGGTTACGGGAGACGGGTCCTGGTACAGATTTTCGTTCGCGATAACAACGTCGATCAGGCGTTGAAGGCGCTCAAAAAGAAGATGCAGCGGGAAGGCACTTTCCGCGAAATGAAGCGTCGCAATCACTACGAAAAGCCGTCTGAAAAGCGTGCGCGTGAACGTGCGGAAGCTGTCCGCCGCGCTCGCAAGCTCGCCCGCAAGCGCGCGCAGCGTGAAGGTCTCCTTCCGCGCCCGCCGGCGAAGCCGCGGTAAAGACCAAACTCTGAAGCGATTGGAATTCGAAAACGCCGCCTGCAAAGGGCGGCGTTTTTGCTTGGCGATATGGACCGCCGGCGTCTCGCCGGCATCTTCGTTCGCACGAGGCGCCGCCTTTCGACAGGCTCAGGGTGACGCCAATGTAAGCGTTGGAGCGACAGCCTAAGTAGCGTCATGCTGAGCTTGTCGAAGCAGACGCGGGCCTGCTGCTACCAAAGATGCCGGCGAGACGCCGGCGGTGCATATTGGTCTGAGCTATTCCGCCAAACGCATCATAATTTCAGAAGCATCCGCCAGTTGCGCGCGTTCTTCGCGCGTCAGTTTGGCGAGGCGCTTATTGAGCAACGCGAGGCGGCGCTTGCGGCCCTCCTCCATCAGCGCCCGGCCCTTGGCGGTGACTTCGATGCGAAGGCCCCGTTTGTCTTCGCGATCGGCGCGTTTGGCGACGAGGCCCGCAGCTTCGAGATCGGTGACGAGTTTCGACATCGTAGCGGGCGTGACTTGCTCGGCGCCGGCGAGGCTTTTCAAACTTTGTGGACCACCGAAGGTGAGCACAGAGAGGGCCGAGAGCTTTGGCGCGGAGACGCCGGTCTCATCGTCAGCAACGCGCACGGTGCGCAGCAAACGGATGGCGGCGCGGTGGAGCGCGGTGGCGACTTCGAGGGAATCCGTGCAGAGCCATGAACGCAGCGCCGCAGTTGCTTACGGGAATTTGTCAGGTCGCGCTGGCGAGCGCCGATCCGGGCGCGTTGGTCTCGTTCTATCGCGATACGCTTGGCTTTCCGGTGCTGTTCGAAACCAACGGCATGACGTTTTTCCAATCCGGCGCGACGCGGCTGATGATTGGCGCGGCGCAGCCGGGTCAGCAGATCGGCGGCGATGCGGTGCTCTATTTTGAGCCGCGCGATTGGAGTTCGGCCGAGAGCGCGCTGGAGGCTAAGGGCATCGCGTTTCTGCATCCGGCGCAGAAGCTGCAGGAAGCACAAGGGCGTGAGCTGATGCTGCGCGCGTTCAAGGACCCTGAGGGTCACACGCTGGCGATCATGGGATGGCGGGCGGTTTAGACGGCACGCTGCGCCGCCTTGCGCCTACCATTCGAATTCGATGTCGCGCTGCGCGACCTGCTCGGGTGCGCGCCAGTGTGCGTCATTCAATCAGGCATTATCACGAAGTACATCGCATCGGCTTCCAGCGTACGGCAATTGCGAGCGCATTCAACGCCGAGGACGGGCTGATCGCTCGCGCCAGGCGGCGGGATGAGAAGGTAGATTTGCAACAGGCTGCCGGCCGATTTCCGCGCGGAGAGGCCGATGATCGTTCTGTCAGAGATGGGCCGTCTCCTTGATTGACCGTCTGTTTGAGGAAAAAACGCCTGCGCCAGCTGGCCGCGAAGCGACGCCAATTCGGCCGCGTCGATTGAAGTAGGAGTCAAACGTACAAAGTGGTCGGCCGCAGAGCCGCGAGGTGATCCGACTGACCACATCCATCGCGGACCGGTGCTGAACAGCCATTGCGCACCATCGACGGGGCGCAATGCCTGGCCGGAGCGCGTGCACGTCAGCTGCATGTATTGGTCAAACGGCGCCGGCACGCTCGTGACGGCGGTCGCCGGGAGTGCTTCGCATGGCACGACGGCCTCGCCGGTGTTTGTCCATGCATCTTCCCTCACGATGTTGGCGCCTGGATTGAACCGACCGGTGCAACCCTGCTGATCGCTCGTAAGCGCGGCGCCGTTGGTTGCAGCGAGAAGGTGGTCGATGCGCGTTAGCGTGCGCCGTTCAGCGTCGGTGGTTGAGCGCGCCAGGCCCTCGCGCGCGACTGTGCGCAAGGTTTCGAGCTGGTCCGCCGACAACGAAAACGAGCACAGCGCAAAACTGATGCGGCCGTTGCTGTCTTGGGTCACTAGATCGGCGAAATCGGTTTGTGGACCGTAGTTTCGGAAGGCGAGATAGTCCGCGCTCGTATGATAGCTGAGACCTGGTGCGCCTTCGCACCGCGTGGAATCGACGGAGAGTTCGACCATTGCCCAGTTTTCAGTCGCACTCCAATTGACGCAGCCGTGCTCAACGTTGCGCCGCCAATGCCGGATGGGGCCGTCGATTGGATTGAGTTCGACGCCTGCGGTGCTCGGGACGCCCGGTGTTGAGCAGCTTGCAAGCGCGGCGCAGAAAATGAGAGCTACGACCTTTTTCAACATGCGAGCCTCCGCGTTGGTGACACGTAGCACGAGCGTCGGCGCAAAAGAGACACTGCTGAACACTGTTGCTCAAGTCGAACAAAATGAGACGCCTTCAGCCTTTGGGTTTGCGCCGCAGGTTTGAAAGCCCGGCCTGGCCGACGACGCCGGCTTTGAAGACGAGTGAGGCAAGCCAAAGGATCAGTATCACCGTCAAAATCATCAGGCCGCCCTGCCCCGCGATCTCGATCCAGCTCAAGCCAGAGGGCGCGCGGATCAGCAATAGGAACGGTGTAAACAGCGGAAACCAGCTGGCCATTTCGATGATCGGCGCGTTGGGGTTATCGAGAGCGGGCGTGATCAGCATCATCGGCAGCGCGAGGAAGAGCGCGACTGGACCGAGCAAAGTCTGCGCCTCCTGCACGGACTCGCAGAGCGAGCCCAGCGCCAGGAAAATCGCGCCATACATGAGATAACCGGCAGCGAAGCCGACGACGAACGCCGTAAGCAAACGCGGATCAAGGAACGCGGCGGCGACTTGGCCGAAGATGTTGTCGCTCGCACGTTCGGCGGCAATGGTGAGCAATGTGCCGCCGAGCGCGCCCCAGAACAAGAACAGCGTGAGGCTGACTGCGGCGACTCCGAGAAGCTTCCCGATGAGGATTTGCAGCGGCGTGACGCTGGTGAGCAGCGTGTCGAGGATCTTGTTGGACTTCTCTTCGATGACGCCGTTCAGCAGCATGTTGGCGACAGAGAAGACAACGCTCCAGAGGATAAAAGCGAGCGCCAGCGCCGCATAGAACGGCGCGCGTTCGCGAAGGGTGACGCCCTCGGCGCCGGAGGAGCGCGGATCGAACTGAACGATCTGCGGATCGAAAGCCTGCAGACGTTCGGCTTCGCTCGGGGGCAAACCCTGCGCGGCGAGCGCTTCGCGTTGCATTTCCAGACGCATGGCGCGGTGCGCCAGATTGGTCGGCTCATCGTGGCTGAGCGCTGTGCTCCAATACTCGATCACCGGCGCGCCCTGCTCATCGCGACGGATGTTCAGCGCGCCGTATAAAGAACCGCCACTAGCAAGAAGCCGCGTGCCATCAAGGTAAGGACGAAGCGCGGCGATGTCCGTCGCGGGTGGATCGACGAGGTGATATCGCGGCACTCCGGAGGGAAAGGCGGACAGCGCGTTTGGCGCGCGCTCGGCCACGATAGCGCGCGCGGCGGCGATGCCGGCGACGCGATCAGGCGCGGCGTCGTATGCAGTCAGGGCTGGCGCCTGCAGCGACGGGTTGGTTGCACTGAGATAGGCGTTGATCTCGCCGCGGGCTTCACGGCGGGCATGTTCTGCAAACGCAGACTTGATCGCGTCCGCATCGGTTGAGCGCTCTGCGACGATGGTGAGAACACGCGGTGGCTCCGCGCGGGCAAGGAGAATGGGGCCGAACAACAGCACGGCGATGATCACCGGCGCGGTCAGCAGCGAGAGCCAGAAGCCCCATGCGCCGATGTAGGCGAAATAGTCGCGGCGGGCGACGAGGAGGATGGGCGACATCGCTCTACTCCGCCGAGATCGCGGCTTTGTCGCCGACGAGCGCTACGAAGGCCTCGTGCAAGCTGGCGCGTGCAGGCTCAAACAACGAAAGCGGCGCACCAGCTTCAACGCAGGCTTGCAGCAATTGCCGCGAGCCGTGGCCGTTTTCCAGGCGCACACGCCAACGCCGATTGCCATGCTCGCCAAGCTCTTCGGTCCACTGAAAACCGAGCGGCGCGAGGACTGGAGCCAGATCATAGTCGCCATCGGTCTCGAGCACCGCGAGGCTTGGCGCCAAAGCTAGCGCATCGCGCACAGTGCCTTCGAACGCAGCCTTGCCTTGCGCAATGAGTAGGATGCGATCGCAGAGACGCTCAGCGTGCTCCATCACGTGCGTAGAGAAAAGGATCGTACGCCCAGCAGCGGCTTGAGCGCGGATGGTTTCTTCGAGGCCGCGCTGATTGACAGGATCGAGTCCGGAAAACGGTTCGTCGAAAATGATGAGCTCCGGCTCATGCGCGATGGCGCCGAGCACTTGGACCTTTTGAGCCATGCCCTTCGACAGCGTTTTGATCTTCTTGCGTTTGACTTTGCCGAGTCCGTGGTCCGTCAGAAGCTTGTCGGCCGCCTTGAACGCCTTCCCCGCCGGCGTGCCTTTGAGGCGCGCGAGATAGGCGATCGCCGAACGGGCGCTCATGCCGCGATAGAGGCCGCGCTCTTCGGGTAGATAACCGACGCGCTGCATTGTTTCGCGGTCGGCGGCGCCGCCCAGAACCGAGACGCGCCCAGCCGTCGGGCGCAAAATCCCGACAAGCATGCGCAGCGTCGACGACTTGCCCGCACCGTTTGGCCCAAGCACGCCGTAGATCGACCCCGCGGGTACGCGGAAACTGAGGTCTTGCACCGCGGTCCGAGACCCGTAGCGCTTGACCAACCCCTCTGCCTCAAGCGCTGCGTCCACCATGCAGGCTGAGCTTTAGCGGGCGGCTCTGTGAGATCAAGCACACGCCCCAGCATGCGTTGCCGCATCGCCTGAAACGCGACAAAGGGTTGCTGGCGAGCCACGGGCTCAGACCTGAACCAGCCTTCGGGTGAAGTTTGCGACATTCACCAAAGCGGTGCTTGCGAGCGCAAAATTAGAGGCGCTAGCTCACCCCTTCCGATGAGGGAGGCAGCGCGCATGAAATCGCCCGACCCCGACAAACTGAACACATTTCTTGGAAAACTGGTTGGTGACCTTGGCGCCACGGCAGGCGCTGCATTGGTGCTGCTCGGCGATCGTCTCGGCATCTACAAAGCGATGGCCGATGGCAAGGCGGTGACGCCGGATGAGCTCGCGGAAAAGACCAAGCTCAATGCGCGCTATCTGCGCGAGTGGCTCTCTGCGCAAGCGGCGGCGGGCTACATCGACTACAATTCCAAGAGCAAGAAGTTCAAACTCAACCCAGAACAAGCGTGCGCGTTTGCGGACGAAGGCGGCCCGGCGTTTTTCGCTGGCGCGTTTGAACTCGCGCAAGCGATGTGGCTCGATGAGCCGAAAGTCGCAGCCGCGTTCAAGAGCGGCAAAGGTGTTGGCTGGCACGAACATTCGACCTGCCTCTTTCGTGGCACTGAAAGATTCTTCCGCCCAGGATACAACCGCCATCTCGTCTCAGAGTGGATTCCGTCACTGCGCGGCATGAAGGAAAAACTGGAGAAAGGTGCGAGCGTCGCCGACGTCGGCTGCGGACACGGCGCATCGACAATCCTGATGGCGCTCGCCTACCCCAAGTCGAAATTCTACGGCTTCGACTATCACGGCCCATCGATCGAGCGCGCACAGAAGCTGGCGAAGGAAGCCGGCGTCGCTAAGCGCGTCACCTTTGATCAAGCCAGCGCCAAGGATTACCCGGCGCTCGGCTACGACATGATCGCGTTCTTCGATTGCCTACACGACATGGGCGATCCGGTTGGCGCGGGTAAGCACGTAAAGAAGGCGCTGGCCGACAACGGCGTCTGGATGATCGTGGAACCATTCGCGCACGACGATCTCCAGGACAATCTGAACCCGGTGGGGCGCGTCTTCTATGCGGCGTCGACCATGATCTGCACGCCTGCATCCTTGAGCCAGGAGGTTGGCTTAGGGTTAGGCGCGCAAGCGGGCGAGGCGCGTCTTAAAAAGGTGGCCAAGGACGCGGGCTTCAGTAAATTCCGCCGGGCCGCCGAGACGCCGTTCAATCTGGTGTTCGAGGCGCGCGCCTGAGCACTGGAAGGACTGAATGGCGTACTGGCTGATCAAGAGCGAACCCGACACCTGGTCCTGGGATCAGCACGTCAAGAAAGGCGCGGACTCCTGGACTGGGGTGCGCAACCATCAGGCCAAGGTCCATCTTCAAAATATGAAGAAGGGCGACAAGGCGTTCTTCTACCACTCGAACGAAGGCAAAGAGATTGTCGGCGTCAGCGAAGTGGCGAAGGAAGCGTATATAGATCCGACGGACGCCAAGAACGCGTTCTATGCTGTCGACTTCAAAGCGGTCGAGCCGCTGAAGACGCCGGTGAAGCTGGCGACGCTAAAGGCCGACAAGAACTTTTCAGACATGGTGCTCGTAAAAAACTCGCGCCTCTCCGTGCAGCCGGTAACGGCCGATGAGTGGAAGGCGATCAGAAAGATGGGTGGTTTGAAGTGACGACATATCTCGATCCGAAGCTCTTCACCGACGCTGCCATTCCCGAGGAAACCAAACAGCTAAACGCCGGCATCATCGCCCTCACCAAAGACATGGCGAATTGGTGGGAGGTTGGCGCGCAGAAGGTGCGTGATGCGCGTGCTGCGGGTACGGGCGTATTTCCGGCGCCGGTGAAGTCGGATCGCGCCAAGTGGATCGAGATCGACGGGCCGGCAGGCAAAGTGAAGCTCCGTGTCGTCGCGCCGGAAAAATCGCGCGGCGCTTATCTGCACATTCATGGCGGCGGCCACGTGCTCGGCGCGGCGGATCAGCAGGATCGGTTGCTGGAGCGGATCGCGGACGGCGCAAACCTCACAGCAATCAGCGTGGAATATCGCCTCGCGCCAGAGAACCCCTACCCAGCTGGGCCGGATGATTGCGAAGCCGCAGCGCTTTGGGTCGCAGACAATCTGCGCGATTTCGGCGGAGATAAGTTCGCCATCGGCGGCGAGAGCGCCGGCGCACACCTTTCGGCAACGACGATCCTGCGCCTGCGCGATAAGCACGGCCGCACCCCGTTTCACGCCGCCAATCTTGTCTTCGGCGTGTTCGATCTCGGCATGAGCCCCAGCGCCCGCGCGTTCGGCGATGCGGATCGCCTCGTTCTGCGCACGCTCGACATCCACAAGTTCGGCGAAGCGTTCTTGCCGGGCACGACCGACGAACAAAAACGCGCGCCCGAACTGTCGCCGCTGTTCGCCAATCTGCGCGGCCTCTGCCCTGCGTTCTTCACCATTGGTACGAAGGATGCGCTACTCGACGACAGTTTGTTCATGCATGCGCGTTGGGTCGCGGCCGGCAACAAAGGTGAGCTGGATATCTATCCAGGCGCCTGCCACGGCTTCATCGCGTTTCCGTGTGAGCAGACCACTCAGTCGATTAAAGCGCAGGTCGCATTCCTCAACGCAGCGCTCGACTGACATTCGCCGCACGCGCGCGTCGGCTCGTCTCTCTCGAATTGCTCGATACGCCGCAACGCGTGTTGATGGTCGTCGAACAGTTTCAACGCACGTTGCGTGTGTTGGTTCTGGCGACCGCGAACCCCCGTTTGTCGCCAATCAAGAAGCCTCCGACCTCGCCCTCATGAGCAAGGAGGTTGGGACGCCGGCGCCGGTTCCGAGTGTCGGTTGTTGGCGTCCCACACTTTCAAGCGCCCTTCGGAAACGAAGGGCGCTTCTTAGTGACCTTCGAGCTCGGCCACCAAATTGTTCATGCCATACACGTCCGAAAGCGCGGCGCGGATGATGGTCGATGACACTGTGACAGAGCGATTGAGCGAGCCGTCGTAGAAGTACTCGCCACCTAGTGAATGGATGTTGCCGTCGAACACCGCGCCGACAACGTCGCCATCGCGGTCGAGCAGTGGGCTGCCCGAGTTGCCGCCGATCACGTCGGTGGAGGTCGAAAAGTTGAAGATGCCATGCGGGTCGAGGCGGCTGCGCGCGTCGATCCAGCGTTGGCTGAGGACGAACGGGCGCTGGCCGGTGGCGCGCTCGTAAAGCCCATCCGTGCGCGTGAACGCGCCAACGGTGCGTCCGCTCGGTTCCGACCAGCCGGTGACCCGGCCATAGGAAATGCGCGGGCTGAACGTCGCGTCCGGGTATTGCTCTTCACCGAAAGCGCGGAAACGGGCGCGGGCAATGCGCTCTTGCGCGCGTGCGACAGGACCTTCGACTTGCGTCACGTATTGCTCGCGCACGGCGCGGGCGTCTGCGTCCCAGGCACGAACAAAAACAATGAGCGGGTCGTCAGAGCGTGCGATGGCTTCAGCGCCGCCCTCCCACAATTGCATCCGATAGTTCGGATCGGCGAGTTGCGACTGCGACAGGCGCGCCGCGAGCGCTTCTGGGCTTTCATTGCCGAGAATGCGTCGTGCGACCGGATCATCAACCGTCAGGTACTCGCGCAACTTCGAGAGCCAAAAGGCAAGATGAATTTCCTCGAACTCAGGCGTGATGGTGCGGCTTGCGCGCAAGCTCTGCGTCACGGACGGCACGCGCGCATCGGTGTAGCGCGCAAGGCGCTGCGCGTCGGGCTTGTCGCGCTCAGCAGCGCCGCGCACCAAATCACGCGCCCAGCCGAACAGAAGCGAGCGCTCACCCGCCCGCTGTTCGAGATATTGATAGCGATAGAACATGCCGCGATACGCGGTTTGCGCGCGCTCGACTTCGCCCCACGCATCGCCGACTTCGCGCTGCGCGACGCGGTTGCGGTGAACACGCTGCTGCAGATCGGCCTGGCGTTCTGCGACGTGCGCGAACCCCGTCGGGTCTGCGAGCGCCTGTCGGCGGCCTGACAGGCCTTTGAAAGAGTTCTCGACCGATTGCAGCGTGCTCGACGCGATGCGTGATTGGTCTGGGCCTTGCGCGGAGTACGCGATGAGACGCCCGCGCAGCTCCGAAAGCGAAGCGATTTGCCAAGGCAAGTTCGTGTCACGCTCGAACGCAAGCTCCGCCGTCGTCTTCAGGCGCGACGTGCGGCCGGGATTGCCGGCGATGAGCACGACATCGTTTTCCGCGAGCGGCGTGAAACGCATGTCGAGATGGTTCGGCGTCACCGCCGGCGCGCCATCGTCGTAGAGACGCAGAAACGAGAAATCGAGGCAGTAGCGCGGGAAGTTGAAATTGTCCGGGTCGCCACCGAACGCGGCCATGGCGTGCTCCGGCGCGAACACCAAGCGCACGTCGCTGAACTGGCGATAGCGATAGAGGCCGTAGCGGCCGCCTTGATAAAGCGTGACGACTTCACAGCGTGTTTCTTCCGTCGTGCATTCACGCGTCAGCCGCGCGAACTCGGCGTCGCGGGCGTGGGCGAAGCCTTCAGCTGTTACGCCAGCGGTCGCGGCATCGATGTTCGCGGTGACGTCGGTGATCGAGGTCAGCACATCGATCGTCATGTTGGGGCAGCGCAGCTCCTCTTCGCGCGCCTGCGCCATGAAGCCATTTTCGATGTAATTGTTGTCCGTCGTCGACAGCGCTGTGACGCACGAAATTACGCAGTGATGGTTGGTGAGCACGAGGCCAGCGCCGCTGACGTTTGAAGCGGAGCAGCCGGGCAAGCGCGCCGTGCCCGCCATGATACGATCGAGCCAAGCTTGATCGGGCGCCCAGCCCATTTCCTCGCGCATGCGATCGGCGGGGAAATTGTCGAAGGTCCACATGCCTTCTTCGGCCTGCGCAACAGGCGCAGCGCTTAGACCAACCAATCCCAATACGGCCGCAGCCGCGCGCAAGTTCTGGCGCATTTTGTCCCCAATCGACTCAGTTCGCGTGAGAAAACGCGAATGGGCCGATTGGGGCAAGCTTCAGTGGTAGTTCGAACTTTTAGAGTCCGACGGCTGTGAGCATTTGTTGTTTCACCTCAGCCGAAACGTCTTCGGCGTCATTGATGAAATCGCGCGCGTCTGACTCCGTCGCGCCAGTGATCATGACGTTGGCCGTATCGTCGTTTTCGCCAGGCCCGCCATCTTCTGCGTCGACATGCACCGTGCGGCCGCCTGCATTCACACGCACCGTCGCGCTATCGCCGTTCGGATTATCCTCATCCGCCGCAACCGAAATATCCACGCCAGGCAAACGCATGGCGAACACTTCCGGATGTGGTTCGGGGCTCAAGGGTTCAGCGACACCGAGGCGCTGAACCTGCTCGGCGTCCAACAATGACGACATGCCTTCCGCAACCGTCGACGCCGTCTGGCGGCCATCCGGCGCGGTTACGATGTAGGTCTGTACGCCTTCAACGGCGCGAACCTCGAGCGTGTAGCCGCCCGCGGGTTCTTGGGTCGTGCCCGTTGAGGAATACGAGCCATCGCAAGCCGCCAAAATCAGCGGAGCGGCCAAGGCCAACAGCAAAAGTCTCATCCAATTCACTCCCTGCGCTCGCGCCGATGCTGGTCGACGCGGTCATAGCACGCCCCGCGCTCACCCGCGCGGGAGGACCGGTCACACTCGTGGCGTGCACGGCTATCGTAGCCGTTCTCAAGCATGGAGATGCAGCCGCTAAGCGTGGCGGATGCGAGCAGCGCTAGGAAAAAACGGCGCACGGGCGGCCTCCCTCCTCAGAAGGCGGCCATGGATCACCGCCATGGCGGCGAATTTCAGGCGCTAGCGGGTGCGTTCGAAGCGGACGACCTTCTCGTCGCGATCGAGATAGGCGACCCGGTAGCCGGCGCGAGTCCAGGCATGGGCCGCTGACCCGATTTCGCGGTTGTCGTTCGACCAGAACGATCGATGCTTCGTGGCGCTCAGCGGCAGCTCCTTGCCGATAATCCCCTCTATGTCCTCGAACGTGAGCATTTCAGGCCGACCTTGGCGACGCTCAAGGTGACACTGAAGCGGCTGGTACTTTCGCAACGCAGACATTGACGCGCTCCCATCGCGTTGTTCCGGACCGGATCCGGAACGGTGACGGATTGGAATGATGAACTGATTTGCGCGTTATGCACAGAATCGCAGCTACATCATTCCGCCGTCAAAACCAGTCGCCACATACGAGCGCATGATGGCGCGCTCGCGCCGCTGCGCGCAGAGTGCGTGCGAGGAGCCAAGCCCATGAAAGACGTCGCGATTGTTTCCTATTGCCGCACCGGCATCGCCAAGGCGACGCGCGGCGCGCTGAACCAAACACACGGCATCGCCATGGCGTCTCACGTGATGAAAGAAGCGGTGGCGCGCGCGAAGGTCGAGGCGAGCGAGATCGAAGACGTTGTGCTCGGTTGCGGACTGCCGGAAGGCGCCACCGGTCATAACGTAGCGCGCAACGCGGCGCTGTTCGCGGGCTTCGGCGTTGGTGTGCCGGGCGTAACCGTGAACCGCTATTGCGGTTCTGGACTGACGGCGGCGTCATACATCGCCAACGCGATTGCGCGCGGCGAGATTTCATGCGGCATCGCGGGTGGCGTTGAGAGCATTTCGCTGGTGCAGTTCAATTTGAACTTCAACGGCTTCTTCTACGAACCGCTGCAGCAGAGAATGCCGGCGGTGTGGTGGACGATGAACCAAACCGCTGACTTTGTGGCGCACAAGTACGGCATCACGCGTCAGCAGCTCGATGAATACGTCGTCATGAGCCAAAAGCGCGTCGCGGAGGCGAACGCAGCGGGGAAATACGCGCAAGAAATCATCCCGATCACGACGAAGATGAAGGTGACCGACAAGGCGACAGGCGCGACCAGCGAAGTCGAAGTCACGCTAGATCACGACGAAGGCCCTCGGCCCGATACGACATACGAAAAGCTTGCGTCTCTGAAACCTGTGTATGAAGGCGGCACGACGACAGCGGGAAATGCGTCACAGCTTTCAGACGGCGCTGCCGCCGTTGTCATGATGGACGCAGATCTAGCCGCGCAGCGTGGTCTGCCGATCCTTGGATATTGGCGCGGCTTTGCGCTGGGCTCAGTGCATCCCGAAGAAATGAGCATCGCCATCGCGCCCGCGATCCGCAAGCTTATGAAGAAGAACGCCGTCAACGCTGGCGATGTCGATCTGTGGGAGCTGCACGAAGCCTATGCGGTAACGACGCTCTACAACCAACGCGAACTCGACACGCCGTGGGACCGCACCAACGTCAATGGCGGCGCGATCGCGCTTGGGCACCCGTACGGGATGAGCGGCATCCGCTATCTCGGCTCGACGCTGCTTGAACTGGGAAGGCGCAATGCAAAGCGCGCTGTGATTGGTGTATGCACAGCTGGCGGCATGGCGACCGCAGCCCTTCTGGAGCGCTAGCATGAAGATCGCACGTCATCTCGCTTTCGCCGCCCTTCTCGCGCTCGGCGCCTGCGCCACTGTGGGAGAAAGCGGCCCGTCGCTGCGCTACGCAGACGCTGCAAGCCGCGGCGCGTGGGCCGCCCTTCTGGCCGGGCAACCGAGCCAAGCGCAAGTCGAAGCAACGACCGAAAATTGGTCGCATGCGATTGGCGATAGCTTTTCCTGCCGTGTTCCGGTGCGCGATGTCGTGAATGCCGGGCTCGTCGGCGCGCTTGAGCTTGGCGCGATGAACGCAGCCGCGAGCCGCGGCGGTGAGCGCGAAGTCCGCCAAGGCATCGGCCGCTACGTGTTCACGATCGCACGCTTGGCCGTAGAAGAACGCGAACAACCATCAACGGAGCGCTGCGAAGCAATGGCGTCATGGGCGCCGCACATCGCAGCGGAAGGTCGCGAAGCCGTCCAACGCGCGCGCCGCAACGGATTGATGGACGAAGATTACGGCTTGCTCATGGGCCTGCTTGCGCGCTGAGCCGCGCCACGTAGCGCACTGTGCCCTCGGTCACAGCACGCGTACGTTTCAATTCCTATGAGCGCTCCTTACGGGCGGATTTTCGACGGAACCCGACACTTACCGCATGCGTTGCGGCGTGTGGGTTCCTTCCTGCATCGCGAGGAGACGACGGTGAGCAAAGATAAAGATCACGACCACGACGCGCACGGCGCAACAACGATCCGCGCATCGAAGGGTGGCGGTGGCGGCGGCAAATTGCTGCTTGGCGCAATTGCGGCGGCCGTTCTCGTCGGCGGCGGTTACTGGGCCTATCAAAATTACGCGCAGCCGACGGACGGCGCGCAAACGGCCTACAACGATCAGTATCGCTCTGAATCTTCGTATGGCGACGACAGCCTGCGCGCTGGCCCGATCGATCCGAGCGATGAGCCGGTCGCCGATACAGCGAGCACCGACACGCCGCCCGCTTCAACCTCGTCTTCAGCGCGCTCAACGCCCGCGGCACGCCGGCAAGTCGCGCAGACCGAGGAAGTCCCGGAAGTCACGATCGGCGTGACGCCGATCAATGCCACCTCTGAGGATGTCGCTTACACAGACAACGAAGATCTCGTCGTCACCGCCGCGCCGCGTCCGATCTGGGACCGCACGCCGACCGCACGCCGCTTGTCGGCGCTCTATCCTGAGCGCGCGCTTGAGCGTGGCCGCGAAGGCGAAGCGCGGCTGCACTGCACCGTGATTGAAGGCGGCGCTCTCGATTGCGCGCGCGTCTCCGAAACGCCAGGCGGCTTCGGCCCAGCTGCGGTTCGTGTAGCGCGCACGTTCCGTCACTCCTCCACGTTGGCTGACGGACGCGACGCGACCGGCTCACCGGTAAATCTGCGCGTCGTGTTCCGCATCGACGACAACACGCGCCGCGGCTAACGCCTGCTCATTCCTGCTGGACGGCCGCGTGGCGAAAGCTGCGCGGCCGTTTCGCATACCCGCATCCCCTTTTCAGCGGTTAGCTCTTGACCCGCCCGCCGGGCGGCTCTTGATCGCGCCAACGCATCCGCTTTGGGGGTCTCATGTCGTTTCACCGCCGCGCCTTGTTGCAAGGGGGCGCCGCCGCGCTCGCGACGCAAGCTCTGCCCGCCGAGGCGCAAACGCCGGAAGCCGCCGCCGATCGCCTGCTCGCGCGCATCACCGAGCAATTGCTGACCGACTATCCCGAGAGCGCGACCAGCGCCGGCGTTGATAAAGATGCGCGCGCGCGGCTGCGTTCGCGGTTGTCTAGCCATTCGGCGTCGGGGCAAGGCGTGATCCGTGGCCACGTGCGCTCGACGCTGTCGCAATTGCGCCGGCTGGATACCGATACGCTGAGCGCCGGCAAGAAGCTCGACGTCGATGTCGTAAAGACGGTTTACGAACTCGCATCGGACGGCTTCGAGTTTCCGTACGGCGACGTGGCAATCCTCAACAACAATTGGTCGTACCGCAACACGCCGTACGCGGTGGCGCAGAATGTCGGCGCGTTCGTCGAGATCCCGTCGTTCCTCGACTCCAGTCACTCGATCACTACGGCTGCCGATGCGGACGCGTATCTCATGCGCATGGAAGCCTACGCGCGCCAGCTTGAAGGCGAGACCGTACGCGTGCGCGCCGATGCTTCACGCGGCGTTGTGTTGCCGGATTTCCTACTGGCAAAAACGCTGCAACAGCTCCGCACCAGCCGCGCCGCGCCAGTCGCGCAATGGGGCATCGTCACATCGCTCGCGACACGCGCCGCACGCGCCAATCTCAATCCGCGCTACGCTAGCGATGCCACGCACATCGCAGAGCAACGCATTGCACCGGCGCTCGATCGTCAGATCGCGATGCTGGAATCGTTGCAAGCACGCGCAACGAGCGATGCCGGCGTATGGAAGCTGCCGCGCGGCGATGAATATTATGCTTGGGCGCTGCGCGCCGGCACGACCACGGACATGACGCCTGACGAAGTCCACCAGATGGGCCTCGATGAATTGCGCACGCTGCACGGGCGCATGGACCCGATCTTACGCTCGATCGGCTACACCGAAGGCAGCGTCGGCGCGCGCATGACCGCGCTGGGCGCAGACCCGCGCTACAAATTCGCCGAAGGCGATCCTGGCCGCGCCGAGATCATGGCGTTCATTCAGGACAAGCTCACCGACATTCGGGCGCGTCTGCCGCGCGCGTTTCACACGCTTGTGCCGGGCTTTCTCGAAGTCGTGCGCATTTCGCCGGACGTCGAAGACGGCGCGCCGGGCGCGTATGGCGGCGCAGGCACCATCGACGGGCGCGAACCTGGTCACTTCTGGATCAATCTGCGCACCACCGACTTGCATCGCAAATTCGATCTGCCCGACCTCACCTATCACGAAGCGATCCCCGGCCACGTCTGGCAAGGCGAATACACATTCCGCCAACCGCTCGTGCGCTCGATGCTC
>JBEBHI010000250.1:0-3256 GCA_040080935.1 Terricaulis sp.
CTTGGTTTGCGACTGGGGCGTCACAATGTTAGTTTCCGGTGGAATCGAGGCCAGTTTTTTCTAGCCTTTTCTGCTTCCCACAACTGCTCAATCCGAGCGCTTAGAAATTAGACCGGGTCCCGTGTCAGACACGTCCGATCCCGCCGAGAACGGCGGACCAGTCCTTCCGAAGGGTGTTCAACTCATCAGCGTCGAGGACGAGCTGAAGCGCTCGTATCTCGATTATGCGATGAGCGTTATCGTCTCGCGCGCTCTGCCTGATGCGCGCGACGGTTTGAAGCCGGTGCACCGCCGCATCCTCTACGCGATGGATGAGTCCGGGAACACGCACGACAAGTCCTATCGCAAGAGCGCGAAGTCAGTCGGCGAAGTGATGGGTAACTACCACCCGCACGGCGACCAAGCGATTTACATGACGCTCGTGCGCTTGGCGCAGGACTTCTCGATGGGCCTGCCGCTCGTTGATGGTCAGGGCAATTTCGGATCGATCGACGGTGATATGCCGGCTTCGATGCGTTACACCGAAGCGCGCCTGACGAAGGCGGCGCGTGCGCTGCTCGATGATATCGACGAAGGCACCGTCGATTTCCAAGATAACTATGACGGCACTGTTCAAGAGCCGACGGTTCTGCCGGCGCGGTTTCCGAATCTTTTGGTCAATGGCGGCGGCGGCATCGCGGTCGGCATGGCGACGAACATCCCGCCGCACAATCTATCGGAAGTCATCGACGCCACTTTGGCGATGATCGACAATCCAAATATCTCCGAACTCGATCTGCTCGATATCGTCCCCGGTCCGGATTTTCCGACAGGCGGCGAAATCCTTGGCCGCGCCGGCGCGCGTTTGGCGTTGATGACGGGGCGTGGCTCTGTTGTGATGCGCGCCAAGCATCACAACGAAACCATCCGAGGGCGTGAAGCGCTCGTGTTCACTGAAATTCCTTATCAGGTGAACAAGTCGGAGATGGTCGAGAAGATCGGTGAGCAGGTGCGCGAGAAGCGCATCGAAGGCATTGCTGAAGTCCGCGATGAATCGAACCGGCTCGGCGTACGGCTGGTGATCGAGCTGAAGCGCGATGCGGTGCCGGACGTGGTGCTGAACCAGCTCTATCGCTACTCATCGCTGCAGACGTCGTTCGGCGTGAACATGCTGGCGCTGAACCAGGGCAAGCCTGAGCAGATGGGCCTGCAGAAGATCCTGCAGATCTTCCTTTCGTTCCGCGAGCAGGTCGTCACGCGCCGGACGAAATTCCGGTTGGCGAAGGCGCGCAAGCGTGGTCACGAGACTGTTGGTCTCGCCATCGCGGTCGCGAACATCGACGAAATGATCAAGCTCATCCGTGAGAGCCCGGATCCGACGGCTGCGCGCGAGCGCATTTTGGCGCGTGACTGGCCCGCTGGCGACATGATGCCCTTGATCGCGCTCATCGCTGACCCGCGCACGATTGTTGTTGAAGGCGCATCAGTCCGCCTCTCGGACGAGCAAGCGCGCGCTATTCTGGCGTTGACGCTCTCGCGTCTGACCGGCCTTGGCCGCGACGATATCGCGAAGGCGGCGAACGAGATTGCCGAAGAGATCAAGGAATTGCTCTCTATCCTTGGCTCGCGTGAACGCATCCTTGAGATCATTCGCGGTGAGCTGACGGACGTGAAGGCAGCGTTCGGCATTCCGCGCCGCACCGCGTTCTCGGAATCCGAAGGCGATATCGACGACGAAGCTTTGATCCCGCGCGAAGAGATGGTCGTGACCGTCACGCACGGTGGTTACGTGAAGCGGACGCCGCTTGCGGCTTACCGCACACAACGCCGCGGCGGCAAAGGCCGCGCCGGCATGTCGATGAAGGACGAGGATTTCGTCACGCGCGTGTTCGTGGCTTCCACGCACGCGCCGATCCTGTTCTTCTCGTCGTCGGGCATGGCTTACAAAATGAAAGCTTGGCGTATTCCGGCAGGTGATCCGCGCACGAAGGGCCGTGCATTGGTGAACTTGCTGCCGCTTGGCCAGGGCGAGACCATCACGTCAGTGATGGCGCTGCCGGAGGATGAGCGCGATTGGGATAAGCTCGACGTGATGTTCGCCACCAAGTCCGGTGGCGTGCGCCGCAACAAGCTCAGCGACTTCACGCAGGTGAATCGCAACGGAAAGATCGCCATGAAGCCCGACGAGGGCGATGGCATCATCGGCGTGCAGATCTGTTCTGAAGAAGACGACGTGCTGCTGACCACAGCGAACGGCCAATGCGTGCGTTTCCGTACGACAGATGTGCGCGTGTTCAAGGGCCGTGACTCGACCGGCGTGCGCGGCGTCGATCTGAAGGATGGCGACAGCGTTATCGGCATGGCCGTGCTGAAGCACGTCGACGTGACGTCGAAGGAAGTCTCCGACTTCTTCAAGTGGGATGCGCAATCGCGCGGCGATGTCGAAGTCGAGCAGGAAGAAACGCCTGCGGCTGAAGGCGAAGCGCCGCCGACACCGTTCGAGCGCTTGGCTTGGCTGAAGACGCAGGAGCAATTCATCCTGACCATGACCACCGTCGGCCTCGGCAAGCGCGCATCTGCGTACGAGTATCGGGTCACCAATCGCGGCGGTAAGGGCCTCATCGCGCACAAGCTCACGGGCGAGGCGCGTATCGTGGCGTCCTTCCCGGTGCTCGATCAGGAAGAGCTGCTGCTGGTCACCGACAAGGGCCAGCTTATCCGCACTGGGATCGATCAAATCCGGATTGCGGGCCGCGCCACCCAAGGCGTCATCTTGATCAATGTCGCAGATGACGAGCATGTTGTTGCGGCTGAGCGCCTCGAGGCGCTAGGCGGCGATACCGGCGATGCGGGCGAGACCCCGGAAGCCGAGGGCGAGGGAGAGGCGAAGTGACGAAGAAGGTCCGCGTTGGCCTCTATCCGGGGACGTTCGATCCCCCGACCAACGGCCATGTGGATATCATCACCCGTGCGGCCACCTTGGTGGACAAGCTGGTGATCGGCGTCGCCATCAATGAGGACAAGGGTCCGCTCTTCACTTTGGCGGAGCGGGTGGAGATGGTTCAGGAGCAGTGCGCCAAGATCAAAGGCGGCGCTGAGATCGTCATCCAACCTTTTGACACATTGCTCATGTCATTCGCCGAAAGCGTAGGGGCGCAAATCATCGTCCGGGGACTTAGAGCGGTCGCCGACTTTGAGTACGAATTCGCGATGGTCGGGATGAACCAAAAGCTAAATCCCGCCATCGAAACGGTTTTTCTCATGGCCGATCCGACGC
>JBEBHI010000110.1:0-12152 GCA_040080935.1 Terricaulis sp.
CGCCGCGCGCATGCCGCAACTGGATCGCCGCCTCATAAAGGAACGCGCCGCGCGGCTTCGCGAAGTTGGCGCCGCGGCGCTTGAGCGCCACCTTGGTGCCTGGGTTGGCCGCGAGGAGACTGGCGTCATTGAGCGCGATGGCTTTGCCCGCCTGCCTGATTTCACGCCGGTCCACTTCAACGGCGGCGGCGAAGGGTTTCAGCGCCTCCGGTTCACGTCACACGACGGCCAACACCTGATCGGCGCAGCCGCATGATTTGGGGTCTATTCGGTAAGAAGGATAAGCCGGGTCAGCAGCAACAACCCGAACAGGCCAAAGGCTTGTTCGATGGTTTGCGCAAATCGTCGAACAAGCTCACTGAAAGCATCACCTCGGTTTTTACCAAGGAAAAGCTCGACGCCGGCGATATCGCCGAGCTCGAAGAAACGCTGATCGCTTCGGACATGGGCGCAGCAGCAGCCGCGCGCATCAGCGCCGCACTCGCCGATCAACGCTTCAGCAAAGAGAACGGCGCCATCGAGGCGCGCGAAGCGCTTGCAGGCGAAGTTGCGCGCATCCTGAAGCCGCGCGAGGCCCATCTCGATCTCACCGATGGCGTGAAGCCGCGGATCGTGCTGGTGATCGGCGTCAACGGTTCTGGCAAGACGACCACCATCGGCAAGATGGCCAAGAATTTGACCGATGCGGGCGCGAAGGTCGTCATCGGAGCGGCTGATACGTTCCGCGCGGCGGCGATTGAACAGCTGAAAGTTTGGTCGGATCGCGCCGGCGCGACGTTTGTCGCCTCGGCGCAAGGCGCGGACGCTGCGGGCGTCGCCTTCGAAACCGTGAAGCGCGCCAAGGAAGAGAACGCCGACGTCGCACTGATCGACACCGCCGGGCGCCTTCAAAACAAAACCGAGCTTATGGCTGAGCTTGCGAAAATCATCCGTGTGATGCGCAAGATCGATGAGGACGCGCCGCATGAGACGTTGCTCGTGCTGGACGCCACCGTTGGCCAGAACGCGCTGAGCCAGGTCGAAAACTTCCGCTCGGTTACGGAAATCACCGGGCTCGTGATGACCAAGCTGGACGGTACTGCCAAAGGCGGCGTGCTTGTCGCGGTCGCGCAGCGTCACGCCATCCCGATCCACTTCATCGGCGTCGGCGAAAAGGCCGAAGACTTGCAGACGTTCGACGCCGCAAGCTTCTCTCGCGCTTTAGTTGGTCTGACCTAGCCCCGCACCCGCACCGGCAACGGCACGTTGCAGAGATTGATGTGGCCGACTGGCTCCAAGAACCAGCTCTCACGGCGAAAGCGGCGGCTGTCGATCACGTCGTTGAACGTCGCACTATCGGTGCGCAGCGTTTCGAGGTTCACGCGCTCGTTCGCTGGCAGTTCCGAACCGAGGCGCACCGAGGTGATCGTCGTGCGTTCGGCCGGTGTTTCATAAAAGCCAAGCGCGCCGGTGCCGCGCGGCATCGTCGATAGCAGCTCCATGCCTTGGAGCACCCGGCCGACGGTCGCGATGTTGCGATCGAGGTGACGCGGCGCGTGGCCGATCACGACGTAAAGTTCAGCGCCGCTGCCGCTGTCGGCGGTGTCGCCGCGGCCTGCACCGACCATGCCGTAGCAATGCGCCATCCATGTCTGGCGACCGTCGCTCGCGACCGGGAAGCCGTTGGCGAAACCAACTTCGCGCGCGTAGGAGTCAGGATCAGGCAGCCGCGTGATTTGCACGCCGCTGCGTGGGCGATCGAATTCCGGCGCAAGCGTCGCCGTACCTGATCCCATCGGACGCGGATCCGCTTCATCACGGCCCCACTGGACGACATAGTTTTCTTGGCTGCGGACGATCGCGGCGCCATCCCAATAGTGCGCGCGCGCCAGAGCTTGGATGTTGGCGATGTGCAGCGGCGTGTAGTCGGCGGCGAGTTCGATGATCACCCGGCCAGCCGGCAGCTGCATGTAGAGCAGATTGTTCTGATCGACGGCGCGCCAGTCGCTCGCGGGCGATTGTTCCAATATTTCGCCCAGGGACCGCACTGGCGCTTCGCTAGCGGGCGCTTCAGCGCTCGCGCAAGCCGCCAACAAACCAAGCGCCATCAAGCCAAAAAGCCGCATCGTCCCCTCCGAATGTCACGACATCTGGACAGGGATCGCCCCTCAAGGCAATCCGCTTCCGATGAGCAACGAGACCCCTGCCCGCACCAGCCCGACTGGCCCGCACCAATTGCTGATCGATTTCGGGCCTGTTGGCTTGTTCATCGTCTCGAGCAACATCCTGAACCGGTTTCCCGAGACCAAGGACAACTCGATCTTCATCGCCACTGCGATCTTCATCGTCGCGACATTAATCGCCATCGCTTACAGCCGCTGGAAAACCGGCCGCGTGCCGCCAGCGCTGATTGTCGTGGGCGTGTTGGTGGTTGGGTTCGGCGGCCTCACTCTGGCGCTACACAACGACGAATTCATCAAACTCCGTCCGACCTTCGCGAACATCTTCTATTGCGGCGCGATTTTGGTTTCGGTGGTGCTCAAGCAGAACGTTATGAAGCTGGTATTCGGGCACGTGTTCACGTTTGCGGAGCGCATCTGGACGATCCTCGCGTTGCGATGGGCCGGCTTCTTCTTCGTGATGATATTCGCCGCCGAATACATCCGCCGCACGATGACGACAGAGGATTGGGTGAACTACCACTTCCCCGTTCTCTACATCCCGACCATCATTTTCGCGCTCGCGAACACGCCCTTCATTCTGAAGCACAACATCGAGACGCCAGAAGAAACGACGCCTGCGGCAGCGCCCGGCGCCTGATTGCGCCGCATTTGGTGCTGAATTTCGCCTTCCTGGCGAACAATGCTCGAACGCATGATTGATCGCGCTGATCGCGCCGTTAATCTCCGCCAACGTTTGGGGCGGCACAGAATGGCGCGGTCGACACCGGATTCTGGCGAGTCCGACCAGTTCAAGTTGGCGGGTTCGCCCAGCCACCTGCTGCATCGCGCCGAGCAGCTTGCTTCGGAGCGCTTCACACAATTGGTCGGCGACACGATCACGCTCCGCCAGTTCATCATCCTCGCCGCGATCGCTGAACAGCCGGGGCTCAGCCAATCCGATCTTGGCCGTATCGCGGGTGTTGATCGCTCAACGCTCGGCGACACAATGGGCAAGATGGAAACGCGCGGGTGGATCGTGCGTACGCCTTCGACTTCGGACGGGCGCGCCTATTCCGTGCTGCTCGGCCAAGCCGGCGGCACGATGCTTTCAGCAACAAGCCAGCACGCACGCGCCGCGGACGCGGCGATCTTGGACTTTCTGCCCAAAACGAAGGGCCGCAGCTTCCTCAACACGTTGACCAAGCTTGCAAACCTCGCGGACCAAGCAGCGGCAAAGGCCGAGCGTGAGCAGAAGAAGC
Source organism: Terricaulis sp. (assembly GCA_040080935.1). GTDB lineage: Bacteria > Pseudomonadota > Alphaproteobacteria > Caulobacterales > Aquidulcibacteraceae > Vitreimonas. The sequence goes on from JBEBHI010000110.1 coordinate 3,401, forward strand.
TGGCCAAACGCAAAGCGCGGGAACGAGCGGCGGAGAAGAAAGCCAAATCTCGCGCGAGTTCGCGCAAGCAGCGCACCTAGCGCAAAGCCGGCAAGATAACGTCGCGCACCGCGTCTTCCGTCAGCGGCCCGCGATAAGCTGCGCGGATGACACCGTCGGGGCCGATAACGAAGGTCTCCGGCACACCAGTGATGCCAAGTTCGAGACCGAAGCGCCCCTCTGGATCTTGAGCGACATCGGCGAACGGATCGCCCAGTTCGTTCAAGAACGCCGCCGACGCTTCTGGCCGATCCTTGTAAGCGATGCCGACGATGTCGACGCCCTGACGACTCAGCGCCATCAGTTGCGGATGCTCAGCGCGACACGGCGTGCACCAGGATGCGAAGAGATTGACGACATAAGCACGACCACGGCGTTCATCGCCGGTGAGCGGCTCGTCCCCATCGAGGCGCGCCAACGAATAGGCCGGCGCAGGCTGCCCAACCATGCCCTCGGTAAAACGCTCCCGCTCGCCTTCACGCGTCAGCAGGAAGATGCTTACGCCGATCAGCGCCAGCAGCGCTGCCAAAGGCACGAACGCGATCAGCCTCACGGACGCTTGTCCAGCTCACGGGCGCGGCGTTCCCAGGCACTGAGACGCGCCAGCACCACGATCGCGAGCACGGCAAGGCCGCCGAGCGCCACGCCGTAAGCAGGCCAAATGAATGACCATCCGCCTTCGATCATGATTGCGCCTTCCGAAGCGCTGCGCTCTCGACGCGGCGGCGGAAAATCGCGGCGCGCATGTTCATCAACGTCAGCGCACCGAACAACAACAGGTAAGCGCCGCCCATGGTCAGCAATGGGCCAAGCATCTCGCCATTAATCGACGTGCCGCCGGTGCGCATGATGCTCGCGGGCTGGTGCAACGTGCTCCACCAATCGACGGAGAATTTCACGATCGGGAGATTGATCGCGCCGACAAGGCAGAGAATGGCCGCAAGCCGCGCGGCGCGTTCTTCGTCTTCAATCGAGGACCAAAGCGCGATGTAACCGAGGTAGGTGATGAAGAGGACGAGCATTGATGTCATGCGGCCGTCCCACTCCCACCAGGTGCCCCAGGTCGGTGCGCCCCAGAGTGATCCGGTGACGAGGCACACAGCTGCGAGCACAGCGCCAATCGGCGCGGCAGCGCGCGCCGCAACGTCCGCCAATGCGTGACGCCAAACCAGGCCGACAAAACTTGCGCCTGCCATGAACGCGTATGCGCCCATCGACCACCACGCGGCGGGCACGTGCACGTACATAATCCGTACGGTGTCGCCCATCTGGTAGTCTGGCGGCGAATAGAACAGCGCCCACGGAATGCCTGTCGCGAACAGGATCAGCGCGCCGGCGAACAGCACCGGTGCGGCCCAAGCCGAAAACGCCATGAAGCGCGCGGGATTGGCGAGAAAGGCAAACATCGCGGCGCTACCAATCGCGGTTTGAGGGCAAAGGCAATGCGGTCATTCGGCCTGCAGCCGGAGTGCAGCAGCGGCGGCGATCGGACCGAGCGCCAGGCCGCCCAGGGCGCAGCCGCTCAGAATGGCGAACGCGGCGCTGACGTCCTCCCCCGATGCGACCGAGGCGCCGAAGATGATCGGCGGCGCGAACAATGGCAGCACGATTAGCGCCAGCAGCACGCCGCCGCGTTTCACGCTCGCTGTAAGGGCAGCGCCGATGAGGCCGACGCTGACGAACGCCGCTGTGCCCAGCGCCAAGCTCGCCATGATCAACGGCACGCGCTCCACCGGCGCCTGCAAGGCAATCGCCACAGGTGCTCCAGCGAGCGCAAGTGGCACTCCGATCGCCACCCAAAGCGCCGCGCCCTTTGCGAACACGATCAACTCAAGCGGCGCGGGCGAGAGCAGCATTTGATCGAGTGAGCCGTCTTCCAGGTCCGCCTGAAACAAACGTTCCAACATCGCCAACACTGAAAGGGCGGCTGCGATCCAAACGAGTGGCGGTCCCGCCGCTTCCAAGAGCGCCCGGTCCGGCCCCATCGCTAGCGGCACAAGCATGGTCGCGCCGAAGAAGTAGCCGAGCGGCGTGAGCGCCCCGCCGCCAGCCCACAGCATCGCCAGCTCGCGCCGGAATGTCGCGACGAACGCCTTCATCGGGACACGCGTATAGTTTGCGATGGTTGCGGTCCGAGTGGCTCATGCACCGCAGCGACGACAATGCCGCCGCCTGCACGGTGCGATGCGATGAGTTCGTTCAGCACCGCTTTGCCGGCGTCGTCCAAAGCGGCGGCAGGCTCATCGAGTAACCACACAGGACGCGGCGCCACGATCAAGCGCGCCAAGGCGAGCCGCCGCGCTTGACCTTGGCTCAAGGCGCGCACCGGCAGCACCATCACCCGAGTGAGATCGAGAATTTGTGCGACGAAATCTTCGCTCGGCGCGCCGTCGAAAAGTCCAGCCCAGTAATACAAATGCTCGCGCACGCTCTCTTCACGCTTCAGCGCGTTCGCGTGACCGACATAGTGGAGCGCTTGCGATGGTTCATCGGCGCCGTCGATCGCAATGTCCCCCGCGCTCGGGCGCAGCAATCCGGCGATCGCGCGTAGCAGGCTCGTCTTTCCCGAACCGTTCGAGCCTTGCACTTCGACATAGTCGCCTGAAGCCGCTGCAAAGCTCAGCTTCTCAAACAAAATGCGCCCGCCACGCGAAAGCGACAGCGCTTCGACGCGGATAGACGGTTTGTCTTGGAAAGGTCCGCGTGCGCTCATAATGCGGCCCCGGTTCTAGAAAGGGTTGCGCGATCCGCCAAGCCGCGCTTGGTGGGATGCGAGGGAGGTGCGGCTATGCGTCGTTTTTGGGCGGGTTTGGTGCTGGCTGCGGCGTTGGCTGCGTGTGGCCAATCTGACTTGAGCGCACCAGCCCCAGGCGAGGCCCCGGCGGGCGGCGAATCCTATGGCATGGCGGATATGGAACGCGCCGAGGGTCGCGTGGACGACGTGTCGAGCGAGGAAGCCCAAGCACCCGCCGCTGCGCCTGCGCCGCCCGCAGACGCTTTGACCAGCAACAGTGCGACCCGCGCGCAAGGCCCGAGCCAACCAGCAGGCCCCACGCCAGTTCTCTTCCTTGCCTACTCGTATGCGTTGAACCTCGAAATCCCAAGCCAACGCCTCGCGGGCATCATGGATCGTCACGTGCAGGCGTGCCAAGCGGCTGGCCCGCGCGTGTGCCAGTTGATCGGCTCCAGCCGCACCGGCGATCCGGAAAGTCAGATGCAAGGCTATCTGTCGCTGCGCGCCGAACCGAACTGGCTCAACACCTTCAAGAGCGGCATGGCGCAACAGGCTGACGAGGCCGGCGGGCGCATGGTGGGCGAAACCACCAGCTCAGAAGATCTGACGCGCCAAATGGTCGACACCGAAGCGCGGCTGCGCGCGCAAACGGAATTGCGCAATCGCCTGCAGGAATTGCTACGCACGAGTCGCGGCCGCTTGTCCGATCTGTTGGAAGTTGAGCGCGAACTGGCGCGCGTTCAGTCCGAGATCGATTCAGTTCAGTCGCAACTCGCGGTGATGCGCACGCGCGTGGCGATGTCGGAACTGACGGTTCAGTACAGCTCAGCGCCGCGCTCAGTCGGCAGCGACACGTTCGAGCCGCTGCGCCAGGCGTTCGCCAGCTTCCTCGGCATTATCGTTGGCGGCTTTGCGGCCATCATCGTGATCATCGCGGGACTCATCCCGTTCGCAGTGGTGCTGGTCCCGTTGGTCTGGCTTCTGCTCCGTTGGCGGAAGGGCCGTGGCGGGCGCTTTTTCAATCGCAAAGCGGCTGCGCCGACGCCACCGGTGGAGAGCTAACGTTCCGCCTTCGACAGGCTCAGGCTGACTCCGTGTGTGTAGTCACCACTCCACCGTAGCGTCACGCCGCGCCTGTCGAAGCAATTTTGCGAATGGTTCGCAAACATCGCTGTAAACTCCCAGCGACATTAATTGCGCCTTCGCAAATCGACGCTAAATAAGCCTTGCCGCGCGACCGGTTTGATTCCGGATTTGGGGCGCTCCCCAACGCGTTTGCATCTCTGAAGCTCTACAAGCCGGATGCACACACATGCCCTCTCTGAACTCATTTAACGCCCGCAGCTCGATCAGCGCGGGCGGCAAGTCCTTCACCTATTTCGATCTTAAAGCCGCCTCCGCGAACGGCCTTGGTGATATCTCGCGCCTTCCGATCTCGCTGAAAGTGCTGCTCGAAAATCTCCTGCGCACTGAAGACGGCGTCGCGGTGAAGAACGCCGACATTCTCGCCATGACCTCGTGGCTGGTGAACAAGGGCAAGAACGAAGTCGAAATCGCCTTCAGCCCCGCGCGCGTGCTGATGCAGGATTTCACCGGCGTGCCGGCGGTCGTTGACCTTGCCGCGATGCGGGACGCGGCGGCCAAGCTCGGCGCCAATCCTGAGAAGATCAATCCGCTAGTGCCCGTCGATCTCGTCATCGACCACAGCGTGATGGTCGATCATTTCGGCGCGGCGGGCGCATTTAAGCAGAACGTCGAACTCGAATACGAGCGCAACGTTGAGCGCTACCAATTCCTGCGCTGGGGCCAGCAGGCGTTCCAAGATTTCCGCGTCGTCCCGCCTGGCACCGGCATTTGCCACCAGGTGAACCTCGAATATCTCGGCCAATCAGTCTGGGTGCGTGAAATCGACGGCGAGATGTTCGCCTATCCCGACACCGTGGTCGGCACCGACTCTCACACCACCATGATCAACGGCATCGGCGTTTTGGGCTGGGGCGTCGGCGGCATCGAAGCTGAAGCCGCGATGCTCGGCCAATCGATCTCGATGCTGATCCCGGAGGTCATCGGCTTCCGTTTGACCGGCAAGTTGCAAGAAGGCGCGACTGCGACCGACCTCGTGCTCACCGTCACCCAAATGCTGCGTAAGAAGGGCGTTGTCGGCAAGTTCGTGGAATTCTACGGCCCGGGCCTCGACACAATGAGCGTCGCCGACCGCGCCACCATCGCCAACATGGCCCCCGAATACGGCGCCACCTGCGGCTTCTTCCCGGTCGACGCCAAGACGATCGACTATTTGACGGCAACCGGTCGCGATCCGGCGCGCGTTGCGCTCGTAGAGGCCTACTGCAAGCAACAAGGCCTCTGGCGCACGGAAGAAGAGCCGGAATTCACCGACACGCTCGAACTCTCACTCGCCGACGTGCGCCCATCGCTCGCTGGTCCGAAGCGTCCGCAAGATCGCGTCCTGCTTGGCGCGCTCGCCGATGGCTTCACGAAGGTGATGACTGAGGAATTCCGCAAAGGCAGCGAGTTGAAGAAGCGCGCGCCTGTTGCTGATGCGAACCACGACATCGGTCACGGCGACGTTGTCATCGCTGCGATTACCTCGTGCACGAACACGTCGAACCCAAGCGTCATGCTCGCTGCTGGCCTCGTTGCCCGCAACGCGCACAAGAAGGGCCTCAACGTAAAGCCGTGGGTGAAAACCTCGCTGGCGCCGGGCAGCCAAGTGGTGACGGATTATCTCCGCCGTTCTGGCCTCGACACGGATCTCGACGCACTTGGCTTCAATCTCGTCGGCTACGGCTGCACGACTTGTATCGGTAACTCGGGCCCGCTGCCCGCGCCGATCTCGGCGACGGTCGCTGAGCAAGATCTCGTTGTCGCTTCGGTGCTTTCAGGCAATCGCAACTTCGAAGGCCGTGTGAACCAGGACGTGCGCGCGAACTATCTCGCCTCGCCGCCACTCGTCGTTGCGTATGCGTTGGCGGGCTCAGTTTACACGAACCTCGAAACCGAACCGCTCGGCAACGGCAGCGACGGCCAGCCCGTTTATCTCCGCGATATCTGGCCGTCGAACGCCGAGATCGAAGAAACCGTGCGCGCGTCAGTGACGCCGCAAATGTTCGCCGAGCGCTATGGCAACGTCTTCGCCGGCGATCAGCATTGGCAAGGCATCAAGATCACGGCGGGCCGGACGTATGCTTGGGACGCAAAGTCCACCTACGTGCAAAACCCGCCCTACTTTGCCGGCATGAGCATGAGCCCGACTCCGCCGCACGATGTTGTGGACGCGCGTGTGCTTGGCCTGTTCGGTGACAGCATCACCACCGACCACATCAGCCCGGCCGGCTCGATCAAGAAGATTAGCCCCGCCGGCCAATACCTGACCGAGCACGGCGTCGGTCAGCACGACTTCAACTCGTACGGCGCGCGTCGCGGCAACCACGAAGTCATGATGCGCGGCACGTTCGCGAACATCCGCATCAAAAACCAGATGGTCAAAAACGACGACGGCTCTGTCGTCGAAGGCGGCTACACGATCCACCATCCTTCGGGCGAGCGGATGTTCATCTACGACGCCGCCATGCGCTACCAGAAGGAAGGCCGCCAACTCGTCATCTTTGCCGGCAAGGAATACGGCACCGGTTCATCGCGTGACTGGGCTGCAAAAGGCACCACGCTGCTCGGCGTCCGCGCCGTCGTGGCCGAGAGCTTCGAGCGCATCCACCGGTCGAACCTGATCGGCATGGGCGTGCTGCCGCTCCAATTCCTCGAAGGCCAAAGCTGGGCGAGCCTCGGGTTCACCGGCGAGGAGACAGTTTCGATCTCGGGTGTGGCCGGCTTCGGCCCGCGCCAAAAGGTGACGCTCAAGATCACCCGCCCTAGCGGCAAGACGGAAGACCTGGAGGTCCACTGCCGGATCGACACGGAAAACGAGGTAGAATACCTCCGTAACGGGGGCATTCTTCACTATGTGCTGCGCGGTTTGGCGAAAAGCTGACCTCAACCGGCCCCGTCACAACGGTTTGATTCGAACCGGAGCGGCGGGGCCTGCATGGTCTTGCGCATGATCGTCCGGTTCCTCGTCGCTCTGGCTGTCGCCATAGCGGCGTTCGCAACCCCTGCGCTCGCCCAAACCCAGGGTCGCCGCGCCGCGATGGTGGTGGAGCTTTACACCAGCCAGGGCTGCACCCAGTGCCCGCGGGCGAACCGGCTATTGGGCATCTTCTCGCGCGAGGACGACGTGCTGGCGCTGACCTTCCCGGTCGGCATCTGGGATTATCTGGGCTGGCAAGACACGTTCGCGCAGCCCGAGTTCGCCGATCGCCAACGCACCTACTCGCAGACGCTGCGCGTGCGCGGGCGCTTCACACCGCAACTCGTCGTCAATGGCGCGCGCACCATCAGCGCTTCTGACTGGGATGAAGCGCGCGCGATCTATGACGATCAGCAGCGCGCTGGCTGGCCATCGACTGCGCCTGACCTCTCGCTGACATTGCTGCGCAACGGCCGCGCGCGCGCCACCATCGGTTCAGGCTCAGCGGGCATGAATGCCGACATCTGGATGCTCGCCTACGATCCCGGTCCGCTCACCGTCGTCATCACCGGCGGCGTCAATCGCAACCGTTCGATTCCGCACTACAATCTGGTGAAATGGATCGAACGCGTCGGCACATGGGACGGCACAGCCGTCTGGTACGAGCGGCCACGCTGCCAACCCGAATGCGCAGTGATCATCCAAGAGCCGAACGGCGGACGCATCCTAGCCGCGTCGTACACGCACCGGCCGGGTCGCTACTGAGCGTTCGGAACCAGCGTGTTGAGCGGCGGCGCAAGCGCCTCCGCCTCAGTGTCGCTTAGCGCATAAGCCCAATCCGACGCGGGTGTATTGAGCGCCACGGCAGCAGCTTCCTGCTCCGGCGTGCCTGCACGCGCGACCGTCTTCAGCCACAGGCGATTGTCGCTCGGAATGATCTCCGCATCGATGACGATGCCGTCGAAGGTCGTCGCCCGCACACGCGCGCGGGGGGCGCCTTGGATCGCGGGCGCCGTGCGCACATCAACTGGTGCAAGCTGCGTTAAATGCTCGGCAGTTGTCGTGATCGTCGTTTGCGCGAGGGCCACCAGCGCCGGCGACACAAGCCGCCAGGGCTGATCGGCGGCGTCACGGCCGAGAATATAAGCGCGGCCTTCCGACGGCATGACTTCAACGCGCGCCAAGCGCTCCGGCGTCAGATTGATCGGATGCAAATCCAGCCACGCCGCAGCGTCGCGCAGCGGTGGCAGATCGCCCTGCACGGACCACGTCTGATCATCGTCAGGACGGCGTACATAAGTGCCGCCCGTTTCGACGCCGAGAATGAGGTTCACGACCAACGCGCCGTTGCCGTCCTCGATCTGCAAGAGAATGCCACGTCCGCCCTGGCGCGGATCGGTGACGCCGAGCCGTTCGTGCTTGGAGGCGTCGCTCGTCATTCGCCGTATGTAGCGCAGAGATTCCAAGCCCTCGGTCAGCTGCGCCAAGCGCGCTGAAGACACCGGGTAATCGTCCCGGTCGCGGAGCGCCCAACCTTGCTGTGTGCGCTCAATGCGATAGGTCGCTTCAGCACTCGTGACCGTGATGCGCTGGGCGCCGCCAATCGTTTCCTCGAGCCGCGGCAGCACGGGGCCCTGCACGCTCGACGGACTCGAATTGCGTAGCTCGATCCCGATCGTCACGGCCGCCGTCGCAACCAGCGCGCCGGCAATCAAGAAAAGCGTAAGCGAACGCGCTCTGCGGCGTTCAGCCAAACCCGAACTCATCGCGCCGCACCCCCGCGCCGTTGACGGCGCCAGAACAAGAACAGCCCAGCAGCCGCAATCAGCAGCGGCGCGAGCCAAACGTTGATGAAGATCACGAGCGCCTGAAGACGCTCGATATCGCCGCGCAGATCGCGCGCCAAACCACGAAGGTCGGTGCGGATTTGCGTTTCA
>JBEBHI010000251.1:0-3230 GCA_040080935.1 Terricaulis sp.
AAAGCGCTCCTTCCCTCCGCCGGTGCTAACCGGTTCAGGTTCGACGGGTCAGAGCGGGATGCTCAATCTCAGCCGCGCGTGGCGGCCCCCCGGGATATGTGCGCGCAGGCTTACGCCTCGCGCGCTTGCGCTTCAAGCGTTGCTTAGTTCTGGCGCTGGTCGTGGAACTCCTGGCCGTCGACGAGATAGAGCGTCATGGCTGTGACACGGTCGCGCGCGTCGCGCTCGAAGCGGACGCGTTGGAGCGGCGCTGTGCCCGCGACGGCGAAGAGATCGCGTTCCAGCGGCAAGAGGACGAGCGCGGGGCGGCGGTCGCGATGGAGAACGAGGCGGTTGTTTTCGATGGTGATGCTGCGTGCGCCGTAATCGCCGGCATAGTCGCGCAGGTTGCGCGGGTAGGTGGCGGATTCGGCGTTGAGAGAGTCGAGCGCCCATTGCGCTTCGCGTCCGGCGCTTTCGTCCGCGGGTGCGCGCAGTGCGGCTTGGAGCGCGAGGGTGCGTGCGCGGATGAGCGCATCGGCGACGGGTGCACGGACATCGGGTTGCACGCCAGCGCCTTCCCAGTTGCTGTGCGTGATTGGATTGACGGGGGTGCCGAAGGAAACAAACACAGCGAGATTGTCGCCGACGGGAAGGAGGCCGCCAGGATTGGCGCCACCCGCTGACGGTTCGCCGACGATGGTTGCGCGGCCAGCGGCCTGCAGTGTGTAGGCGACGCTTTCGCAGGCCGAGCCGGTGCGGCCGCTGGTGAGAACGAAGAGCGGCGTGTCGAGGCGGCGTCCGCTTGCGGGTTGTTCGGGCGGCGTTTCCTCTTGGTCGCCGCGGCGCGAGTGGAAGGTGTTGTAGACGTTGGCGCCTTCGGGGAAGAAGTGGCCGAGTATGTAGCCGACCATTGTCGGTGAGCCCCCGGCGCAATCGCGTAGATCGAGGATGAGTGCTTGTGAGCCGCGCACCATCGTGAACGCGGCATCGAGCGCGTACTTGGCTTCGAAATGGTCAGGGTCGAAGTCGGCGAGCAGGCGAAAATCGACGACGCCGATTCCACCTGGATACATCGTGACGCCGGGAATGCCGTAAGCGGCGCGTGCATCGTTGCCGAAACCGCCTTGCGGGCGCGGTGTGGCGTTGGCTTGCGGCGGACGATACTCGACACGGAAGTGGCCGTCGTGCGGATGGAGCGTCGCGGTGAGCGCTGCGGCGAGATCGGCTTCGTTGGTGATGTCGTAGCGGCCTGCGGCGGCAGCGGCGCGGACTTCGGCGGCGATGGTGTGGGCGCGGGCTTCGTCGAAGAAGTTTTCTTCGATGGCGGCCGCGACGTTTTCAGCGACGGCGCGTGGCTCCGCGACTTGGGCAGATGCGGGGACGGCGAGCGCGGTCAGGGCCGCTGTCGCCAGGATCAATTTCTTCATGTCGCCCCCGAATGTCCGTCTTATCGCAGACATAGAGGCGGGATGTTTCAGCGATGTTTCAAGCTCGGCGCGACGGGCGTGCAAACCAGCCGACGAATGTCAGCCAAGCGCCGAGAGCGAGTGCGACGGCGCCGGCGATCAGCGCTCCTGGGCCAAGGTTCAGGAAGGTGTGCACGAGGCCAGTGAGCAGGCTTGGCGCAAACAAAAGCGTGACACCACGCACGATAGTGAGGACGGCGAGGAGCGAGATCGCGATGGCGGGTGGGCTGCTCCAGTGATGGTGCGCGGCCAACAAGGTAAGGCCGCAGATCAGCGTAAAGACGCCGGCGATGAAAGTGAGCGGTCCGTTGCCGAGGATGCCGGGGATGAGCAGCACCATGTCGTTGAAGCGAGCGATGACGACGGCGCCAACAATGATCAGGAGCGGGCCGACGACGCGGGCGCAGAATTGGGTGGTTGCGGTTTGAGTTTCAGTCATAGGTGCTCCCAGCGAATGCTGTGGTAACGCGCAGACGGGTTTCCGGTTCGGTTCGCCCGGATGGCGAGCGGACGTTGGCCCAAATTGTACCGTGTTTGCGGGCGAAGCGTAGTGTCGCAGGGCGCGGCGGCGTTCGAGCATTGCGCGGCGCGGGGCGTGTGCGCATGTTGCCGGCCAGGAGACGACACGCATGGGTACGCCCGCGGATTACACCATTATCGTGCTGCTGGTGGCGGTGGGCGTTGGCCTATGGACAGCGTTGGATCGGCTCACGCAATTGCAGCGTGACGTCGATGCGCTGAAGCGGCGCGCGTGCATTGACGAGACGCCGCCGGGCGCGAACTAAGCTCGCTCACGATTTGTCCGCGTGCGGCGCTGCTGGCAGGTCTGGCGCGATGAGCCGCGTGGTTGATTGAGTAAACTCGATATTGTCTTGTGCGAAGGCGAGGCGGATGCGGCGAAGAAATTCACGCTGAACCGTCCATTGCTTGCCCGGCACGGTGCGGATGCGCGCTTTGAGCAAGACGCCTGCTTCATTGACGCGATCAACGCCAGCTATTTCGATTGGCGAAATAATGAGGGTTGCGAACGCAGGTTCGGCGCGGACCTCGTCGCCTGTCTGTTTCAGGAGTTCGAGGGCTTTGGTGATGTCGCTGCCGTGGTCGATGGGGAGTTCGAAGACGGCGAAGGAGAAATCCTTGGTCTTGTTATGGATGACCTGCGCTTCGCTGTAGGGGAAAATGTGAAGCGTGCCGTTGAAGTCGCGCAGCTTGATCGTGCGCAATGACATGGATTCGACGGAGCCGCTGAAGTCACCGATCTGCACGACGTCGCCGATCGAGACAGAATCTTCCATGATCAGGAAGATGCCGGTTAGAAAGTCCTTCACGATCGTTTGGGCGCCAAAGCCGACGGCGAGGCCAACGATGCCGGCGCCTGCTAGAAGCGGTCCGATTTCGACGCCAACTTCGGAGAGAGACATCATCGCAGCGAGTACGACGATGATCGTGGTGGCGAGGCCGGAGAGGACAGGCCCTAATGTGCGGATTTGCGAGGCGCGCCGTGGGGTGCGTGCGCGAAGCGCGATACGATCGAAAACGCGGCGGATGGCAAGCTGCCCGATTTCGATCGCGGCGAGCGCCAGCACCAAAATGATCGCGATGCGGCCGAGCACCGAGAAGAGCACGTAGATCGGGCTGTCGCGCAGATCGCTGAAATTGAAGCCCCAGAGCCGCAGGATAACAATCAGCGCGCCAATGAAGATGGCGAGGCGCGCGACGCGCATAGTCCAGCGGCCGATATTGAGATGCTGTTTGGGGGCGGTTGCGTCGTCCTTCGGGGCG
>JBEBHI010000111.1:0-12093 GCA_040080935.1 Terricaulis sp.
CAGCGTTGTTATTCCCACGCTAGATGAAGCCGAGCGGATCGAGACGCTGATCGTCGATCTCATCGGCCAAGGTTTTGATGAAATTGTGGTTGCGGATGGAGGATCGCGTGACGCAACCGCAGCGCTCGCTGCGGCGGCGGGCGCAATTGTCGTGTCAACATCGCGGGGCCGCGGCCGCCAGTTAGGCGCCGGCGCCGAAGCGGCGGGCGGCGACATCCTGTTCTTTGTGCACGCCGATTCTCAGCCACCAGCCGGCGCGCGCCACCACATTGAGGCAGCGCTGGCGAAGGAGGGTGTGAGCGCCGGTGGTTTTAGCCTCACATTCGATGTGGCGCATCCGCTCTTGCGGTTCTATGCGTTCATGAGCCGGATCAATCACAGCCTCTTCACTTATGGCGATCAGGGCCTTTTCCTGCGTCGATCAACCTATCAGCGAATAGGCGGATATCGCGATCTCCCATTATTTGAAGACGTCGAAATCTTACAACGCCTCCGTCGCATTGGCAGCGTCGTGAAACTGAATGCGCCGATGGTGACGTCGGCGCGGCGTTTCCTACGCGATGGCGTGGCGCGTCGCGAACTCATGAGTGCGGGGCTCGTCGCGCTTTATCATTTGGGCGTCGCGCCCGCACGTTTGGAGCGCTGGTATCGGCCGGACAAGCTGAGCCGTGAATAGTGCGCACGCTCAGCGACCGACCGCGTCATTGAGCGTCCAATCATAGCCATGTCCGGCGATCGCAGTCATTGCCCCTAGCCGTGCCGCCAGAGGTGCGTCGGCATAGGTGCGCACATGGGTGAGAACGCCCCGCGGCGAGCCGCCAAAGTCGCTGGCAAACCAGGTATAGATGCTGGACACGCGCAGCCGGCCTCGGGCGTCGATGGTCGCGCCGCGAGGATGGTTGATGTAGGCGCGCGCCGCCGCATCGAGGTCGGCGTCGAGCGTGGAAGCGCGCCATGCGCGAGGCTGGAGATTGGGACAGCCGATCGAGGCGCAATTGACGGCATAGTGCACGCGCGGATCGTTGAAGTCTGGCCTTAGAATCGAATGCTCGATTTGATCCAGCGTCAGGCGGCGGTCTTCGACTGTCACGCGCTCGGTCCGCCAGGGCCCGATCAGACCCCGCGGATCAAGCGTCCGGCTGCGAATGTCGCGGATCGAACGCACCGGATAGTTCTCAAGCACAATTTGCAGCGTCACGGCATTATAGAGATTGGCCCAATAGACAAACGCCTCGTCGCGGGGGAAGCGCGAGGGGCGTTCGCGCTCGAGTGCGGTGACATAGGCGTCGAGCGTTGCCCGGTCGGCGGCTGCCGCCCGCCAGGCGCCGTATCGCACCCGGTTCACCCCATCGGCCGAGACTACAACGTAGCGGGCGAGCAGCGTATCAAACGGCGCGTGGTCTGCGGCCCTGGCCGCAGTTGGAAGCGCAAAGAAAACCGCCACGGCGGCAACGAGATGACGTAGGTGCAACATTGAGTCTCTTGCGGGTGCGGGACGCGGACAAAGGGCAATACGCGTCGGCCCGCGTCTTGGTTTCTGTCGCCGCCTCCTATTTAGGCTGCCTAGCATTGAAACCACACGGCGGCCTGGTGCGTAAGTGTGAAAGAGCGGAGAAGAACATGGATGAGGGCGCGCTTGCGCGTACGCGCAATTATTACGGGCAGGTGCTCGCGGGCTCGGGCGACCTGCGCACCGATGCCTGCGTCACATCGGATGCGCCCTCGACGCGCATCAAGGCGGCCCTAGCGCGTGTCCACCCTGAAGTGAGCGAGCGCTATTATGGCTGCGGTCTTGTCGCCCCGGACAAACTTGAAGGCGCGCGGGTGCTTGATCTGGGATGTGGCGCCGGGCGCGACGTCTACGTTTTGGCGCAACTCGTTGGACCGCGTGGCACGGTCGTGGGCGTGGACGCCACAGCGGAGCAATTGGCGCTGGCGCGCGCCCATGTGAGTTGGCATGAGCGCTCCTGCGGCTATACCAACGTCGCTTTCCTCGACGGCGATATCACCCGCCTTGACGCGCTTGAGCTCGAGCCTGCCAGTTTCGACATCATCGTCTCCAATTGCGTGATCAATCTGGTCGAAGATAAACGCGCCTTGTTCGCCGCCGCTCGCGGGCTCCTAAAGCCGGGCGGCGAGTTCTACTTCTCTGATGTCTATGCGGATCGGCGTTTGCCCGTCTCGCTTCGCGCTGATCCGGTGCTGCACGGCGAGTGCCTTGCGGGCGCGCTCTACTGGAACGACTTCCTGAATCTAGCGCGCGCAACCGGTTTCTGCGATCCAAGGCTCGTGACGTCGCGCCCTCTCGCTATCAATGACCCTGCCATCGCCGCTGCATTCGGAGCGACGAGTTTTTGGTCGGCGACCTACAGGCTCTTTAACCTCCAAGACCTCGAACCGGCCTGCGAGGATTATGGCCAAGCCGTGATTTATCGCGGCGGCATCGGCGGGGCCGAAGACGTGTTCGTTCTCGACGCCCACCATCGCATCGAAGCGGGGAGGGTGTTTCCGGTGTGCGGCAACACGTGGCGTATGCTGCGCGAGAGCCGGTTTGCGCCGCACTTCAGCTTCATCGGCGATTTCGCCAAGCATTTTGGCATTTTCCCCGGCTGCGGAACAGCGATGCCGTTCGGGGCGAGCCAGACCGCTCCGCCTGACACGTCGGGGTGCTGCTGATGGCGATCGAGGGTATTGCGGCTGCGTCGCGGGCGAAGTTCGCCGATCCTGACGTCACCGCCAAAGGCGAGCAACGCGCAAAGGTGGCGTTCACCGGCTTGAAGACGCTTTGGGTCAATACTGGCACGCTCTGCAACATCACTTGCGCGCATTGTTACATCGAGAGCTCCCCGAGCAATGACCGTTTGAGGTATTTCACGCCCGCCGACTTTGCGCCGTTCCTGGACGAGGTTGATGCGCTTTCGGGGCGACCAATCGAGATTGGCTTCACGGGCGGCGAGCCCTTCATGAACCCGCACATGGGAACGCTCGCGGAGATGGCGTTAACGCGCGGCCACAGCGTACTTATTCTCACCAATGCGATGCGCCCCATGCTGCGGCCCAAGCCGGCGGAGGCTTTGCGGGCGTTGCGTGAAAATCATGGAGCGAGGCTCAGTCTACGCGTCAGCCTCGATCATTATAATGCGGCGCGCCATGACGAAGAGCGCGGCGCGGGTTGCTTTGACGAGGCGGTGGAGGGAATTGACTGGCTGGCGGCGCATGGATTTTCAGTGTCGTTGGCGGGGCGGTCAATGTGGGGCGAGCGCGAGACCGACGCGCGGCTCGGATATGCGCAGCTCATTGCCGAGCGTGGCTGGAGCATCGACGCGCACGATCCCGCTCAGCTCGTGATCTTTCCGGAGATGGACGAGACGGCCGAAGTTCCCGAAATCACCGACGCCTGCTGGGGCCTTCTCAAGGTCGCGCCGTCGGCAATGATGTGCGCCAGTGCGCGTATGATTGCGCGCCGCAGCGGCGCCGCGGCGCCTGCCGTTATTGCGTGCACACTGCTGCCCTACGATCCGCAATTCGAACTCGGAGCGCGCCTCGCGGACAGTCTGGCGCCCGTCACGCTCAATCACCAACATTGCGCGAAATTCTGCGTGTTGGGCGGCGGCAGTTGCTCAGCCTAGATTTTGGCGAAGCGCCTGGCGCAAACGGCGTCAAGTCTCTGCACGAGTTCGCCATCCCACTTGGCCGGATCGGTGATGAGAGCCATGTCCAAACACGTATCGATCGGCGAAGGCGCGCGCGGGACCTCGCGCAGCACCTTGGCGAGTTCGGTGATGACTTGCCTTGCGCGGGCGACATTTGCGTGCATTACCGCGAGAATGGCGCCGACATCGACATCGGCGTTGTCTTCGCGCCAACAATCGTAGTCGGTGACCATGCAAAGCGAAGCGTAAGGCAACTCCGCTTCGCGCGCCAAGCGCGCTTCGGGCATCGCTGTCATGCCGATGATATCGCAACCCCAAGTCCGATAAAGCCGGCTCTCCGCCCTGGTCGAAAATTGGGGACCTTCCATCGCGAGGTAGGTCGCTTTCGGTGCGATCTCGAGCCCGGCGCGGGCGCCGGCGCCTCGCACAAAAGCTGAAAGGCGCGGACACACCGGATCGGCCATTGAGACGTGAGCAACGAGGCCCGCCCCGAAAAAACTACTTGGGCGTTGGCGCGTGCGATCGATGAACTGATCGGCGAGCGCAAAAGCACCGGGCGGGATATCCTCCCGTAGTGACCCGACGGCGGAAACAGAGACGATGTCAGTGCAGCCTACGCGCTTCAAGACATCGATATTGGCGCGGGCGTTGATGGCGGACGGCGGGATCATGTGCCCGCGCCCGTGCCGCGGCAGGAACGCCAGCTCCACGCCATCTAGAACGCCGGTCAGCACCTCGTCCGAGGCCTCGCCCCAAGGGCTGGCGATCCGTGTCCAGCGGCGATCCTCAAGGGCGTCGATGTCGTAGAGGCCAGAGCCGCCGATGATCCCCAAACGCCAAGCCGTCATGCGCTCTCTCTTTCAAGGCAATTGCGCGAGCAGGCGAACCAAAAGCTTGGTGCGCGGCGAGAACAGGCTCTCGGTATAGAATTGTCCTGCAGCGCGCTTCAAGATTTCTGCGCGGGTAGGATAGGCGGGCACGAAGCTCGAGGTGAAGGCGGCGATCTTGAGCTTGTTGGCGATCGCCAGGGCGACGGTCGCGATAGTCTCGCCAGCATGCGCACCGACAATCACGGCGCCGACAATCTCGCCATTGCTCCGGACGATGATGCGGGCAAAGCCCTCTGTGTCGCGCTCGGTTTGGGCGCGATCATTGTCGTGCATCGGCACAAAGAGCACCCGCACCTTATCGCCCCAGCGCTCCCGTGCTTCCGCTTCTGAAAGGCCGACGGCCGCGTATTCGGGCTCGGTGTAGATGACGCGCGGAATGGGCGCAGCGTCCGCGCGTCCGGGCGAAAGCTTGAAGAGAGCATTGCGCACGAACAGCGATCCGTGGAGACCCGCAACGTGGGTGAATTGTTCGCGTGAGGCGACGTCGCCCAGCGCATAGACGCGCTGATTGGAGGTTCGCAGCTGAGCGTCGGTGGTGACGCCGCGTTTGTCGTAAACGACGCCCGCAGCCTCTAGGCCAAGGTCCTCGACATTGGGCTTGCGTCCAGCAGCGACCAGAAGGTGAGAGCCTTCGATGCGTTTGATTGCGCCGCCTAATTCGATGTCGGCTGCGATGACGCCGTCTGCGCCTTCGATGCGCTGCGCCTTCGCGGCTTCGAGCAGGGTCACCCCCTCGGCGTTGAGTTTCGCGCGCAGGACTTTGGCTGCTTCGTCATCTTTGCCGGCGAAGAGCGTGCCGGCTTCGATCAGCGTGACTTTGGATCCAAGTCGGGCAAAGGCCTGGCCGAGTTCGAGCCCGATAGCGCCGGCGCCAAGGATGATGAGATGTGTCGGCAGCGCATCGATGCTGAAGATGGTCTCATTGGTGAGATAAGGGACCTCGCTCAAACCCGGAATGGGTGGCGCGCCAGCGCGGGCGCCTGTGGCGATCACCATCAGGCGCGCGCGCACGCGAAGAGTCTCCGAGACGATCGTGCGCGCATCGGTAAAGCGCGCGCGTTCGCGCACGACACGGACGCCGAGGCCCTCGAAACGCTCTTGGCTATCGATCGGGGCAATGGTTTCGATCACACCGTGTACGTGCGCCTTGACACGAGGCCAATCGACATGCGGCGGCGCGATGTCGAGCCCGAGTGGGCCCGCCGTGCGTGCGTTCTGGGCTGCGCGCGCCGCTGCAATCAGCGACTTTGAAGGCACGCAGCCATAATTCAGGCAGTCGCCTCCCATTTCACCGCTTTCAAACAGCACGACCTTTTGGCCAAGCTGAGCGGCGCCGGAGGCTGCGACTAACCCAGCGGAGCCGCCGCCAATAATGGCGATGTCCGCTTTTATGTTTTCCATAAAAGCTAAACTCCTAACCGGCCGCTTTCGGGCGTTTAAAGCGGCTATAGATTGCGGGTGCGATCGCGAGCGCTGCGAGCGCGACGAAGGCCGGCGCCAATTCTCGTGCGAACGCTGCGATATCTGGGGCCTCTCCGGCGTCGAACGCTGCGCCGAGGCCGGCGCCGATCCACGTGTAGGCGATGACGCCGGGGATGATCCCGACGGCGGTCGTCCAAACGAAGCTGCTCAACCGCGCTCCGAGAAAGGCGGGCGCAACATTGGCGATAAAGAACGGTACGACCGGAACCAGACGGAGCGTCAGCAGGTAGCTGATGGCGTTTTGTTCAAAGCCTGCCTCTAGCTTTTTCAGGAAGGGGCCGGCGCGCGCACGCAACGTATCGGCAAGAAGGTAGCGCGCGATCACAAACAACGCCGTCGCGCCCAACGTTGCGCCAATCGTAGTGGCGACAGCGCCGCCGGCCAGTCCGAACAGATAGCCGCCCAAAATCGTGATCCAGAATGCGCCTGGGAACGCCAGCGTGGTGACCACTAGATAGACTGCGATAAAGGCAGCGAAGGCGAGTATCTGGTTGGCCGCTACGAATGCGGTGAGCGTCTCGCGCTGTGCGCGCAGGGTCTCGAAGTTAAGATAGTCAAAGACGCCGAAACGCCATGCCGCAAAGAGACTCAAACCGAGCACTGTAACCAACGCTAGCCGGCCCCAAATGCGGCGTCGAGCGGGCGGCGCTTGTTCGACGTCGGCCATGCATCATTCTCCCGTCCCCAATGGGCATGTGCGCGCTCACGTGGATACGCACACGCGGCAGCGCGGTTACAACTTGTCTGCACCGGTCGCAGTATCTGCCGCACTTGCCAAGCCCGAACGCTCCCGATCATGTAGTCTCAATGGGCATTGCGGTCATAATTCCGACGCTGAACGCCGAAGAGGGCCTTGCTGCGACCTTGCGGTCCGTTGCCGAGGCCGAGGAGGTCATCGTCATCGACGGCGGCTCCGAAGATGCGACTGTTCGCTTGGCGCACTCGGCCGGCGCACGCGTGCAGGCAAGTGCGCGCGGGCGCGGTCAGCAGATGCGCGCGGGCGCCGATATGGCGACCCAAGATTGGCTGCTCTTCTTGCACGCCGATACCATTCTGGCGCCCGGCTGGCGGGCCCATGTCGATGCGCACGCACGCGACACGAACGCGGCCGCAACCGTTGGCGTGTTCCGCTTCAAGCTGGACGATGCAGCGTGGCAAGCGCGCGTTTTGGAGTGGCTGGTGAGGTTGCGGGTTTTTCTGTTCGCGCTTCCCTACGGGGATCAAGGTCTTTTGATCCATCGAAGCCTCTACGCTGCACTGGGTGGATTTCGACCGCTGCCGCTTATGGAAGACGTGGACTTCGTGCGCCGCATCGGCAGGCGCAGGTTGCGGATGCTTGCCTGCGTTGCAACAACCTCAGCGCGGCGCTGGCGCGAAGACGGTTGGCTGATGCGCAGCGCGCGCAATGTCGTTTGCCTAACGCTGTTCAGCGTTGGCGCGCCGATTGACCGGATTGCACGTTTCTATGGTCGGTGATCATACTCTCGTGCTGATGGCGCGGCAGCCAATTTTTGGCCAGGGCAAACGCCGTTTGGCCGCTGATATCGGCGACCCTGCCGCACACCGTTTCCAACGCGTCGCACTCGGGCGACTTTTGCAACGTTTAGGTAGAGACCCGCGTTGGCGGCTTTGCCTGGCGATCACGCCGGATGAGCCTGTGCAGTCTCTCGGCGCTGATTTCGTGGTCGGTCAGGGAGAAGGCGACCTTGGCCAGCGCATGACGCGCCTGTCGGAGCGATTGGGGCCGGGCCCGCTCGTTTACATCGGCAGCGATACGCCGGACGTGGCGGCAACTGACATAGAAGCGGCGTTCGAAGCGTTGGAAACCAGCGACGCCGTCGTCGGCCCGGCGCTTGATGGCGGCTACTGGCTCATTGGCTTTGCCCAAGCCCAGCGCCAGCATTTGCCCTTTAGAGGTGTTCGATGGTCGACGTCGCATGCGCGCGCCGATACGCTCAGCAATCTGGCCGGTAAGCGTGTGATGATGCTGCGCGAGTTGGAAGACGTTGATGATGGCGCTAGCTACCGGCGTTGGCGTCAACGGTTGGCGGGGAGGCAAGGCGCATGAGTAGGGTTAGAGCGTTCATCGTGGCGGCGGCGTTCTTTCTGTCGTTGGCGCTGCCAATCTATTTTGCTGCAGCGGCGCTCGCCACGCGTTTCGGCTTGATCGATTGGCGTCTTGGATTTGGCACGCTCACGATTGGCTATGGCCCGCTCTTGGTGATGGCGGCGGCGGGACTTGCGCTGGTCGCACTTCTCCTCGCGCTGCTGGTTAAACCAAGGACCGGGTTGGGCAAGGCTGCGCTTTCGCTTGCCATACCGGTCCTGGCGCTGGGTTATGCTGGCTACGTGCGTAGTGAAGCTGCTTCCATTCCGCCCATTCACGACATCGTTTCCGATGCCAGCGCGCCACTTGTGTTTTCAGACCGCGTGATGGCGTTGCGCGCCGCCGTGCCAGGCGGCAATCCGGTCGAAGCAGATCCGCACGTGCCCGACGATGATCGTTTTGGCGCTGCCGCTGGTCAGTCGGCCCGTGTTCTCCAGCGGAGCGTTTATCCGGACATTCAACCCATCATGCTTGCACAAGCACCGGCTGAGGCGTTCGAGACGGCATTGGCGGCGGCGCGAGCCGAAGGGTGGAGCATCGACGCGACCGATCCGGCGAACGGCCGCATCGAGGCCAGCGTTCGCTCTTTGTGGTTCGGCTTTGTCGATGACGTGGTTGTGCAGGTCGCGCCCGCGGAGGGCGGATCGCGTATTGATGTGCGCTCGACTTCGCGCGTTGGCGTCTCCGATCTTGGCGCCAACGCCAAACGGGTTCGCGCGTTCCAAAGCGCGTTCGAGTGATGGGGCAGGCGCTGAGTTCTAGCGAACCGTTTATTCGCTTCGGCGCCTTTCTTGGTGTGTTCTTGGCAATGGCGCTTTGGGAGCTGCTGGCCCCGAGGCGCCCTCAAGCCATCTCAAGGCTGCAACGCTGGCCCGGCAATCTCGGTCTCTCGGTCATCAACACATTGGCGCTTCGGATACTCTTTCCAGCTGCGGCAGTGGGCGCTGCGATCTTCGCCGAATCCCATGGCTGGGGGATTTTTCAAGTGATCAACGCGCCGGACGCGGCCGCGATAATTGTGTCGGTGATCGTCCTCGACCTTGTGATCTACCTGCAGCACCGGCTTTTTCACGCCGTGCCGCTGCTCTGGCGCCTCCACCGCGTCCATCACGCCGATCTTGAATTCGACGTGACGACGGGCGTGCGATTCCATCCGTTGGAAATCCTGTTGTCGATGTTGATCAAGATCGCCGCGGTCGTTGCCTTGGGCGCGCCTGCGATTGCTGTCTTGGTGTTTGAAGTGTTGCTCAATGCGACAACCATGTTCAATCATGCAAACATCAAGTTACCGCAGGCGCTCGATCGGATCGTGCAATTGGTTGTTGTGACGCCCGACATGCACCGCCTGCATCACTCAGTGCGTTATGAGGAAACCAACAGCAATTTTGGCTTCAGTTTACCCTGGTGGGACTGGGTATTTCGCACCTACCGCGCCCAACCCATCGACGGTCACGAACGGATGACCATCGGTCTTGAGCAATTCCGCGATACAGCGGAGTTGCAACTCTCTTGGATGCTGCTCCAGCCTGCTCGCTGCGCCGAAGATTGAATGTCGTGAGCGACACGCCCGACCGTCGCCCAGGGCTGTCAGGATTCTGCGCCAAGCACTTGCTGGTGGGCGATGCGCGCTCGTTTGGTCGGCTGGGCTAGCTTGTGGCCAGGCGGTCTAGCATCACGCTGATCATGGCCCTCGCGCCCACGAAGATCGCTTCCTCATCGGCGACATAATTCGGAGAGTGTGGGAAGCCTTGCCACCCTCGACTGGCGTTGCTGACGCCGAGGAAAAACATGGCGCCAGGAATGACGGCCTGCATGTGCCCGAAGTCCTCGCTGAAACCCGGCAGCACATTGCGCACCTGCACCAATGCGCTGTCGCCAAGCGCTGTGCGAATGCTTGCGACGGCGCCGCGCGTCAATTCAGAATTGTTGGCGACGCCGGGTGACGCGCCCGCCTGGTAGTTCACCTCTATGCGCGGAGAAGGATCTAATCGCGACAGATCGCGAACGGCTTGGTCGATGCCCGCCAGCAGACGCGATCTGGCCGTCTCAGTCGCCAGGCTGAAGTTGGCGTTGATCACCCAGACGCCTCCTAAGGTGTCGGCAATCGGCGCGGCGCCGGCCCAAATGAAATCACTTCCGATCGGTTGTGGCGTGTTAAGCGAGGAAATGTTGCCTAACGAAAGGATGCGGCTGCGAAGGTCGTCGGCGGCGGCGCGGGTGGCCCCGGTGACAGTCGCGGTCACGAGGTCGCGCGCAGCCATCAAAGTCGTTTCAGAATAAGCGATTTGGCCGACTTCGTACGGCGCGGTGTGGTAGGCGAAAATCGCATCGGGGCGGGGGTCTTCCAATGCGCCGGCCTCAATCATGAGTCTGGCGCCGGTGACGTTTTCCTCGGCGGGTTGAAAGATCAGAACCATTGTGCCCGCAAGGTTCTGTCTGATCGCAGAGAACGCTTCCGCCAAAGCGATGCCGATCGTGGCATGAATGTCGTGCCCGCAGATGTGGCGAACACCAGGGTTCACTGACGCGAAGTCGACCGGATCGGGCGCGTCAGAAAGGACGGCGTCCATATCGGCGCGAAATGCGATGACTGGGCCAGGTCGCGCGCCCCGCAGAACCGCGACCACCCCGTGACCGCCAATGTTGCGGCGCACGTTTGCACCGAGCTGTTCAAGGCGATCTGCGATACGCGCGGCGGTACGAACTTCTTGGCTAGATACTTCTGGGTGGCGATGCAAGTCGCGCCGGAATGCAATCAAGTCCTCGCGCAATCCTTGCAGCCGCGCGTTTGCTTGATCGGCAAGCGCGTTCCCGCTTCGGGCTCCGGCCGATGATGGGGCGGGGGCTTGCTCCGATAGCGGCCTGGGTAGGCAGGCCGCGAGTGCGGCTGCCGCGCCTAGCGTCACCGCGCGCCTTGATGTCCGATCGAGCACCGCGCACCTGCGTGCGTGAATTTCAAGGCGCAACAGACCCTCGCTGTGAACGTTGCGACAGCCATCGGTCGAAGACGAGGATCGTCGCCATGAACAGGCCTGGAGCGATGCCTCTGGGGACCAACTCCCATACTGGTGGGGCGTTCGGATATTGCGAGACGGTGAAATACCAGAACCCGGCGAATGCGAGGGCCGAAAGCCCAATGCAACCAATGACCGTGAAGGCAGCGAACAGCGGAAACGGCTTAACTAAGCCGCCCGCCGGCCACATCACAACGAATGGAATGATCGCTGTGATGAACACAATGACGAGAACAATACGCAGGTAGTCGGGCACGAAGGTCGGTGGCGCAGCCGCCGCGTATTTCTGGAACGTGTAGCCAATCAAGAAGACGACAAACAGCCCAAGCGTGGTCCAACGGGGCATTGTATTGCCTCCTTGAATGCAACGGTAGCATGGTCCAGCGAGCGCACTACGTAGTCTGTCGCGGCGCAGTGGCCGTTGATCGCTTTGCTTGCAGCACTTGCTCGGCCACGCCAACCTCGACAGGACGGTTCGGGGCGTTCACAGCCAGGACGATATTTCTGCGAGAGGTTTCTTGACGCCGCCATAGACAGGTACTTGGCAGTCTGCCTTGGGATATCCGACGACCAGAAGGACCACAGGTTTTTCCGACTTGGGCCTACCGCAGATCGTGTTGAGAAATCCCATAGGGCTGGGGGTATGTGTGAGCGTGGCAAGACCGGCTTCATGGAGGGCTGCGATCAAGAAGCCCGTCGCGATGCCCACGGATTCCGGCACGTAGTAATGACTGAACCGGCTGCCATCAGGGCGGACGCCATACTTTTGAGCGAAGATCGCGATCAGTGCAGGCGCATCTTCGAGAAAAGGTTTGTTTGGGTCGGTGCCAAGCGGCGCTAATGCCTCCAGCCATTCTTGTGGCGCACGTTCGGCATAGAATTCGCGTTCCTCGGCCTCAGCGGCTTCGCGAATTTTCCGTTTGACCGAAGGGTCGGTTATGATTGTG